>NZ_JAIUHW010000007.1:0-374483 GCF_020165315.1 Mesorhizobium sp. BR115XR7A
TTTCTCTTCATCAGTCCGTCCTTCGATCAAGGGCCGGACTCTAATCTCACATGGAGGAAATTCTCAGTGGCAGGTCACCGAATGGAAGGAGGACTTCAACACCGCGAGGCCGCATTCCTCGCTCGGCTACCAGACCCCGGCAGCCTATGCCGAGGTCATCACCGCAACCGGCTCCGACGCTGTGCTGATGGAAGGCTCCGCGCCTCCGCCGGTTGCTCAACCCGCGCCACATGGCGTAACAAAAACGGTCGAGGCTCTAATCGCAGCTGGATGACAGTTCAGAGGCAGGTCACCGCATGACGGTTCGCTACGAGACCAGCAGGCCGGACGACCGCGAGGTTCGCGAGCGGATGAAGGCGATCGCGCAGGAGCGTCGCCGGTTCGGCTACCGGCGTCTTCTCGTGATGCTGAGGCGGGAGGGCCTGGTCGTGAACCACAAGAAGCTGTTCCGGCTCTATCGGGAGAGAAGCTCGCCGTTCGCCGCCGTGGCGGCCGCAAGCGGGCGATCGGGACCAGGGCGCCGATGCTGGTGCCGCAGAGGCCCGACGAGCGCTGGTCGCTCGACTTCGTATCGGACCAGCTCACCGACGGGCGCCGCTTCCGCATCCTTCCAACTTCGACGCTAACTTCATCGGTGGTTACATCAAAAGGCACGCCCACATCCTCGCATTCAGCAACAACTCCCTAAAGAAAGGCCCACCGCCCCCGGAGCCTATCAATAAGGTGGCTTGCGACCTGCGAACCTGACAGGTGAACGCCCAATTCCCCCATCGGAAGGTCTGGGCTGATTGTTGCAGAGCCCATGTTGAGACTCGTGATCACCACGTCATCCTCGCCCCATAGGAGGAACTTCGCGTGGAAACTCTCTGTCGGTGACACGACCTGAACGCCTCTTGCCAGTGCTTCTACTGCGACCGACATAGCTGCGCTGGCCTCTGCGATGGCACCGGAGTTCTGACTGTATACGACTACGGGGGTTAAACCTGTCCTCGAATGGAAGTGTTCAGCAGGAATTATTGCATTGGCAAATGCGGCATTTCCTAGCCGATCACTGGCAATCAGGAAGCGTTTTTCGGCGGTTCCACTCGCGTGGCGCAAGAGGGCTTCATGCATCTGGCCCGATACTACTCCCGCGGTCATTTTTCCTTGTTGAGGCTGAAGCCTGAGAGCGTTCCCCAAAAGGTAAAGTTCACTACCGACTTCGGGCCGAAAGCCGGGTTGCGCTATAAGTTTACAGAAGCTGCTAACCAGCTGCGCCACGATACCCGGCGATCGCAATATTGCAGTGACTTCGAGGCGATCAAACTTGCTGAAGAGCCAGCTGCAAGATCCTATTGCTCCGATCCAACCACCAAGCCCATCGTCCGCAACAATCAGTTTGGCATGCGACCCGGTGGAGCGCAGATGAATAGTGACGCTTCCTCTAAGAGAGTCATCACCCGAGATCGCCTTTGAGATCGCAGTCGCCTCCAAAAGAGTCTTTTCTTTTGGCTCGTTCGAGCTTCCGGCTCCCCAAAATATATCTATGCGCGCCCCCCTCCTTACAGCGCCACGCATAAGGTCAACGACATTGTCGAAGCTGTCCTTTTTCAAGAATGACGAGTGGAGGTATATTCGACGGCTGGCCGTCGCAAGAATGGCATGGAATGCATCCATGTGCTCTTGACCACCCACGATCAGGTCTGTGCGCGGATCAAAATCAATTCGGGCCATCAACGGCACGATCGGTTCGTCGTCCTTCGAAATGAGAGAGTTCATCACGACCTTCTTTCCCGATACGGGAAGCGAAAGGGCATAAACAACTTGGGA
This sequence comes from Mesorhizobium sp. BR115XR7A, assembly GCF_020165315.1. NCBI lineage: Bacteria > Pseudomonadati > Pseudomonadota > Alphaproteobacteria > Hyphomicrobiales > Phyllobacteriaceae > Mesorhizobium > Mesorhizobium sp. BR115XR7A. The sequence continues at coordinate 1,810 of NZ_JAIUHW010000007.1, forward strand.
TTTTAGCTGCGCAGGTGCCTTTGCTGGCAGACCCCTTAGATCATGACCGTCAGCAGTCACGATGATGTATTCGTCATCTCGCTCGATTAGAGTATCGCCATCAAAATAAATTAAAGTCTCATCAGGATTAAGAATCTCCTGAAATCTTGCTACATTTTGAGACGGACTCGTTTGAACCTTTTGTCCACGTACTTCGATCTCATGGACAGCGGCCCCACTCTCTTTGAAAGCCGTCAGCGCCCCAGCATTCTCGACCCGAACGTCCCTTTTAGGAAAGACCGTTCCAGTTATCTTATCGACCACGAAGGCAATCTTGCGAGAAAATCTTCGCTGAAGTGTGGGGATTTCCTCACCATGAAGGACAATTGCCGACCCATATGCGGTGGCCTGAAATGCCGGAACGCCATGCAGCAACACCGCTTCGATCAGCCGGAAGCGCATCATCCGGTAGACGATTTCCAGGATAACGCGCCTCGGGAGGTTCAACTCTCTCGCCATCTGTGTTGCTGATCGTGCCTTAATTGAAAATGCCCATAGGACAAGCTCATCAATGGCACTCCAGCCCCGTCCCTTCTCAAGAACAACCCGGGCCGAAACACGAAGAATGGGGATTGCGGCAATCGCCAGTGGACGGCTTTTGCTCGTGATCAAAATGTCACTCCTTCAAGAGCATCAGCCGCCCTAGTGACAACCGCCGCGGGTCCACCTCGGTATGCTTTTTGTGTAGTAAGGTACTCTAGCGTGTCCAGGAACAAACGTATGAATGCGAGGTCATCCTGTTCGACGGCGGAGGCGTGCCGCGTGCTTTCTTTTAAGAACTCCAAAGACCCGACGACGATTAGCTGCATTTTTGCCCGGCTTAGAAGCACGTTCATCCGTCGCGGATCTCTTAGAAAGCCGAGCGAGGCGACGCCATTGCGGTGATTGTTTCGTACTAAAGAAACGATCACCAAGTCTGCCTCGCTGCCTTGAGAAGAATCGACCGTTCCATGCATGCGGCTATCGTGGGTGAAACCTGAGAACTGCGCGATAGAACTCGCACCGCTATCTCGCAACACGTCCAAGTCTCTGGCCATACGCTCAACCTGAGCCCTATAGGGGGATAACACAGCCAGAGTGTTCAGGTCGGCAGGGGCGGGTTTCAAATCCGCGACCTTCAGACGACGGAGTATCTCTAAGACAATCTTGCGCTCAGACGGATTATGCCATCGTGGCCGCCCCTTCTCAACCGGCTCAGCTCGACCAGATCGGCTGGCAAATGGCATGTCGATGAAGACGATCGGCGAGCTTGGAATTTTACTATCGAACGTAAAAGGCAATGGTAACTTGGCGCTCTCAATCCTGTCATCACCTGTGTAAAGCCGGTTTTTGTAAAAGCAACGTGAGACCAACTCGGCGATCGCCGGATCCATTCTATGTTGGCACCACAATTCGCTTGATACAGTGCGTCTCTGCCCTCCAGCCACGGTGCGCTTACGCTCCTCCTCCTCAACGAGTGAACGAAAGGGCTCGAGCATACGAAGTGCGAGTTGTGTCGTCGTTTCTAACACCGCTTCGTCTCGGACGGCAGATCTTAGCTCATCCAAACCGCTTTCAAAGAACGTGGCTCCAAGTACATGTTCGACTTGCTGTAGTGCATTACGGACTGCGGTGTTATTTGAAAGAATTGACGTCAGCCGCTCCGCATCGAAGGGGGGGAGCTGATGATGATCTCCTATCAGCAGCCGGCGCCCTGACAGCGATAATGGAGCTATCAATTCCGGGCCTGTCGCTTTAGCCGCTTCTTCTATTAGAACCCAATCAAATTGCGCACCATCTTCACATAAACGCTCAACGTCGAAAGAGTTACTTGTTGAAAAAACAACGTTTGCCGATTCTAAAACTAATGCGTCTAATGCACGTAAGCCAATTTCCTCACGGCGGTTAAGCGGTCGGGTAACCTTGCCTTCATCATCAAATGTGGCGTGCAGCACAGCCTCTTTGAGCGACGAGATCCCGAGCTGCAAGGGGCCTGGAGCCTCATTTATCAAAGCTGAACTCAGAACCCGATCGAGATAGCTAGCCGCGGTCTTTCGAAGATCTTCATCCGTCGAGACTGAATCATCTCCTCCCCTAGACCGAACTATGATCGTTTCCGGCAGCGCCGCGACAACCTTCTTTCGGACGGTTGAGAGTAGGTGATCAAGTGCTTGATGGCTTTGAGCACTCAGGAGAATTCGGGCGGCTGGGTCGCCTTCAAGGCGTCGCCTGACTACCTCGGCGCTTAGTCGCGTTTTCCCGACACCTGGGGGCCCGACGACTAGATGGTTGGGCAATGTTTTCCAGATCTGTTCCAATGCTTCCCGCTTTGGGCCATCTAGGTCACGATATTCACTATCCTCTACCAAGACGTCCTGTGAGCTTCTTATCCGCCTTCTCAAGTCGACAAACAGCGATGCCAAATCCCGCTGCTCGCCAAGCGCCTTGGTTGTTCGCAAACGGCGCCGGATCAACGCTTCCGTCCCCGCTTCTCCGCTGCGCTTGAGAAACAGGTTCTTTTCGTCACGGATGAGATCCAGAACGTCAAACTCGTAGAGCGGAGAGCCGTTGGGGCCTTCCACTACTCCGAGAAAACGCGCCCTTATCTCGGTTGCATTTTTTGAGGATAATGTTCCTGATACACTGAGCCTCCAATCGACGTCAGTTCCAAGATCTTCTTTTTCGAATATCCGATCCATAACCTCGGCGGTGTTGCGCTCTTCAATTTCGGCCGCGAGATTGTCGCGAGCTGTACCCAAACGAGGGGCAAGGCGAACAACATTTCTCCCTCCATCCGTCTTCGCTGACGCGACGCTGACAGGCAGGATGTCCAACGATTTGACTAACGCCTCGACGACTTGAACAAGCAATACTGCTCGCTGCAAAGGCACGCTCTCGCGATTGATATCGTCGACTTTTGCAGGGACTATTGGAATAGTCCAGTCAATCGCCATACTTCTCAAGCGGCCGAGCAATGCCAGCGCGTCGTGCTTGTTGCGGGCAACTAGGACTTCGTGGTTAAGGCGATGAACCTCTCGATCGCCAGGCAGTCGAGCTCGATCCCTCGGAACGATCGAAACCACAGTAGCGATTTGCCAGGTGGGTGGACCTTCGTCCGTGAACTGTCGAACGCGGTACGAGAGAGCCTCTGTAATGATTGTCAACGTATCGAGCGTCTCCAAATCGTTCTGGTTGGAAACGACAATCTTGGCGCCACTCGCAATATCGCCCTCTATGTATGCTATTTGACCATCCAAATCGTCGATTGGGATGCCCCCATCAGTAGCCTGATCGATAGCTTCCGCCATTTTTCGGTTAGGACGGGCAAGTAGAATGAAGCGGGCCGCTTTCGTGGTCCCAAACCGGACGAGCTCGCGTAGTAGCGCGTCGACCGAACGCATGACCCAACGTGCATCAGCGGCGTCTTCTCTATGGGGATCAGTTAGTCGACGCAGAAAATCGATCTCGCCTTCGCTTAGATCAATTACGGGTCGGCCCCGTTGAAAAGGGTCATCCGACCGAAGCCGAGTCACGTCCACACCCAATATATCAGCAAAAAGCGCGCCTAGAGCTTTCCAATCGTCACCATAGGAATAAATCAGCCGGTCGATCCGCGCGCGCGCTTTCGCCAACATCGGATCAAGGGGTTTGGCCTCCCCCATGCCAACGCACCACTCGAAGCCTCCAAGTTTGAAGTCCGCAGAATTGCTGCCGTTCGTGAACACTGCATGCCGGTCAAGCCTTCCGTGAACCAGTCCCCGGGCATGCAATAGCCCTATGGCCTTTGCTAAGCGGGAAAGGTTGCTCCAAAGGATTGCTCGATTGGAGACGATGTCCAGCCCCTTCAGCCAATGGCGAGAGCTTAAGGTGCGCAGACGTGCCGCCAGCGGAGTGGCTGCGGCCTCATATACCACGCAAAATGAATCTGCGGTCTCGATCATCTCGATGATTTCGACCATGACTTCATCGGCGTCAGGATAGTTCATTACCCGATCAACCTGAAGCCTTTCATGGTTCCAGAGCTCCCTAAATTCCCCGTCTGCCTGATCTCCAGCTTTCCACCAGATCTTAAGTGTTCGATCTTCGCCTGTCTCCTTGACGACAGCCGTGATCAATCCAGGGCGTAGCTCTTCGACTTGAGGACGTTGTAGATAGTCTTCTGAAAGCGAGAAGGTATCTTCCAGTCGAATTCTCTGATTGCGTCGGGCCATGATTATCCACTATCTAGATCAATCCATTAATTCGCGAGTTTAGAAGATCATGCAACCACATCCCGGCAGAACCACCGACCCGCTCCTAGGAAAGATGTGGAAAACAAAAAGTGCCCGCTTTAACGCCCACACACGGCTCAAAGCGAAACAGTCGCTGTCCACCACAGCAACATCTTTCCTCGCCTTTTACCTGGTAATCGTGGCGCTCATACCTCTGCTCTATGAGGCAAGCCTCCCGCCGGGCGGACCGAAATTTCTGTCGGTTGTGTCCCTCATTATATCCATTTTCCTAATTATCATCACTTTGCTGGAGAGCGCCAAAAATTACAGCGGCGAGGCAGACGGGATGCAGAAGTGCGCGCTGGAGATTTCTGAAATATACAACCAATTTCAGGCGCTGACTTTGGAGGAAGCAAACAGCCGTAGACCTGAATTTAGCGCAACTTACAGTGATATTCTAAAGAAACACCAACTAAATCACAAAGATGTTGACTATATTAGATTTGAATTGATGTTCCATAAAGATATGCAAATTGGAATATTTTCTCTGACGTTAATGTTTATTCGCTACGTAGCTCTGATCATTGCAGAATATTGGCTTTATTTTGTACTAATAATTGGCCCCACGGTATTGGGCTATTGCTATAGATCAGAAATAGGGCTCTGAACAATTTGGTTTCCGCGTGTGCCCCATCCCTCGATAAATCGGCGGTTCGACAGGCGCGTAAGCGACGCCTAGTTTGATCTTACTACGAGTGAGCTGCGAAGGACATTCAACTTCAAAGTACGGGCAAAACCCGATGACGGTGTGAAGCCGATCGTGCTCTCCTCCCGTCCTGCGCATTCAAGTTGAACGCTCACTCAGGACGCTCAAGCCGCTTTATCAATCCCCCGAACCCGCAGGCATCGTCGTCCCCAGTGCACCGCCGGAGCTGCCCCTTTGAGCGCCAAACTCAGTTCCAAGGCCCGTTTCTTCGGCCCGAAGCAGGCAGAGCGTTGCTCTAGGACATCGCAGGATGAATGATCGAGGCTGAACTCGGCAGCGGGCAACTGGTGCCCGTGCCGGCCCTGCCGGTAAGGCATAGCCATTCCCACTAACCTATGCTCACCCAGGCATTTTGACGCGCAGATTGTAGATCTCAGCGACTATCTGGCGATTGAACGCATCGTCGAAAAGGTTACGAATCTGAACATCGACGTCATCGAGCTGGCATGGCTGACAACAGCTTCCTGGTATGAGATCGATGGCAACAGCTGGCTGCCCACAGCCCTAAAGGAGCCAAACGAGGCAATCGAGACGGTGTCGATCGCCAGCGAATGGGAGATGGTCCCATCAAGCGAGCCGGGACAGCGATGCCCCGGCTTTGCGTGTTGTGCGAGATTGGTCCCGGTATTGAACCGTCTCCGGCGACGGTCCCCTGGACTCGACCCTCGCGCTCAGCGCAATGGATGTGCGATTTTGCCCCATTTGCCTAGTATTGGTAGGTCAGAGCAAGCTTCAGCTGCTAGTCTCGTTACTGTCCTTGTCGGTCCCGTTATCGTAGGTCAAGGCGAGCGTGGACGTGCCAAGCCCCCCGCCTTCCGGTCCCTCGCACAGATCGTTGCCGAAAGTCGCCTTGCTCGCGCCTAACGCGTAATCCACCTCGGCATGGTAATCGTGCTGCCCGCGCCCATTTATGGGGTCGCGCAGATACTCAAAGGACGTGTTAAAGCCGATGCGCCCGCATAGCAACGGACCCGCCTCTTTCATGTTTTGGAAGAGGATGCCGTAGAGGGCGACCCTGCCTCCTACCCTCGGGCATTCCGCCAGGCGCGATGTAGTAAACCGTCTCGAAGTGATCTTTGCGGATGAAGAGCCGTTTGCGCTCAGCAGAGGCCTTCGCTTTCTTCGCCGGATCGTCGGCGCTAGGCGTTGGGGACGGCGGCTGAGGCTGTGACTTCAGGGCGGTGAGCTCAGCCTTCAGCGCGGCGTTCTCAGCCCGAAGTTTTGCGAGCTCACTGCTTTGGGAGGCAAACACGGGCTGTGTAGCCACCAAACCAATGGCCATCGCCGCTGCAGGTCTCTTCAAAGCAGACAGGCCAATCCCGCTCATCAGAGCTTACCTCTTGCTTCGTCGAGCTTTACCTTGATGCGGCCAACCAACTCGCCGACTGTGTTGATGTCATCAATATCGTTAGATTGAATCGCCAACCCTCTGTCGTTGAACTCCTTGATATTGTTGAAGACATTCGCGATAAGCGATAGAGGGGCGCCCTGAGAGATAATGTTGAAAGCGCTACCTGTCTTTAGGTCCGGTCTGTGGAAAAACGTAGCAAGCACTTTTAGAATGCCAGCGTTATCAAGCGGGGGCGGGATCTTCTTGAGGAGTGTATCGAAATTCGCCTTCTCAAGAACATCCGAGATCCGGTGGAGCGCCTTTGTATGGGACTCCAACGCAGTAACTAGCGCGCCTTGGTCGGAGATCCCTCTGCGGCGAGTCTTCGCTTCAACACGTGCTCCGCCAGGTGGCGCCGTAGCGCCACTTACTTTCCTAGCCATTGATGTCCCCCGCGCCTATTCGGCTCCCCCAGCCCTATGTATTAGGAGAGGCTAGCAACTTCGGGCAGAGATTTAAAGTACGTCAAAACAAAATACTTGAGAGAACGGTTCTGCCATCCACAATGGCGTAACGAGGGTCCTGCTTTGCTTGATCGACCGCAGCTTTGGCCGCGTCACTTGTTCCTCATTCTTCCGTTCGCGTCCGGTACGCCTATCTTGCCAGGGTGAATGGCAACCATGCGTCCATCTGGCCCCTGGAGACCCAAACATCCTTTGGCAATCGCGACCATGCGGCCATCTTTGCCCTGCAAACCCAAGGCACCGGATGGAATGGCGGTCATTCGTCCATCCTTGCCTTGAAGTCCAAGCGCGCCCTTAGGGATGGCTACCATGCGGCCATCTCTGCCCTGCAGGCCGAGCGCTCCTTTGGGAACAGCTACCATGCGGCCGTCACGCCCCTGTAGGCCCAGGCCGCCACGCGGGATCGGCACCATTCTCCCATCCCTGCCTTGAAGTCCTGTCCATCCGTCCGGGATGGCAATAGATGTTCCGTCAGAACCGGTCAGTTTTGTAGGCAATCAAGCCTCCCAGCCGGAAATAGCCGGCGCCATGGTGCGTTGTCGTGGACGATTGCGGATCAAAATACCCCAGAAAATCTCTGCGTTTTGGCCGGATCAAGGCGCCTAAGCGAACAACTCGCGGTCTCGGATCTTGAACGGATCTTTATAGTCCTCTGCCCACCACGGGTCTTCGCCAGCCTGAGGTGCTTTTTGCAGTGACAACGTTTTCTTGGCCTTTGCTGCGTCTTCTTGCGTAACGCGGAAATGATAGTCGTCGAAGATGCGCACCCCTTCCACCATGTACGATGTCGCGATCTTCTGATCGCGTATGAGCAACAGATTCTCCCCATTTTGAAGGTCTGCTGCGGCACTGAAATTGTAGGACCCGGTCCACACCCGAGCGTCGGGGGTGTTGAAATCGATAACCAGAAACTTGTGATGCAGGTTCGGCCCCATCCCGCTGGAAGGCTCGACCTTGAATGGCGTCGGCACGTGCTTGTTGAGCCGGGCGAAGTAGACCGGCGCCATATTGCCATTGGGCTTATGCACGATGACACCGGTGTTTTTGTCAGAAATTCCGTAGGTGAAGATCGGACTGTTGGTAGCAGCCTCGACGGCATCGGTCACAGCTCCGGGCGTGATACTTAGAAAGGCCAGAGAATACAGCAGGCAGGTCTTGGCCTTTTCAACGTCCTTGCCGATCTCGGCCAGGCGCGCGCGGGCTTTGTCATGGGGCGAAAAAGTGATGTTGGCATCGATGCCGGCCAAGCGGAGTGGATGCCAGTCAGGTGAGGGACTGCCTATGAATCCATCTTTTTTCCAATAATCTTCGAACGCTGCCTTGAGAGGAGCCACGGCTTGAGCTCCGGTCAAGAGCAAAGCATTGTTCGACTGGACATACAGACCGCGCCAGCTGAAATTGGTTGATCCGCAGACGGCGCGCGGCACCGCCGTGTCGACGATTATCATTTTGTTATGCTGCAGGCCGCCCATGTGTTCACGTTTGACGTTGCTGGAGCCTGCGGAGGCGATGAGTAATGTTTCGGACTGGGTTTCACCGCTAGTTTTTAGCCCGTGCTTGTCACTGTCATCAATGATGATCCTGAGGCGCGGACCGAGCGCCAGCAGGCGGTCCATGATCTCTTTCTCGCTCATGTCGTAAGCGACCATGCTGACCTTGGCGGTAGGGTCAGCCACCGCCGCATCCAGCAGGGCGAGAATTTCCTTGCGGGCCTCTAAACCCATCCATTCGTAGGCCTCTGCCGACTTCGGATGCGTTGGGACAAATTTAGTGCCTTGATCTACCCGGGCAGGCAGAAGTGTCTTTAGAGAGCCGCCATCCTGATACCTATCTACGAAAGCTTGAGATGCCACATAGCCCCGTGTGAACGCCACGTTGATCTGACCAGGATAGGTTTCCTTCCCGAGATCGATCGTCGCAGTCTGAGCTTTGCCCGGGGAAAGAGCTCCTGCGGGATCCATAAACAAGGGGGTGACTATAAAAGCGTACGGACCCGGCGGCGGGTCATCGTGCGGGAAAACAACCCACCTGAATTTCTGGATAGGCGCCTCGGTCGTCCGAAAAGTCTTATACCCCTTGGGATTCGGAGATCCTTCAAAATTGAGCCTGTTATAGACCGTGGAGGGTTTAGCCGCTCCCGGAGCTTGGTACTGGATGGCAAACCCCACGAAGCTGGTCGGCGGCTTTCCGGTTCGCCAGTTCATGGCGACCAGTGCCATTCTCTCGCCGCGATGAACCTTGAGCGTAAATGCGGCTTTAGCGTTGCTTCCAGTAGCCTGAAAATTGCTTGCCATGACCGTTCCCCCCATTACAGTCTGCGACAAAGCATGGTGACGCGTTTCATCGAAAAGTGCAATCCTGGACCTCGCACAAAGTAAGTATACGAATTCTGGAGGATGGCTCGAATGCTTCATCAGCAAGGCAGTGGAGTTCCTTACAAAAAGTGATAGGAATGCTCTCAGATGACATAGCGACGGGTGCTAAGGAGCAGAAATAAATCAAATGGTGGTGCTGACATTATCGCCGTTGAGTGGGGGGACTATTTTATGATGAAAGCACTTCGGACTGCGGTCTGTTTGCTGGCTGCTTTTGGAATATTGGCGCCAGCGAGGGCAAAAGTTCGTCAGCTTTCGCCGGCGATGCTGCAGCAACGGATCGCGGCGTGGGCGGAGCCTCACGTGAGCGAGGACCACCATGAGGGCCAGTACATGCGACAAGGGTGCAGCCACGCAAACCTGGAGCAGCTTCCCGACTGGAAAGGCCTGCCCGTTAAAGTCTGTACCTATACGGACACCCAGTTTCCAAAGAATCCGGTGAAGGCCACCGCATATCTGCTGTTTCCCAGTGCAGACCAGCTCGCAAGCTGGATCGTCAACGCATGCGTCGACGCCGGCCGGGATGACCTTACCACTTGCACGGGTCGGTTAGCATCACGCCTCTGGATGGCTTCGAATGCTCAGTTTCCAGTCGCTGGTTACGTCGTTGAGCCCGCTCAGGACAAAAAGTGGAAGTACCCGAATGAACCTTATTGCTTCCTTTTTCGTGACGGTGTGAGCGTGACGACCGCGAGCTATCCAGATACCACCCATGCGGTTGACAAGGCCTGTGGGCCCCCCGCTGCCGCTTTTGAAGCTCCGGTGAAGGCGTTTTCCTACGGCAGGCCAGTATCAGCAACACGCAAGTCTTACACAGCGGCCGGCGGCACTGGTGATGTCGGCGACGCAGACCTCCGATCGCCCCAATGGGCCTTCGCAGTCGGACAAGCGTTCCGGGCCGGCTGGCGAGCTGAAAGGAATCTACTGTTTCGTGCGGCGGTCGCGGACCTGAGCGCTTGCGATGGCAACATCTGGACCGATGAACGAATACCGAGTTCTTGCCAATAGGAGGCTCACCGAAAATCGCTCTCATACAATCGGTCGCAGGGTGGGCATTTGCCGGGGCGTCGCTCATGGCTGCGCCAACGTTCGCTACAACCCCCAACCGAGCCGACGTATTTTGCGTTCGAGCAGGCGCCACCCGGTTCCACCGGGCAAAAATCGAACCGTTTCGTTTTCAAACTGGTTGACGCGCGGCGAATGGCCGAAGCCGCGCCATCCTCAAACCAGGAACCAGCCTTCATGTGCAGGGAACAATTGACCCTCACAAGGTGCCGTACGATCCCGATTGGTCAATGTTGTGCGTCGAACTCGTCGACGAGCGGTCTCGGCAAATCTGCCTAAGTGGAATTGTCAGGGCTACTTGCTCGCAACCTCTCCGGCGATATTCGTTCCGCTCTTCCGAAATAGAGCGAACTGTGCCTCATTGCCGAAGAAATAGTTGAAATCGACGGCGTTCTGGCTGCCCGGAATGCGACCCCGGCCCGTGTATTGCCACAGGGTCCAAGGTTCGCCAGGGCCGATTGCAGCCGCGTTGGCACTGTAGTTTGCGATCCACAGCGGGTAATCCGCGCTGTCGCCAACGATCTCCTTCACGGAAGACGAGACCAGGTAGATGAGAGGCTTCTTCCCGTAGTAGTCTTCGAGATCGCGCGCCAGCTCGTATATTTTTGCGTGGGCCTTGCTGGCGGTGGAGCCGCAGTTTCCGACAAGGGGGTTGGGTGCACCGTTGTACCATTCCACGTCTATCGCAATTGGGAGCATGCCTTCGGTTCGCGGAACACGCTCCTTGATGTATGCAAACTGGTCTTGGGCTTCTTCGCAAAACCGAAAGGTATGGTAGGTGCCGACTGACAAGCCAGCGGCTCGAGCCTTGTCCCATGCGCGCTTGACCAAACCAAACTTCTGGTCTTCCTTGCTTTGGTCCTCGGGGTTCGAAGGCTTCTGGCCCTCGCTTGCCTTGAAATACACGAAGGATATGCCGGCCTCGCTCTTGATTTTCTCGAAGTCGAAACTGTCCTTTATGTTTCCCGGCGAGAGATCGATTCCTCGAATTGAGTAGGTCGCAGGCGTGTGGACGACGGTGATGTCGGAGCGACCCTCGATGGACGACCCTGTGAAAGCAACCTTGTCAAGGTTGAGCCCGATGTTTTGCCCGACCTTGTCGGCCAGGTCTTGTCCGGCAACGAAGCGATACGCGGCACGCTTGCCACCGCTGAACTCAATGGTGTCCACCATAAAGGGCGGGTAGGGCTGGCCGGTTTCGGGGTTCTTTCCGCCGAAGAAGTTCCGAGTATTGATCAGAGTTGTGACGTCCCGCAATGTGGGCGCGTACTGGGTCATGTCTAGGGCGATATTCCCGCCCGGATCCTGCGGTACGAGATCGGCGCTTGCGCCGTGCCAGGTTTCCACGGCTCGGAACAGATTCGTGAAAAACACGGTGCCGCTGCGATCTTTGAGCTCCCAGGCTTCGATACCGCGCGGAGCGGCCGCCGCGATCCACGCGGCGCTGCCCGGTGCGAAATCCTCTTCGTGACCGGCGCCGTCCTCGAACACGCTGCCGGAATAGCACGAACCTAGTAGCGCTATACTGGCCTGCGTGTATTGCGATACGTCCTGGAGAAGCCCGCGCAATTCGGCCAGTGAAAAGCGGTGGTCGTAGTCGAGGTCGCGATCATCGGTTATCTCGGCCAGCGCCAAGGCGCCGGTGCCCCCGCTGGTCCGCGGCTGCCATCCGTGCCCGTCAAAAATGAACATGAACCTGATCTTTTGGCCAGCGGCAGCTGCCGATTCGAACTTAGGGATATAGTATTCCGTGAAAATCTTCCTGATCCGATCAGCTGTGGCGTCGCCATTGTTCAGGACGATGGCCTCGTCGAAGCCCTGTCCCGAAATAAACTTGAGGATGGCCGGCTTATCAGCCTTGATGCCCTCCACCTCGTCTTCATCGACCTGGCCTTTGCGATAGTCCCACACCGAGACCACGAAGGCGTAGCTCCTGATAGCCTTATCTGGCAGGTCGATTGCCGCCATCGACTCCTTCACCAGCCAATTGACCTTCCTCCCAAGGTCATCTTGCCGGGTGTATGGAAATTCATCGAAGTACTTGCACCAGTCAGCGTCGGCCACCGATACAGGGTGGTTCTCGCAATCATACGCCGCTGAGGCGTCATCGACGAACGCTCCCAAAAGCAGCGCTACAAGCAAGGCGATCTTGCGCATCTGTCCCCCTGAGCTAGACGAACTTGTTTGCCGGCGGCTCAAACTGGGGCAATGCCGAACGTTTTGCGGAAGTCGGCCTCCGTGCCATAAAACACCGATGCGTCAACCGTCTTCTTGTAGTCCGGCACCTTTGCGGAAGCGGTATACTGCCAGAGCGCCGCCGGCTTCGACGCATCCGGGAGCACCGGCTTTTCTTGGATCTTGCGCCGAGGGTTATAGTCGAAGACCCAGAGCGGGTAGTCAGCAAAGTTCTTGAAGCGGTCCAGGGGCAGCGTCTGATCGCTAAACCAGCTCTTTCCCGTATAGAGAATGGGCGTTCTTCCCAAACGGCTCTTCAAGGTCTCGAGGCACTCCAGCGCGACTTCCTGGATATGATCCGCACCCTTGCCGGCCCAGTGGTCCGTCTTTCCCGTGCTCTTGTAGACGTCCCACTCGAGGTCGACGCCGGGGGCCATGTCCTCAGGGCCGAGACCGTGGGGGTCGGCATTTTCGAGGCATTGAATAAACCAATCCGCCTGCTGCTTGCCCTTGGCTCCGTAAGCCAGGAAATGATATGGACCGCGATAGACTTTGGCATCTCCCGTCAGGCTGCCGCAGCGTTTCCAAAAATCCGGGAATCTTTTATCCCTGATGTCGTGCCGCTGGCTTGTCTTCATTTGCACGAAACGAACTTGCTGGCTACGCAACTCGTTGAACGAGAAGTTCGGATCCGTGTAGTGACTGATGTCGATGCCGAACATCATGTCTGCGGGCCGAGGCGTTTTTGGATCGGTCACGCACTCATTCCGGGCGTTGACCTTGCAGTCATACAGGGCGTCGTCAGGGAAACTGAATTTCGCTGGGATCGCGAGTGTCCCACCGTTGGCAGGATTTGCCGCATCCCAAGGTTTGACGAGGTATTCGTTGAATATCTCACTTCTGGTCAAATCGTCAGTCGGCAGCTGGCCCGCCGGGGCCTTCTTTGCCAGCGAATTGTTTGTTCCGACATAGATTGCCGAAGCCAAGGTGGATAACAAAACAGAGCGGCGATTCAGTCTAACGGCACACATTTCTTCATCCCCCAAATGTAAATGGAACCTGCGGGTAGAATGAACTATCTGATCCGCTTTGCATACGGGCCTTATGCCCCAAGAAGGTCGTCCGCGCCGGGCCGGGTGTGAAAAAGCGGTTCCCGGACAGGGCAGGAACCAACTGAAAAGGCTAGCGATTTGGCTGTGAATATAGGAGATGATAGAAGCTCAGCACATGTCGTATTCACGAAAATGTGACCCATGCAGAGACTTCGGAGGCGATCAAGTTGCTGGCCCCAATTGCCGCCCGTAAGCATTGCGGCCCGAAAGACAAGTTGCAGCCGCCTTGCGGCGCGACTGGCCATGTTAAAATCGTATGACTGATCGCCAAAATGTTTGGGGATTATGTTGAATTACAGTCCTTTTCTATAGAAATAACGATATGTTCCCACTTTGCAGAAACTGCGATGGGGGGAACCAACGTGCCGACGCCGCCGCCCGATCTAGCCGGACTCGCTCGATACCCCAAGATGACGGGTTGGTTCAGTCCAGGGCTCTTGCTGCGACTGTTGTGGCGCGTCGTCCTCTCGGATCTTTTCGGCCAATACGCGGACAGGCGGCTTATCGTGGCGGCCCTCGACACGGTGCCCGAGGACGAACTCGTGAAGCGGGCTAGGCAATTTTTGCCGGGGCAAGACAACCAGGAAGTTTGGAACTTCGGTCCCGATAGCGACGGAGCTGTTTGGGTCGACTTCGTGGCCGATTTGGGAGACGGGTTCGATGCGACCTACGCGATCGCGTCGCTAATTAGCCAGGAGAAATTAACCGTCGGCGGACAGCAGACGAGGCGCGGGCAACTCCTGGTCATGGGAGGCGATGAAGTTTATCCACGTGCCGCCTCCGAAACCTATCAGAAGCAACTCCGCGATCCGTATGACTGGGCCTTTCCAGACCCTAATCCGGGGCTGCTCAAGGGGCCGCCGGTCTACGCAGTACCAGGCAATCATGACTGGTATGACGGTCTCGTTCTGTTTCTTGCCCTGTTCTGCCGCAAGGACCACATGCACCTTGGTGGCTGGCGCACACATCAGCGCCGGAGCTATTTTGCCGTGCAATTGACGGATCAGTGGTGGTTGTGGGCGATCGATGCCCAGCTCGTGGACGATGTCGATCAACCCCAGAAAGAGTACTTCCTCGAAATAGCCAAGGCGATGCCTGACAACGCGAAAATCATTCTCTGCGGGCCGGAGCCGGGATGGCTCTATACGGGCAAGGCTGGGAACAGGGCGCTTAGAGTCATGAGCTACATTGGATCGATCGCCTTGAAGCAGCGCCGTGGGCTGACAATTCCGCTGGTGCTGTCCGGCGACACCCATCACTACAGCCGATACGTCGCTGACGACGGCAGCGCGCAGTTCGTGACGTCGGGCGGCGGCGGGGCCTTCCTTCATCCCACGCATCAGGTCGAGCCGAGCGTTAATCTCGACCGGGTCAGTGATGGGTATTCCTGGCTGAGCGGGCAAATCAAGGGGCTCCGCCTCGGCGCGAATGAACAGGGCAGGGAGGCGGTCTATCCCTCGAAGGCGGACAGCCTGTCGATGCTGCGAGGCAACTTTGTGTTCGTTGCTTACAATCCGGCATTCGCGCTCGTCCTGGGATCTGCCTATTGGCTAATATCGCTCATGGGGAAAGCGCTGACCTATGACATCTACTATATCGCCCCTATTCTGCTGGTCGCAGGTTTCTGGGGATACACAAAGAACCAGGAAGGTGGTGGCGCCAAAACGGGGCTGGTGTCGTTGGCGAACGGAATTGTACACAGTCTCTGCGTCGCGGCAACCGTAACTCTGGTCGCTTGGTTCAATGGCCGCTTTGGCGGACTGGGCGGGTGGCCTCGGACGTCCTTCCTGCTGACCGCTGCCGAGACGATCCTGATCGGCGGCTTGGTGGGTGGCTCGCTATTTGGCGCCTATCTCTACGTGACGTCGCGTTGGCTCAACATGAACCACAACGACGCCTTCAGCTCCATGCGGCGCGACAGCCACCGCCATTTTCTGAGGATGAGGATCAAGGGGGATACTGTTACCGTCTTCCCGGTTGGACTCACGGATGTTCCGAAACGGAGAGATTGGCGGCTTAATTCCGAGAAGCTGGGAAATCCGGCGCCAGTCTACACGCCGCAATCAGCGCTCAAGCCGCAACTGATCGAGCAGCCATTCTCAGTTGGAGCCACACCGGCTCAAAACGATACGGACAGCCTAGCATAGGTCTAGACACGCTCCATTGGCCGTATTGAGCAGGATAACACCTGATGGCAATGGGTGTTTCATACAAGCTAATATATCACAGTGAAAAGTCAAATTTGTACAAGTGTAATTACGGCACTTAGAAAATTAATCAAAACCAATAGGTTGTGAAAAATTGGTTCTATAATAAATGTAGGGACACCTCATTTCAATGTTTTAATATTTAGTGCCGCCGCAATGCAAGCGGTGTCCGACGGATCAGCTGCCAGCGAGCGCGACAAATCATAGGTCCCATCACCGCCGGGTGTTCCTTTTATAATCGCAAGTTTCTGTTTTTGCAGATACTGAGTGGCTATGCAGCGAGACGTGATGAGGCCTGTTGGATTGTCGTCAGAGTCGTAGCTTACCGCCGCCACAGGCGCAGGTAACTCAACCGACCATAGTGCGCTGCTGAGGTTCTTCAGCCAATCGGCCATGCTGTAAGATCCATAGAACCCAGGGTAAAATTTCCGGCTTTTCACCGCTTTGATCCAATTGTTGAGGTAGGGGGAAAGCTGCAGTTCCCCTGCCGGCTTTTCGATGTCCAGGTACACAACAGAACCTTGACCGAAGCCAACGTCCGTCATGAATTGCGCCGCCTCCAGTCCATGCTTTATGCCGAGCTCCGGCTTCGAAACCATCAGGCTGAGATCTCCGCCGATGTACGTGGGAAAAAAGCCCCAGCCGCTCATAGCCAGATCAGATCGCCGATCATAGGTCCAGGTGAGGTCGGGCGTACCGCGGACATGGTTGAGATAGAAGCCGACAATATCGAATTTGAGCTGCTCGCGGAGCTGTTTGATGGCGTCGTCGCCCGGGTATGAGTAGCAGTCGACTGCGCTGTAAGTTCGCGGAGTTTTATCGTCTGCTCGTGCAGTGGGGACGTTGCCCGATGGCAACAGCAGCGATGAAGCCGCTGACGCAGAAGCTGAGAGGAATGCTCGTCTGGAAAGGCGTCCCATGGTTCGTCACTTCGCCCTTACTGGCCGGTCCTCTGGCATTGTTGTTGCTTGGATTAAATATTGCTATCGAAAGGTCTTGCCTCGCAAGTGCGTTAGTGTGAAAATATCGATACTCTCTAACTATTTGATAATATTCGTATAATATCCATTATGTTAAATCGGGATGCGAGAAGCGACCCACAAAGGTGAACCGTGAGTGACGTGAACATGCTTCGGGACCCTACGATCGCACTCCACGGTTTGGTCAAGGCTGATGACGCTTATGCCGTTTACTACGATGAAACGAACAACATCCGCCGACTGCATGTCCGCGCAGACGGTCTCAACGAGCGAGACCCAAAATGTTTCGTCATTGCCGGTGTTGCACACCGAGGACCGCCTCGGCCGATATCACTGGAGGCTCTTCGGTCGGAGCTTAGGATCCAAGCCAGCGCCAAAGAGATCAAACTGAAGCACATCGCCACTGGTAGCTTTCTGGAGGCGCTCACCTCGCCAAAGATGGAGGCCTTCTTAGCTTGGCTGTCAGCCCAGGATTTGTACACGCACTTCACCGTCCTCGACCCGCTGTACTGGTCGATCGTCGACATCATTGACTCGATCCTCGCTGAAGCCGGCGAAAATGCTCTCCTACCTTGGAACCAAGCCCTCAAGAACGACCTCTATACGGTCTTGCGACACGACTATGAGACCACCGTCGACATGTTCCGCCGCTACACCTACCCGGACGTGGGCAGAGCCCGGCGCCGGGAGTTTGTCAACGAGCTCCTGGATCTGTTGACGCATCGCGCAAACCTTCTCCCGCCTCTGCGACGAAACATGCTGAAGGGCGTCCTGCAAATCGCCACCCGTCTTGACGCCCTGCCCTTCCTCGAAGACGAGACGCCAAATGTCCTGATCGAGGGTTTTGGTCCGTTCTATCTAGAGCGCATTGCCATGCTCAAAAACTCGACCCACATTCTCGACGACGAATACGGAGTCGAGCCCTATCTCTCCGGACTGGGGCTCACGAACGGGGCCAAGCCCTTGGCGAACTACCGGTTCGCGTCATCCCATGACGAGCCGGGCATTCAATTGTCTGACGTCGTTGCTGGTCTCCTTGGAAAGTTCTTCACCTACGTCTGCGTCACGGCCGGCGAGGAGCTTGTTCAGGACCGTCAGAATCTCTCTGCTCAGCAGACCCGCACGCTGGAACGTTTGGCTGCGCTTATGGAACAGTCAGTTGAAGAGAACGCAGTATTTGCCCACTACATCTTGAGCGAGCGTGACAGGCACGGGGCAGCGTTCTTCCTGGATAGAACGGGTTCATGAGGGCTACGCGAACGCACTATGCGGCCGAGGTGGGTTACGACGCCGCAGTCAGGGGTAAATGATTGATCATCGACGCCTCCGAACGGCGTGTCTCTACGGGAGGAAAACCATGAAAGTCAGAGAAATTATTGCGGCGGCGGTGGTCCTGGCGTCCCCCACGCACGCCTTCGCGTGGGGTCAGGAAGGTCACGCGGCCGTTGCCGAGATCGCGCAGCACCGCCTCACCTCATCGGCTAGTGATGTCGTTCAGCGGCTCTTGCGGGCGCATTTGGGGCTGACAGGTCAGCAGGTCGTCTCGATGGCGTCGATTGCCAGCTGGGCTGACGACTATCGGGCAGACGGACACAAGGATACCAGCAACTGGCATTTTGTTGACATCCCGCTGGCGTCGCTGCCCGGAGGATCGAGCGCTACAACCGACTATGATGCGATACGTGATTGTGCCGATGACGCCACCTATGGAAGCTGCCTTCTAAAGGCCCTGCCCGCCCAGGAAGCGATATTGTCGGATGCAACAAAGGATGATGAATCCCGGTGGAAGGCCTTGGCGTTTGTGATCCACCTGACGGGCGACTTGGCCCAGCCCCTGCATTGCGTTCAACGCGTTGATGGGAGCCAGAAAGACCAGGGAGGAAACACCCTGACGGTGACCTTCAACGTCACCCGGCCCGCGCCCGACAACTCGACTTTTAGGGATTTCACGACCTTCCATTCTGTCTGGGACACCGACCTCATTACATTCAAATACTACGACTGGGGGCTGGCGGCCGCCGAGGCCGAGAAGCTGCTTCCGACCCTCGCGGCCGACCTGCTGGCCGACGACACACCGGAGAAATGGCTTGCCGAATGTCACCGCCAAGCCGAGGCTGCGTATCAGGCCTTGCCGGCAGGAACCCCGTTAAAGTCGGATATTGGTCATCCCGTGATTCTGGATCAGGCGTATTTTGAAAAGTTCCATCCTGTAGTCACGCAGCAACTGGCTTTAGGCGGCCTGCATCTGGCTGCGGAACTGAATGAGGCGCTTAAGGGCGGAAAGTAAGGGTTATCCCGCCCTCGCCTCTCGACTCAAGCAATGCGCACGACGATCTTCGGATCGGCGGCAAGGACCGACTGCGTAATCCCAGACGGTCAGCTCCGATCCTCTTTGCCCATTGCAGCAGATGTTGCGGTCGGTAGGAGATGTCGGCCCGCCAGCGAGCCATTGGAACGCGGGCACCGATGATGGTCCCCGTTGCACCCAACGACCGTTGGTCACTGGACTTCGGGTCGGATCAGCTGACCGATGGCCGTCGCTTCCGGATATTGACCGTCGTCGACGACTGCACGCGCCGGTGCCCAGGGTTGGTCGCGGATACGTCTCTGTCCGGCGTGAGGGTTGCCCACGAACTCGATCGGTTCATGATCGAACGCGGCAAGCCGAAGATGGTGGTCAGTGACAATGGCAGCGAACTGACCAGCAATGCGATCCCTGCCTGGGCCAATGCAAGCCGCGTGGACTGACATTATATCACGCCGGGCAAGCCAATGCAGAACGGCTTCATCGACAGCTTCAACGGTCGCCTCCATGACGAACTGCTGAACGAGATGCTGTTCACCTCATTGGCACAGGCTCGCGCGGTCTTGGCCAGTTGGCGGGCAGGTTACAACTTCAATAGCCCACATTCGCGGCTCGGATGGCAGACCCCTTCGAGTTCGCCCACACCTTCCCCCCGCGACGGGACGCAGCGCTGCGCACGATGATCAGCTCCGCGCCTGTGCCCGTCGTTCAAACCGCCCAATAGGGCAACGTCATTGCGTCCCATTCGCCGCTTTGAAACGCAAAAACCGCCCCGGTTAGACCAGGACGCTTATTGATTTATGATGAAATTGGTTGCGGGGCCAGGATTTGAATCTGCTGACTTCGCTTGCGAAGTCCCTTCAATAGACGAACTCGGTTGCAGCGCTGTATTGGCGGTAGCGCTCTCCCGACTCGACCCCCCGCATCATGGGATGTCATTGAGGGGGACGAACTGGGCCACCCCAAGTAGCAACCGCTATCGGCTTGTGAGATAAGGTGCAGGTATGCCGGCGTCGTAGCGTGCAGAGCGAGGTTTGGGAACCAAACTAATCCACAGAAATATTTAGTTGGTACTTCTGTTGGCACGCAGGGACGATGTTGGAGGCCAAACATTTGTAAACAAAGTCAAATTTGTTTCTCTTGGATTCCGCCTCTGGGCACCATCATTTTAAAAACTCCAAGCGCTTATGGCGTGACCACCTGATCGCTATCAATCGCATGCGCCTGTTGCACGGGCGTTCGCGTGTCGTCGCTTAGGTTTTCTTGTCGCCATCGGGATTTGGTGCCGGTGCCTCTCGCACGTCTCGTGGTGGCGGATCGACATGCTCAGGCTCTGACGGTGCTTCCTTGTCCGGCCGACGGACGGGTGGCTGCGGGCCGGGCTTCGGCCGTGGTTCTTGGATCTTGGCTGGCATATCCAGTTAACCGCAACCACAGGCTCTTGTTCCCTCGTGTCTTAAAGAACCGGGAGGCCGAAGCCTTCTGTCGGCTTGGTGCGGGTGCCCGCCCTGTCACAAAGATCGATGGACGGAACGACTTTGCCTTCGCCGGGCTTATGGAGGATTCAATTTGCTTGGTGATCCCACAACCCTAGGGCAAACTCCCTGCCGGGGCTGCAGGAGGTGAAATGAGAGCACGCGCAGCAACGCTTGGGGATCTCGAGGATGTCTTCCATGGCCTGTCCAAGCGGATGTCGGACGAGTACGCGGCGGCCGGCAAGGACAGCAAGATCGCCTACGACAATCTGATGATGAATTTGAAGGAAGGGCGCGCGCACGCGCTTGTCGAGGGCGAGAAGGCCGTGGCGATCATCGCGTGGCATGAAAACAGCGATGCCGCCGATACACTGTTCGCCGCCCAGGAGGATTTCTTCCGCGGCTCGACCGTCCGTTTCTGCAAGCGGCATATCAGGCATATCCAGGCGCTTGCCGGCAACCTTCCCATCCACTCGCGCAGTTGGCTCCAGGGGCCCGATGTCGCCAGGTGGTTCGGCATTATCGGCTATGTCGAGCGCGGCCAGGAAAACGGCGCAAAGCTGTTCGAACTGCCGCCTGCGCGCTGAATAGAAATTCTACCGCACCGCGAATGCCGCCTGCACCGCTCGGTTGACCGTCACCGGCAGGATCGACATGTGGTTTTCGCCGGCATGGAGTTCGAAGCTTGCCCGCAGGCCCGGGAGCGCGTCGAGGCGTTCCGCCATCGCCCTGGCGAATTCGTCGGTAAGGATGAGCTTTTTCTGCGCCAGGCGCTTTTCCTCGTCTTCCGCGCCGACCTGGAACGGCGCCAGCTTTTCGGTCTCATACTCTCCGGCCGACAGGATTACGTCGGCCTTCAGGCCTTCAGGAACAGCGGCTTCGAACCTTTCGAGAAAGCGGTCGATAACGCGATCTTCCCAATAGATGGCTGGGCTGGCCGCAATGAAGGTGCTGAATGAGAGCGGGCGGGTGAACAGGGCGTAGAGCGCGAACAGGCCACCGAAAGAGTGGCCGTACAGTGCCTGGCGGCTCTCATCGATCCTGGACCGGCTGGCGACCCACGGCTTCAGCTCGGCTTCGATGAAGGCCAGAAAATCCCCCGCCCCGCCGGTCCTGACTTCCGGCGTGCCCTCGTGGAAGGGCGGATAGGTCCTGCCCGGCGGTGGCCCCAGATCCCATGAGCGGCGCAGCGGGTCATAGGCGCCCTCGACGGGGTAGCCGATGGCGACGATGACGCCCCAGCCGACATTGGTGCCGGCGGGATAGAAGGCCTGCGCGCGCATCGCGTCGACCGCAGTGCCGATAACGGCGTTGCCGTCGGTCATGTAGAGCACCGGCCAGCCGGCCTCGGGCATTGGCCCCGACGGCACATGGATGAAGACCCGCCAGGGATCGCCTCCGCTTTTGCCAACGAAGTCGTGGACGGTGGTGTCGGCAATCAAGGCTGGCGTCGCCATCGGCTTGGATATCTCCACGGGACAAGGCTCAGCGGCGGCGCAAGAGCCACATCAGGACGGGGCCGCCGATCAGCGTCGCGACGAGGCCGGCCGGAATCTGGCGCGGGAAGATGGCGGTGCGGCCGATCCAGTCGGCGCAGACCATGATCAGCGCGCCGGCAAGCATCGCGCCGATCGCTTGCGACAGCGCACGCGACAGGCCAAGGCGCCACGCCAGGTGCGGCGCCATAAGGCCGATGAAGGTCAGCGGCCCGACGACCAGGGTCGAGGCGGCGGTGAGCGCTGCCACCATCAAAAGCACCAGCAGCCGTGTTGCCTTGAGGTTGACCCCGAGGCTTTGCACCGCGGCGGAGCCGAGCGGCAGCATGTCCAGCCAGCGCAGGAAGAACGGTGCGAGCAGGAACAGGCAAAAGGCAAACGTCGAGGTCAGAAGCGCCGAGCCGGCGTCGACGCCGTAGGTCGAGCCGGTGAGCCAATTGAGCAAAAGCATGGCGCGCGGATCGCCCGTGGCGGTGAGCACCAGGATCAGCGCGTCGAACAGGGCCGTCAAGGCGACACCGGCAAGCAGCAGCCGCTCTGGCGCATAGGCGGTACGGCGGCCGATCGCCAGCGTCACCAGAAGGGCGGCGAAGGCGCCGATCGTGGCGGCCAGGGTCTGTACCGGGCGGCTGGCATCGGCGAGCGCGAACAGCGCCACCATCATGCCGAGCGCAGCACCGGCGCTGATGCCGAGCACTTCGGGGCTGGCCATCGGATTGCCGGTCAGCCGCTGCATCATCAGCCCGGCCAGCGCCAGCATGGCGCCGGCGGCAAGTGCCGCGGACACTCGAGGCAGCCGCCAGGCCAGCAAGGGCCGCAGCTGATCGCCGGACGCGAATGTCCAACCATCGGTGCCCGGCGCGTAGAGCAGCGCCAGCACGAGCAGCAAAAGCAGGAGGCCGCCGATCGCCGCCAGCACAAGGCCGGGCCTTTTCGTTCTGGGCAAGCGCTCGGCGGCGAGTGCCGGTGCTTCCGCGCCAAGCGCGAGGCGCGGCAGGAGCCAAAGAAGCAGAGGCGCGCCGAGAAGCGCCGTCATCGCGCCGGTCGGCAGCAGGTCGCCCTGTGGCCCGGTCGCGACCTGCACTCCCTGGTCCGCGGCCCACAGCAGTGCCGCGCCGATCAGCGGCGCCATCACCAGTTGCTGGCCGAGCCGGCGGGCGCCGCCGATGCGCGCGAGCGTGGCGGCGGCAAGGCCGACGAAGCCGATGACGCCGACGGCGGCAACGACGAAGGCGATCAGGGCGACCGCCGCCGCCAGTCCGGCGAAGCGATAGGCACCGAGCGGGACGCCGAGGCTGCGCGCGCCTTCGTCGTCGAGGCCAAGCAGGGTCAGCGGCCGCACCATGAGGCCGATCGCCAGCGCGGCACCGCCAAGGCGCGGCAAGAGCCACCGCGTCACCGACCAGTCCTGCTGGCCGAGCGAACCGGCGCCCCAGAGGAACAGGCTGGCCAGCCATTCATGCCGAAGCACCACAAACGCAGCACCGATGGCGCCGGCATAAAGGCTGACGACCAGCCCGGCGAGCACAACCGAAAGCGGCGACAGGCCCTTGTGCCAGGAGAGTGCCAGGACCGCCGCAAGGGCAGTGAAGGCGCCGGCAAGCGCCACCCATTCGCGGCCGAAGGCAAACAGCGGCGGCGCCAGAAGCGTCGCCAGCGCCAGCGCCAGATAGGCGCCGGCCGAGACACCGACGGTTTCGGGCGAGGCGAGCGGATTGCGCAAAACCTGCTGCAGCACCGTCCCGGCCAGTCCGAGGGCCGCACCGCAGAGAAGGCTGACGGCGAGCCGGGGCAGGAAGGCGTAGTGGACGAGCACCTGCCTGATATCCTCGATATCGGGGCTTGCGAGCGCCCCCAGCCAGAGTGCCGGCGGCAATTGCACGCTCATGTTGGAGAGGGTCGCGGCGCCGGCCGCGCAGAGAAGCACGACGCAAAGCAGGATTGCGCCCAGAGGATAACCGCCTGATATGCGAGGCGACGGGGCGCGACCGCGGACGAGGCCGGCATTGTCGGGCAAGATCGCTTCCTGCTCAACCACGGGCGGTCTCCGCCGTCAGCGCCGCGGCCAGCAGGCGGGCAAAACGGCTCGCCGAGGGCAGCGTGCCGAACATCAGCACCGCAGGCAGGCGCATGATCGAGCGCTTGCGCACGAACGGCATGGCATTCCAGACCGGGCTCTCGGTCAGCGTTCCGCCCGCCCCTTCGGGCAAGGGTTCGAGATAGGCAAGGCGCGCATCATCAGACGTTGCCAGCCCGTCGATGCCGACGGTTGCAAATCCCCAGTAATTAGTCTCTCCGGCCCAGGCGTTGCGGATGCCGATGCGGTCGAACACCGCCTGAAACAAGCTTTTTTCGCCATAGACGCGCACATTGCGCGGATCGAGGAAGCTGACGACATAGATCGGCCGCGCCGAAAGCGGTTCCAGCTGCTGCTTGATGGTCGAAAAATGCGCCTCCGTCGCCGCTATCAGCGCCTCGCCCTCCCTTTCCTTGCCGACAAGCCTGGCCAATTGCCGGGTCGCCTCGATGGCGCGCTGATAGGGCTGACCGTCGGGCGTATAGATGCCGATCGTCGTCACCGGTGCCACGCGCTCGAGCAGCGGCTTGATGCCGTCGAGATAAGGGATGGAGAGGATGATGTCGGGACGAAGCTGTTGCAGGAATTCGAGATTGGGCTCCAGGATCGTGCCGATGTCGGCGACTTGGGGCGGCAGCGGCGGCTCGACCACCCACCTTTCCCAGACCTCACGGTCGGCGATAGCGACCGGCGTGATGCCGAGCATGAGCAAGGTCTCCGCCAAGCCGTCATCGAGGCAGACGATGCGCGGCGGGCTGGCCGCGGCTGGCGTCACGACGCCGGTGAACGGCAGAGTGAACAGCGCGAGCGCGTGGCGACGCGTGATCCGGACGCGCGGACGATTGACCTCTCCTGGCCGGGGTTGATGATCTGTATTCAACTTGGCTTGCCTGTTGCCCGGGGCCCTGGTCTCCGGAGACCAATCCGAGTTGACTATTAAACAGGATATTCTTAGTCAAGTTTTAAGACGAGGCCGGCGGCGACAAACCCCAAGAAGGCAGGTGACGCGATCCGGCAACAGCTCCTAAAATCCGTCAGCAAACTATCCACGAAAAGGGGTCGGAGGCGGTGCCGGGCGCATCCGCCACAGCGTGATCGGGTTGCGCTCGGCAGGCGTTGATGGTTTGTTGCCGGTCAGCGGAGATCAAGTGATGCGAGAATCCATGGGTCAAGACGAATACGGGTCGGCGAACCCCTTCGATCCGGACGACCTGCCGAATTTGAACGCGATCGGACCAGGGATCGGCAATAACGACTTCGAGAAATACGCGGTCGCCGTGATCATCGTGTTCGGCGCCCTGATCATCGGCGGCTTGATGGCCGCGTCGATGACTTTCGGCCACCGCAACGGGTTCCTGTTCGCGCTGGGCGGTGCCACGTCGGCCTGGATATCGGGAAACGCGCTGCTGCTCGACCGGCCACGCATCTATGCGCTGTTCGTCGGCATCGCCGCCTTGATGCTGATCGCGTCGACCATCACGCTGGTGACCTGACGGCTCCCGGGCCATGAGGCGGAGGCCGGTCCCGAAAGGCGGAATCCGGCCTCATCCGGAAAGCAACGGTCTTGCGGCCTATCAATATCCGAGCGCTTCGCCGGATGCCGCGCGGCTGTCGATGGCGCCATTGTAGCGCGCGCCGCCGCCCTTCTCGATTTCCGCCAGGCTCTTGCCGCCGACGAGAATGCCCGCCGCCTGGCCCCAGCTCTGGTCACTGAGATCAAGGCGATAGCCCATCCCGGCCAGCAGTCTTTCTGTATCCGGCGAAAGGCCGAACGGCTCGACATAGACGGTATCGGGCAGCCATTGGTGATGAATGCGCGGCGCGTCGATAGCCTCCTGGATGTTCATGCCGTGGTCGATCACGTTGACGATGGCTTCCAGCGTGATGGTGATGATGCGCGAGCCGCCTGGGCTGCCGATGACCATGAACGGCTTGCCATCCTTGGCCACCACGGTCGGGCTCATCGAGGACAGCGGCGTCTTCTTCGGCTGGATGGCATTGGCTTCGCCCTGGACGAGGCCATAGAGGTTGGGCACGCCGGGTTTCTGGGTGAAGTCGTCCATCTCGTTGTTGAGCAGGATGCCGGTGCCGTCGGCGACGACGCCGGCACCGAACGAACCGTTCAGCGTGTAGGTGACCGCGACCGCGTTGCCGTCCTTGTCGATGATCGAATAATGCGTCGTCTCCTTCGACTCGCCGAAGCCCTTCGGCATCAGATCCTGCGACACGCCGGCGCGGAACGGATCGATCTTGTCGCGGATGTCCTTGGCATAGGCTTTGTCCAGCAGCCTGGAGACGGGGTTGTCGACGAAATCGGGATCGCCGAGCGCGGAGTTGCGGTCGACATAGGCGTGGCGCATCGCCTCGACCATGACGTGGACGGTCTCGGCCGAGCCGGCGCCGAGATAGGACAGCGGATAGCCTTCCAGCACGTTGAGGATTTCGCAGATGATGACGCCGCCTGAGCTCGGCGGCGGCGAAGAGATGATCTCGTAGCCGCGATAGGAGCAGGTGACGGGCTTCAACTCGCGCACCGCGTATTGTTCGAAATCACCCTTGGCCAGGATACCGCCCTTGGCGCCGCTCGCCTTGACGATGGCGTCGGCGATGGCGCCCTTGTAAAAGGCATCGGGACCTCCCTCGGAAATGGCCGAGAGCGACGTGGCAAGGTCGGGCTGAACCAGCTTCTCGCCGATGCCATAGGGCTTGCCATCGGTCTTGAGGAAGGCCGCCGCCGCGGCTGGGTCCTTCGCCAACCTTTCGGCGCTGCCGGCGAACGAAGCCGCATCGCCCTGGTTGAGGACGAACCCGTCTCTGGCATAGGCGATCGCCGGCGCCATCAGGTCCTGCCTGGACAAGGTGCCGTATTTCTGGCGCGCCATCTCGAAACCAGCCACCGAGCCTGGTACGCCGACCGCGAGATAGCCGTTCAGGCTAGCGCCCTTCACCGGGTTGCTGTCCTTGTCGAGATACATGGTCTTGGTCGCGGCAAGCGGCGCCCGCTCGCGGAAATCGAGGAAGGTCGATTTGCCGTCCTTGAAGCGGATGGTCATGAAGCCACCGCCGCCGATATTACCGGCATTGGGATAGACGACGGCCAAGGCATAGCCGACGGCGACCGCCGCATCGACGGCATTGCCGCCCTTTTTCAACACCTCGACGCCGACTTCGGAAGCCAGATGCTGGGCCGTGACGACCATGCCGTTCTCGCCCTTGGCCGGTGCCGGCGACGCGGCGAAAGCCGATGGCGAAAAGGCGAAGGCGATGGAAAGACCGAGGGCGATCAATGTCCTACGGGTGAGATGCATGGCGGGTTCTCCAAGTGGTGCTTGCCTAGAAGAGCTACTTGGAGCGATCGAGTCCATCTTCAATAAAGACATTCACGGGTTGGTGACTGCTCGCTTGTGGTGGAGATGCAGGGCAGAGGAGGCGTGAAGGATCGCCAACTTTCGGACGTCGGCGCGACAGCGTCCCCTCTGTCCTGCCGGACATCTCCCCCGCAAAGGGGAAGATCGGCTCTACCTCAAACGATCCCGCCGGAACCACCTGCGACGGCTGGCCGCTCCGCCGCGACCTTGGCGCGATAGCCCGCCGCCCGGTATGCGGCGACAGGATCGATGGCGCCACCTGTCTTCAGCCGTGCCATGGCAAGGATCGGCTCGACATCGGTTCGGTAGGCCGCCTTCAGCGTCTGCGTCGCCATCAGCGCGTCATTGCCGTCCTGGAACCCTTCAAGCGCCTTTCGGTCGACCAGCAGCGCCTGCGCGTAGGCGCGCTGCACCTCGACCGCCGACAGCATCAGGCTTTCGATCGGATCGGTGACGTTGTGGCTCTGGTCGAGCATATGGGCGGGGTCGAACCCCTCGGGGCCTGACAGCTCGGCATCGACCAATTCGTTGAAAACCAGGAACAGCCGATAGGGGTCGATCGACCCGGCATCGAGGTCGTCGTCGCCATATTTCGAATCGTTGAAGTGGAAGCCGCCGAGTTTTTTGAACTGAATCAGCCGTGAGACGATCATCTCGATGTTGACGTTGGGCGCATGATGGCCGAGGTCGACCAGGCAGAAGGCCTTGTCGCCGAGCTCCCTTGATATGATGTAGTTGGTGCCCCAGTCCTGCACGACGGTGGAGTAAAAGGCAGGTTCATACATCTTGTGTTCGGTGAACAGCTTCCAGTCGTCCGGCAGCCCGGCATAGATCTCCTTCATCGCGTCGAGATAGCGCTCGAACGCCTTGGCGAAATTGACCTGGCCGGGGAAGTTGGAGCCGTCGCCGATCCACACCGTCAGCGCCTTCGACCCAAGCGTCTTGCCGATCTCGATGCATTCGAGATTGTGCTCGACCGCCTGACGACGCGTGTCGGCGTCGGCATGCGACAGCGAACCGAATTTGTAGGAAAGCGTCTGGTCCTTCGCGTCGGAAAAGGTGTTGGAGTTCATCGCATCGAAGCCAAGCCCGAAGCGGGAGGCCGCCTGCTTCAGCCGGTTCGGATCGGCCTTGTCCCAAGGAATGTGCAGCGACACGGTCGGCGTCGCCTGCGTCAACTGCTGGATGACAGCGCAATCCTCGATCTTGTCGAAGATGTCGCGCGGCTCACCGGCGCCGGGAAAGCGGGCGAAGCGGGTGCCGCCGGTGCCGACGCCCCAGGACGGGATCGCGACCGCGAACTTTTCCACCTTGTCGCGGATAGAGTCGATGGCGATGCCGCGTCGGTCGAGGCGCTCGCCGAGCGAGGCATAGTCACGCTCGAGGTCAATCTTGCGCGCGGCGTTACTGCTGGCGACGATGTCGGCGGAAATGATGGATTCTGACACTGCTGTTCCTCCCAGAATGCATTCGGTCGGCGGCGCCCCTCATCCGCCTGCCGGAAACTTCTCCCCGTATAGCGACGGGAGAGAAGGGGCCAGCGTGAGCGCCGGCGAGCGGCTACCGCGTAAAGCTCTGTGCGTTGCCGGCGTCGACGTTGATGATGTTGCCTGTCGACTTGGCCGACATGTCGGAGGCGAGGAAATAGATCGCCTCGGCGATGTCTTCCGGGAAGACGGAGCGCTTCAGCATCGAACGCGAGCGGTAGTGCTCTTCCAGATCGTCGGTCGACATCTTGTAGGCGGCGGCACGCTGTTCCTTCCACTCGCCGGTCCATATCTTCGAGCCGCGCAGCACCGCATCCGGGTTGACGACATTGACCCTGATCTGGGCTTCCGCGCCCTCCAGCGCCAGGCAGCGGGCGAGATGAATTTCGGCGGCCTTGGCGGTGCAGTAGGCGGCGGCGTTGGGCGATGCCGCCAGGCCATTCTTGGAGGCGACAAAGACGACGTTGCCGCCGATCTTCTGTACCCGGAACAGCCGGAATGCTTCTCTGGAGACCAGGAAATAGCCTGTGGACAGGATGTCCATGTTCTTGTTCCACAGCGCCAGGGTCGTCTCCTCGATCGGCGCCGACGATGCCAAGCCGGCATTCGAGACCAGAATGTCGATGCCGCCGAACTCGACGGCCGTCTCGGCGAAGCCGGCGACGACCTGGTCCTCCGAGGTGACGTTGATGAGAACTGGGCGGACGAAATCCCTGCCATAGGCTTTTGCCAGTTCCTCGTTGGCGCCGGCGAGTGCCGCCTCGTCGATATCGGCCAGCACGACGCAGGCGCCTTCGCGCAGCAGGCGGTTGGCCGTGGCGCGGCCGATGCCGCCGGCGCCGCCGGTGACCAGTGCGATCTGGCCGGCGAGAGACTTCGGCTTCGGCATGCGCTGCAGCTTCAAATCCTCGAGCAGCCAATACTCGATGTCAAAGGCCTCCTGCGCCGGCAGGCCGACATAGGACGAGACGGTCGACGCACCGCGCATGACGTTGATGGCGTTGACGTAGAATTCGCCCGAGATGCGCGCTGTCGCCTTGTCGCCGGCGAAGGTGAACATGCCGACGCCGGGCATCAGATACACCACCGCGTTGGGGTCACGGATAGCAGGCGAATCCGCATGCTTGCAGCTGTCGTAATAGGCTTGGTAGCCGACACGATATTCGGCAATGTCGTCGGCGAGGCGCGCGATGACGGCATCGACGTCGGGCTTTGCGGGATCGAATTCGATCACCAGCGGACGGATCTTGGTGCGCAGGAAGTGGTCCGGGCACGAGGTGCCGAGTGCGGCCAGTGGGCGCAAATCCCTGGAGTTGACGAATTCGAGCACGGCGGGCGAGTCATCAAAGTGGCCAAGCTTGTGGCTCTTTTCCGAGATCAGGCCGCGAATCCTGGGCATCAGCTTGGCGGCAATCGCTCGGCGGGCAGCCGCATCGAGCGACTTCACCACCTCCCCACCGAAGATCGCCACGCCTTCGGCGCGGCGCTCGAACCACTCTATCGCCTGGTTGATCACCGAAATCGTCGTTTCGTAGCACTCCTTCGGCGTATCGCCCCAAGTGAACAGCCCGTGGCTTTCGAGGATGACGCCCCTGGCGGTGGGGTGTTCGAGGCAGAATTTCTCCAGCCACAGGCCGAGTTCGAAGCCCGGCCGCTTCCACGGCAGCCAGCCAATGGCATCGCCGAATATCTCGTTCGTCAGCACCCTGGAATCCTTGGCGGCGGCGATGGCGATGATGGCATCGGGATGCATGTGGTCGACAAAAGGCTTCGGCACATAGGCGTGCAGCGGTGTGTCGATCGAGGCCGCGCGCGGATTGAGGTTGAAGGTGCAGTGGGGAAGATAGCCCACCATCTCGTCCTCGTGCTCGACGCCGTGATAAAGCCCCTTCAGCGCCCGCAGCTTGTCCATGTAGAGCGTTGCGAAGCCATCAAGCTTGATCGAGGCGCTGTCGCCGCCCGACCCCTTCACCCACAGCACTTCCACATCCTGGCCGGTGAGCGGATCCTTCTGCCATATCTTCGAGGAGGTGTTGCCGCCGCCATAATTGGTGACGCGCTTGTCGGAGCCGAGCGTGTTCGAGCGATAGACCAGCAGCTCGGGCTCGCTCATCCCCTTCGCCTTCGCATCGTCCCACAGATTGGCGAGGCGCGAGCCGGAGCGCTTGTCGAGCATAGGTAATCCTCCATTTGGAGCGCGCACCATGCGCTCCTTTTTCGCTCGGGAATGTCTACGCAAGAGGCGAGCTTGTCAATCACAAACGATCAATATCAATCATATTGCACTGCACAATGAAATTATATGATCGGAAATGATTGACACTGCTCGGTTTGGGTGCCTAGATGCTCAGGCAGGGAGGAACCATGCACGAAAAAGAGCGCCACAGGATCATTCTGTCCGCCGTCCAGGAAAAACCTGTGGTGACGGTGCAGGAAATGGTCGACCTGACGGAATCGTCCGAGGCGACGATCCGGCGCGACATCGCGGCTCTCCATGTCCAGAAGCGCCTGCGCCGTGTGCGCGGCGGTGCTGAAGCAATATCGCCGCCGCAGTTCATCGGGCTGGCCGGCCGGCCCTTCTCCGTCAACGAAACGCTCAACGCGGCGCAGAAGCGGGCGATCGCTCGTGAAGCGGTCGAGTTGTGCAAGGACGGCGAGCCGATCATCATCAATGGCGGTACCACCACCTTCCAGATGGTGCATTTCCTGACCGGCCTCCGCATGCCGATCTTCACCAATTCGTTCCCGATCGCCGAGCACCTGCTCAAGCACTCCAAGAACACGGTCATGCTGTCGGGCGGCACCATCTATCGCGAGCAGAACATCATCCTGTCGCCCTTCGACAATGACGTGACGCGCAATTTCTACGCACGCCGCATGTTCATGGGCGCTCAGGGACTGGGGCCGCTCGGCCTGATGGAAGGCGATCCACTGCTGATCCAGGCGGAGCAGAAGCTGATCGACCAGGCCGACGAGTTGGTGGTGCTGGTCGATTCCTCGAAATTCCGCAAACGCTCCAGCCTGATCCTGTGCGGTCTTTCGCGCATTGCCACCGTCATCACCGACGACGGCATCGAGGACCGCGAGGCAAAGATGCTGGAAGCCGCGGGGGTGACGTTGATCGTCGCCCGCAAGTCGACAAAAGAAGAATCTTCACTGCAGGCCTGAGACACCTCACGCCCGCAGCGGCGATGGAATGCAACGCTCAAGGGAGGAAATTCGATGAGCTTCTTGAAGAAATTGATGGTGACGGCGGCCTTCTCGGCCGCCATGTTCGTGAATGCCGCCTACGCGGAAAACGTCAAGATCGCGCTGGTGGTGAAGTCCCTCGGCAACGGCTTCTTCGATGCCGCCAACAAGGGCGCGCAAGAGGCGGCCAAGGAACTCGGCGACGTCGACATCATCTACACCGGCCCGACCAAGGCGACCGCCGAGGCGCAGATCGAAGTGGTCAATTCGCTGATCGCGCAGAAGGTCAACGCCATCGCGATTTCCGCCAATGACGCCGACGCTCTGGTGCCGGTGCTGAAGAAGGCGATGGAGCGCGGCATCACCGTCATCTCCTGGGATTCGGGCGTCGCCAAGGAAGGCCGCCAGCTTCACCTCAATCCGTCCGACACCGGCCTGATCGGCGAGACCATCATCAAGCTCGCCGCCGACTATCTGCCGGAAGGCGGCGATGTCGCCATCCTGTCGGCTTCCTCGACCGCGACCAACCAGAATTCCTGGATCGAAGCTGCCAAGAAGGTGCTGCCGGAGAAGTTCCCCAAGATCAAGCTGGTCGCCACCGTCTATGGCGATGACGATTCGGCCAAGAGCACGGACGAGGCCAAGGGCCTGTTGAAGTCCTATCCGAACCTCAAGGCGATCATCGCGCCGACCACCGTCGGCGTCGTCGCCGCCGCCCAGGTCGTCACCGACGAGAACCTGATCGGCAAGGTCAATGTCACCGGCCTTGCGCTGCCGTCGGAGTTCAAGAAGTTCATCGACAACGGCGCCAGCCAGGCGGTTGCGCTGTGGAACCCGATCGACCTCGGCTACTCCGCCGTTTACCTCGCCCACGACCTGGCGGTGAAGAAGGAAGAGGCCAAGCCGGGTGCGACGCTGTCGATCGGCCGCGTCGGCAAGGTGACGCTCGACGACACCAACTCGGCCGCGATGGCTCCGCCCTTCCAGTTCGACAAGAGCAACATCGAGAAGTTCTCCAAGATCTATTGATCTCGGAGCTTTCAAGCTGGCGCGGCGGGACTCACATCCCGCCGCGACTTCAAACGGACCTAGTTTCAGGGCTTGATACGGATATGGACACGACGGCCCGACACAGCGAGACTGACGAGCGGCTTCCGGCCTCCGCTCCGCGCCTGGCACTGTCCGGCATCTCCAAGAGCTTCCCCGGTGTCCGTGCCCTGCACAATGTCAGCCTGTCGCTCTATCCCGGCCAGGTGACCGCGCTGATCGGCGAGAACGGCGCCGGCAAGTCGACGCTGGTCAAGATCATGACCGGCATCTACCAGCCCGATGCCGGCACGATCAGCATCGACGGCCAGGCCGTCGCGCTGCCCAGCGCGCACGCCGCCTTCGGCCATGGCGTCACCGCCATCCATCAGGAAACCGTGCTGTTCGATGATCTCAGCGTCGCCGAAAACATCTTCCTCGGCCATGCGCCGCGCACGCGCTTCGGCACCATCGACTGGCGCACGATGCGCAAGAATGCGCGCGAAGTGCTCGACACCATGCATGCTGGCCATATCGATGCCGATGCGCGGCTCAGGGATCTCGGCATCGCCAACAAGCATCTCGTCGCCGTCGCGCGCGCCATGTCGATCGACTCCCAGATCGTCATCATGGACGAGCCGACCGCAGCCCTTTCGATGAAGGAGATCGAGGAACTTTTCCTTTTGATCGAATTCCTCAAGGAGCAGGGCAAGGCGATCCTGTTCATCAGCCACAAGTTCGACGAGATCTATCGCATTGCCGACCGCTACACGGTGTTCCGCGACGGCGAGATGGTCGGCGAAGGCCTGATCAGGGATGCCGGCCAGAGCCAGATCGTGCGCATGATGGTCGGCCGTTCGGTCGACCACATCTTTCCGCAGCGCAAGGCCGAGATCGGCGCGCCGGTGCTTTCCGTTTCCGGCCTGTCGCATCCGACCGAGTTCAGGGATATCGGGTTCGAACTGCACAAGGGCGAGATTCTCGGCTTCTATGGCCTGGTCGGCGCCGGGCGCAGCGAGGTAATGCAGGCGATTTCAGGCATTACCCGCATAAGCGCCGGCACGATCACGCTGGATGGCAAGGCGATCGCGCCGAAATCGGCCGCGGATTCGATCGAGGCCGGCATCGTCTACGTCCCGGAAGAACGCGGCAAGCAGGGCGTGGTTATCGGCCTGCCGATCTTCCAGAATGTTTCGCTGCCATCGCTCGCCCGCACCTCCAAATCAGGCATGCTGCGGCTGGCGGAGGAGTTTTCGCTGGCCCGTTCCTACACGGAACGGCTCGACCTCAGGGCCTCCTCGCTCAGCCAGGATGTCGGCACGCTATCGGGCGGCAACCAGCAGAAGGTGGTCATCGCCAAATGGCTGGCGACGTCGCCCAAGGTGATCATCCTGGACGAGCCGACCAAGGGCATCGACATCGGCTCCAAGGCCGCCGTGCACGGCTTTATGGCCGAACTGGTGGCGCAGGGCTTGTCGGTAATCATGGTGTCGTCCGAACTGCCTGAAATTCTCGGCATGTCCGATCGCGTCGTCGTCATGCGCGAGGGCCTTGTCGCGGCGGTCTACGACAACAAGGGACTGGATGCCGAGACGCTGGTCAGGACAGCAGCAGGGATCGCGGCATGAAAGCTTTCCTCAAATACCGCGAAATCTGGCTGCTCGCGGCCATCGTCGCCTTGATCGGGCTGATCTCGACGCGCTTCCCCGCCTTTGCCGACCCTGGCAATCTGCGCCAGGTGTTCAACGACACCTCGATCCTGATGATCCTGGCGCTCGGCCAGATGGTCGTCATCCTGACGCGCTCGATCGACCTGTCGATGGCGTCGAACCTCTGTTTCACCGGAATGGTGGTGGCGATGCTGAACGCCGCGCACCCGGCGATCCCGATCCCGCTGCTGATCGTCATCGCGCTCGCAGTCGGGCTGGTGCTCGGCGCCATCAACGGCCTTTTGGTGTGGCGTCTGAACATCCCCTCGATCGTGGTGACGCTGGGCACGCTCACCATCTATCGCGGCGCCACTTTCGTCCTGTCCGGCGGCGCCTGGGTCAACGCCGATAAGATGAGTCCGGATTTCATCGGCTTCCAGCGCGCTGCTTTCCTCGGCATTCCGGTTCTGTCCTGGATCGCCATCCTGGTGATCGCGCTGTTCTTCGTGCTGATGACGCGCACCGCGCTCGGCCGCTCGATCTATGCCATCGGCGTCAATCCGACGGCATCCGTCTACACCGGCATCGATGTCGGGCGGACCAAATTCATCGTCTTCTGCATCTCCGGGATGATCGGTGGCCTCTGCGGTTATCTCTGGATCTCGCGCTATGTGATCGCCTCGGTCGAGGTCGCCAACGGCTATGAGTTGAACATCATCGCCGCCTGCGTCATCGGCGGCATCTCGATCGCCGGCGGCATCGGCTCGATCGGCGGCGCCGTGCTCGGCGCGCTGTTCCTCGGCATCATCTCCAACGCTTTGCCGGTCATCAACATCTCGCCCTTCTGGCAGATGGCGATTTCGGGCAGCGCCATCATCCTGGCGGTCGTGCTCAACGCGCGCGGCGAACGCCAGCAGGGCCGCATCATCCTCAAGAAAGTGGAAGCGGTGACATGACCGACGTCCCCGCCCCTCGCCACATTCCCGACCGGCTCGACAAGCCGCTCTCTTCGGCGATCTTTTCCTGGGAAGCGCTGCTGGTCGTGGTGGCCATCGCCATCTTTGCCGTCAACAGTTTCGCCTCACCCTATTTTCTCGATCCGTATTCGCTGTCCGATCTGACCTTCAATTTCACAGAGAAGGGCCTGATCGCGTTCGCCATGGCGCTGCTGATCATTTCGGGCGAGATCGACCTGTCGGTGGCCGCCATCATCGCGCTCGCCTCGACCATGATGGGCATGGCGGTGCAGGCCGGCGCCGGCACGCCAGTGCTTGTCCTGATCGGCATCGTCGTCGGGCTCGGCTGCGGCGCCTTCAACGGACTGCTGGTCACGCGCCTCGGCCTGCCTTCCATCGTCGTCACCATCGGCACGATGAGCCTGTTTCGCGGCATCGCCTTCATCACTCTCGGCGACCAGGCCTACAAGGGCTATCCCGAAAGCTTCGCCTTCTTCGGCCAGGGTTATGTCTGGTGGGTGGTGTCGTTCGAACTGGTGCTCTTCCTCATCGCCGCGGTGGTCTACTGGGTCCTGCTGCACCGCACGAGTTTCGGCCGCCGGGTCTTCGCGATCGGCAACAATCCGGTCGCGGCGCAGTTTTCCGGCGTGCGCGTCGGCCGCATAAAATTCATCCTGTTTTGCCTGACCGGCCTGATGTCGGGCATCGCCTCGGTGCTGATCACGTCGCGGCTCGGCTCGACGCGTCCGTCGATCGCACAGGGCTATGAGCTGGAGGTCATCACCATGGTGGTGCTCGGCGGCGTCAGCATCCTCGGCGGCGCCGGCAGCATCGTCGGCGTGGTGCTTGCCGCCCTGATCATGGGGCTGGTGACCTTCGGCCTCGGCCTGCTCAACGTGCCCGGCATCGTCATGTCGATCTTCATCGGCCTGCTGTTGATCATCGTCATTGCGCTGCCGATCGTCTGGCGGCGGCTGCGCGGGGGATGCTTGGCCTGATGCCCGAGAAATACGCATTCAAGATGATGCTCAAACCCGGCATGAAGGCCGAGTACAAAAAGCGCCACGATGAAATCTGGCCGTGGCTGGTCGCGTTGCTGAAGCAGGCCGGCATCTCCGACTACTCCATCCATCTCGACGAAGAGACGAACATCCTGTTCGGCGTGCTGTGGCGGCGCGATGATCACGGCATGGACGATCTGCCTAAGCATCCGGTGATGCAGCGCTGGTGGGCTGAAATGGCCGACA
This sequence comes from Mesorhizobium sp. BR115XR7A, assembly GCF_020165315.1. Classification (NCBI taxonomy): domain Bacteria; kingdom Pseudomonadati; phylum Pseudomonadota; class Alphaproteobacteria; order Hyphomicrobiales; family Phyllobacteriaceae; genus Mesorhizobium; species Mesorhizobium sp. BR115XR7A. The sequence goes on from NZ_JAIUHW010000007.1 coordinate 38,848, forward strand.
TCATGGAGGCGAAACCGGATAACGAGCCGGTGGCGGTGCCGCTGGAAATAATGTTCCATATGGAATGAGCGCGGTCCGCCACATCGCCGTCATCGACATCGGCAAGACCAACGCCAAGGTGGCGCTGGTCGATCTCGCCACATTGAGCGAGGTGACGCTGCGCCGGATGGCGAACGCGCCGGTGCGACAAGCGCCCTACCCGCATCACGATGTCGACGCGCTATGGGCGTTCATCCTCGACAGCCTTGCCGACCTCAATCGCGAACAGCGCATCGACGCAGTTTCGATCACCACGCATGGCGCGACCGGCGTTGTGGTCGATGCCACGGGCGAGCTGGTGCTGCCTGTCCTCGACTATGAATACGATGGGCCCGATGAGCTCGCGTCCGACTATGACGCGATCCGCCCGCCCTTCTCCGAGACCGGCACGCCGCGCCTGCCGCTCGGCCTCAATCTCGGCGCGCAATTCTTCTGGCAGCAGCAAAGTTTCCCGACGGAGTTCGCCAGGGCCGCCGCGATGCTGATGTACCCGCAATACTGGGCGCTGCGCCTGACCGGCGTGGCCGCCAACGAGGTCACCTCGCTCGGCTGCCACACCGATTTGTGGAACCCCTGGACGGGGGATTTTTCGGCGCTGGTCGATCGCCTGGGCTGGCGCGAGCTGATGGCGCCGGTGCGGCCGGCCAGGGACCGGCTTGGCTCGATCCTGCCCGCGCTTGCGGAGCGGACCGGGCTCGATCCACAAACCCCGGTCTTTTGCGGCCTGCACGATTCCAACGCCTCGCTGCTGCCCCACCTCCTGTCAGATGCGCCGCCCTTCTGCGTGGTCTCGACCGGCACCTGGGTGGTGTCGATGGCGGTCGGCGGCAAGACGGTGGCGCTCGATCCGGCAAGGGATACGCTGGTCAATGTCAATGCGCTCGGCAACCCCGTGCCCTCTGCGCGGTTCATGGGCGGCCGCGAATTCTCGCTGCTGACCGAGGGCTCGGCGCAGAGCTGGAGCGACAGCGATGTCGCCGCGGTGCTGGCGCGCAAGACGTTGCTTTTGCCTTCGATCCAGCAAGGCTCGGGGCCGTTTCCGCATCACACCGCCGCCTGGCGCAAGGGCGAGGCGATCCCTCCCGGCCAACGCTTTGCCGCCATCTCCTTCTACCTGGCGCTGATGACGGCGACCTGCTTCGACCTCGTCGGCGGCGATGGCCCGACGACCGTCGAGGGTCCTTTCGCGCGCAATCAATTGTTCACGCGGATGCTCGCTGCGAGCACTGGCCGCGCCGTCATCGCATCGGAAGCCGCTACCGGCACCAGCATCGGGGCCGCCCTGCTTGCATCGGACCAGCGCGCGGCGCATGGCAAAGGTCAAACACTGGAGCCGCCGGCCGATCCGGCCTGGGCGGAATATATCAGCGCGTGGCGAGCGGGCGTCGAGGCTATTGGCTGATCAGAGAATTCGCTTGCCGAAGGCCGACATGACGAAGTTGACCGCGTCGCTACCGATCCTGGGCTCCAGATCGGTACCCAGGCCGGAGACATCCATCGACAGCAGCCCGCCGGAAAGCGCGATCGCCTCCATCGCCTGATGCGTCTCGCGGACGGTGAGGCCGCCGGAGCCAGCCGCCCAGCCGGCGAATTCGGTCGCCGTGGGCGAATAGCTGACATGAAACCCTTGCGTGCCCGAGGTGGCGATACGGATTGCCTCGTGCATCAGGTCGCGCATGCCCATGGCGTCGATATCGGTCATCGTGAAGGCCGAGACGCGCGAATCCTTCAGCACCCGCACTTCCGCCGGGTCGGCATGGCGCAGCCCGATGATGACGACGTTTTCCGGCGACAGCTGCGGCTGCAGCGCGCCGGCCTTGTGGTCGAGGCCAAGCGAGCGCGCCAGTACCGACGCCTCCGGCAGGTCGATGCCATCTTCGTCCTCCGGCATCAGCGCGGCGATGGAATCGATCCAGATCAGGCCGAAGGAGTGGGTCGCGCGGGCCGTTGCGGTCAGCGCCTTGTGCGCGATGCGACGATCGGCGCCGGCGGCGAACCGGATCAGGCCCGAGGGCGGTCGATCGACATCGGCCAGTTCGACGACGTCGAAATTCATCGCCTCCAGCCGGGCGCCGGTTGCTTCGCGCGCGAGGATGCGAGCCGCTTCCGCTTCGGCCGAGATCGACACCATCTTGCGGCCGGAGAAATCCGCGACATCGTGCATCGGTGCTTTTTCGACATATTCCGAGGTCATCGCCAGAAGCATGGCGCCGTAGCTCATGCGGAAGGCGACGCGGTCACCAACGGCGAGCGGCGGGTCGGCATCCTGCACATCGAGCAGCAGATGGTCACTGGAGGCGCCGAGCACCCTTATCCCCTTGGCGATCGGCGTCAGTCCCTCGACCAGTACGTCCTCGCGGCCGATATTGGCGATGGCGCGCAGCCTGTCGCCTTCGTCGGGAAAGACCGGCTGATTGCCGAAGGCGTCGTAGCCGGAGGTGCCGATCGGCCGCGACGGCTTGAGCTTGACCTCGATGACGTCGCTGGTCAGCCGGCAGGCATCGGGTTCGAGTTCCGCCCATGGGACATCGCGGAAGGTCTCGACACCGCCCTGCAGGATCGCCTCGCCGATGCGCAAATTGTTGATGCCGGCCGGCAATTTGCCTTCGAGCAGCAGCGGCAGCGACGACGACGCGCCGCCGGAGATGAAGTCCAGGCTTTTCCCGGACAGGCGTTCGGTCTTGTAGGCATGAGCGACGAGCTGGCCGAGATTTTCCTCCGTCGGCATGATGGCGCCGAAGCAACCGAGATTGGTGCCGATGCCGGCGATGCGCACGCCCTTCATGTCGAGAATCCGCTCGACGGTGGGGATGAGGTCGTTCGGCCAGATGCCTTCGCGGAGGTCGCCGAGATCGATCATCAGCATGATGTCGTGGACGCGGCCCATACGCTCGGCGATGCGCGAGATCTCGCGGATGATCGTCAGCTCCGACTGCAGGCTGACATCGACGGTGCGCACCACCTCCTCGACGCGCGCCATCGGCGGGCTGCGCAACAGCATGATCGGCGCGCTGATACCGCTGTCGCGCAGCCGGCGGATGTTTTCGAAACGCGACTCGGCGATCCCGGAGACGCCGCCGCGCAGCATGGCGCGCGCCACTTGCGGCATGCCGCAAGTGCCCTTGGTGACGCCGAAAACCTTGATGCCCGAAAGCGCGCAGCGGTCCACAACGGTGCGGGCGTTGCGCTCGATGCGGCCAAGGTCGATGGCGACTTGCGGTCCCGACATCCTATCCCCTGTAGACCAGGCCTTGCGGGTCGATCTCCGGCTTGCGGCCGGCGATGAGGTCGGCGAGAAATTTTCCCGAGCCGCACGCCATGGTCCAGCCGACATGGCCGTGGCCGGTGTCGAGGTAAAGGTTGCGGTATTTCGCCTGGCCGATGACCGGCACCGAGTTTGGCATCATCGGCCGCAAACCTGCCCATAGCTCGGCCTTCCTCTCGTCGAAAGCACCGGGAAACAGGTCCTTGCCGGTTCTGAACATGATGGCGAAGTCGCTGGGCTTGTGGGTGCGGTCGAAGCCGGTGAATTCGGCGGTCGAAGCCAACCGCAATCGATTGCCGAGGCGCGAATAGGCCATCAGCTGATCCTCGTCGGCGCCGCCCATGGTCGGGCCTTTGCTCTCATCCTCCAGCGGAATCGTCGCGGTATAGCCCTTCACCGGATAGACCGGCAGGTCGATGCCGTAGCGCCGGCCGAGCAGGCCGCTCTCCGGCCCCATCGATATGACCACCGCATCGCCCGCGATCGGTCCGGATGAGGTCATCACGGCGCGCACCCGGTCGCCTTCGATGTCGAGGCCCTCGACCGTCGTCCCATAAAGGAATCTCACGCCGAGCTTTTCGGCGGCATAGGCAGCGAGGTTTTCCACGAACTGCCGGGAATCACCGGTCTGGTCGATCGGCGAGTAGACACCGCCGGCGATCTTTTCCTTCACCCCGGCAAGACCTGGTTCAAGCTCGACCAGCCGGTCGCGGCCGACGATCTCGATCGGCAGGCCATGCTCGGCCAGATAGCGGTAATTGTCGGTGCCGGTGTCGAGACTGTGCTGCGAACGGAAGAAGTAGAGGATGCCCTTCTTGCGCTCGTCATAGTGGATGCCGGTATCGGCGGATATGGCGTTGATGCAGTCGCGCGAATAGAGCGCCAGCCGCAGCTTGACCTGGCTGTTGGCCCGCAGGCGGGCCACCGTGCACTGGCGAAGGAAGCGCAGGCTCCAGGCGAGGAAATAGGGATCGAAGCGCAGCCGCACCTTGATGCCGAGATCATGATTGTAGAGCCCGCGCAGGAACGTCTTGAGTGCCGCGGGCGAGGCCCAGGCGGTGGCGTCACCTGGAGACACCAGCCCGGCATTCGACTGGCTGGTGCCTCGCGCCGGCGCCGCATGACGCTCGATCACGGTGACCTCGTGGCCGTCTGCGGCCAGATAGTAGGCTGCCGCCGTACCGACGACGCCGGCACCAAGCACCGTTATCTTCATGCCATCCCCCAAAGCTCATTGCGACACCGCGCCTCCACGCTGTGTCGCGAACACTTGCATAGCGCGTCGCCACGCGCCTTGCGAGCCCTGGGCTTGTGAGCCCCTGGGGAAAGCGCGCTCAGCCCCGCGCGGAGTTCTTGCTGGTCAGGATGCGTTCCCAGGACAGCGCGTCGTTGACGATCTGGTCGAGATCGTCGCGTTGCGGGGTCCAGCCCAGTTCGGACCGGGCGAGATCGGAATTCGCAACCACCGCCGCGGCATCCCCGGGACGCCGGTCGCCCATCCTGACCTCGAAATCATGGCCGAAGGCACGCCGCACGCTTTCGATCACCTCGAGCACCGAATAACCGTGGCTGTAGCCGCAATTGGCGACGAGGCTGGCGCCCCCGGCGCGCAGCCGCTGCAAAGCCAGGCGATGCGCGGCGGCCAGATCGCTGACGTGGATATAGTCGCGCATGCAGGTGCCGTCCGGGGTCGGATAGTCGGTACCGAAGACCTGCATGAAGGGTCGCTTGCCGAGCGCGGTCTCACAGGCGACCTTGATCAGATGGGTGGCGCCCGGAGTGGATTGGCCGGTGCGGCCCTTCGGGTCGGCGCCGGCGACGTTGAAATAGCGCAGCGCCGTGTAGCGGATGTCGTGCGCAAGGGCCGCGTCGCGCAGCATCCACTCGCTCATCAGCTTGGACAGGCCATAGGGCGATTCCGGCGCCAGGCGGGCATCCTCGCGCACCGGCTCCAGCCCGGCGCCGCCATAGACGGCGGCTGTCGAGGAGAAGATGAAATTCGGCACGCCTTCGCGGACCGCTGTTTCGATCAGCGTGCGGGTCTTCGAGGTGTTGTTCTCGTAGTAGGCGAGCGGATCGGCTACCGATTCCGGCACCACGATGGAGCCGGCGAAATGGATGATGGCGTCGACATGATTGTCCCGGATGATCCCGCCGACCAATTCCTTGTCGGAGACATCGCCGACAATCAGCTTTGCCTCCGGCGCCACTGCCCATTCGAAGCCGGTGGAAAGGCGGTCGAGAACGACCACGCTTTCGCCTGCATCCAGCAATTCCCAGACCATATGGCTGCCGATATAGCCGGCGCCGCCTGTCACCAAAACCGTCATCCCAAGTCCTCGCTTACCCAAGATTTATCGGAAACTGTCTCAACAACCGCCTTACTGGAAAGCCCCGCGCATGACCATTAGAACGAGAGGTAACCGGCGTTCACTTGATGTGGCATCATGCGGAAACAAAAGTGATCCACTGAGCGTGTCGTGAAGCGGAATAGGCCACGATCCGCCAACGTTAGGAACAGGTGCGGGGCGTGGCATTTTGACCAAAATGGCCCGGTGGACGGCCAAAAGGCCAATGATTATGATGCCGCGCAAAATTGGGAAGTCGACATGAACTATCAGCGGTTTTTCGAGGAAGCGATCGATCAGCTCCATGCCGAGCGTCGCTACCGCGTCTTCGCCGACCTGGAGCGTATCGCGGGCAAGTTTCCGCGCGCCGTCTGGCGTTCCAACGGCCGCGCCGAGGAAATCACCGTCTGGTGTTCCAACGACTATCTCGGCATGGGCCAGCATCCTGACGTGATCGCCGCATTCCAGAACGCGGCCGGCAAGATGGGATCGGGCGCCGGCGGCACCCGCAACATTTCCGGCACGTCCAACCCGCTGGTCGAGCTCGAGCATGAGCTGGCCGACCTGCACGGCAAGGAAGCCGCCTTGGTCTTCACCTCCGGCTTCGTCTCCAACGAGGCCTCGATCTCGACCATAGCGCGGCTTTTGCCCAATTGCCTGATCATCTCGGACGAACTGAACCATGCCTCGATGATCGAAGGCGTGCGGCGCTCGGGCGCCGAGAAAAAGATCTTCCGCCACAATGACGTCGCGCATCTGGAAAGCCTGCTGCAGACCGCGGGGCGCGAACGCGCCAAGCTGATCGTCTTCGAAAGCGTCTATTCGATGGATGGCGACATCGCGCCGATCAAGGAGATCGTCGAACTTGCCGAACGCTACAACGCCATGACCTATATCGACGAGGTCCATGCCGTCGGCATGTACGGACCGCGCGGCGGCGGCATCACCGAGCGCGAAGGCCTGGCCGACCGCATCGACATCATCGAAGGCACGCTGGCCAAGGCGTTCGGCACGCTGGGCGGTTACATCACCGGCACCAGCGCCGTCATCGACGCGGTGCGCTCCTACGCGCCGGGCTTCATCTTCACCACGGCGCTGCCGCCGGCGATCGCCGCGGCGGCCACCACCTCGATCCGTCACCTGAAGCGCTCCCAGGCCGAGCGCGACGCCCAGCAGCAGCAGGCGAGCCGAACCAAGCAGATCCTGTCGGCGGCGGGTCTGCCGGTAATGGAGTCGCCGACACATATCGTGCCGGTGCTGGTTGGCGATCCTGAACTCTGCAAGATGGCGAGCGACCGCCTGCTCGGCGTCCACGGCATCTACATCCAGCCGATCAACTACCCGACGGTGCCGCGCGGTACCGAACGGTTGCGCATCACGCCGACGCCGTTCCATTCCGATGCGCTGATCGCCGAACTGCAGGACGCGCTGGTCGAAACCTGGGACGCGCTCGGCATCCCCTACGGTTCGGCGGGACGGCCCTCAGTGACCAAGAGCGACCGCATCATTCCACTGCTGGTGCCCAAGTCGGGCGGCTGAAGCCCGTTTGAAACTCTACTCCGACGGCCAGCTGACGCGGCTTTCAATTCGGGCTTCGTCAGAGTTCAGACAGTCTTCATCCACCTTGCCAGCCGGTTTGCCGCATCCTCGAGCTGGTCGAGGCGGCGGTGGAAGCACAGCCGCAGGAACGCTTCGCCACCGGGCCCGAAGGCGGTGCCGGGCGCCAGGCCGACATTGGCCTTGTCGACGATTTCGAAAGCGGCTGCCCGCGAATCCGTGATGCCGTCGACGGTGAAGAACAGGTAGAAGGCGCCCTGCGGCACGGTGAAGCGCGCCTTGCCGGTTTCGCCCAGAATGTCGCAGACCAGATCGCGCGCTTGCCTCGCCCGCTCCACCTGTTCGGCGACGAAGGCATCGCCCTCGTCGAGCGCCGCGACCGCGCCGCGCTGCATGAACTGGGCGACGCCCGAGTTCGAATACTGGATCAGGTTCTCGAACACCTGCTGCAGGCTTGGATGCGTCTTGATCCAGCCGACGCGCCAGCCGGTCATTGCCCAGTTCTTGGAGAAACTGTTGACAAACAGGATGCGGTCTTCCGCCTCCGCGATGTCGAGGAAGGACGGCGCGCGGCCGTGCCCATAGTGGAACAGCGAATAGATCTCGTCGGCGATGATCCACAAGCCCTTGGCGCGGGCGAGATCGAGGATCGCCCGCAAGGTCTCGTGGTCGGCGGTCCAGCCGGTCGGATTGGACGGCGTGTTGATGAACAACGCCTTCGTGCGCGGTGTGACCGCCGCCGCTATTTTCTCGACGTCGCATAACCAGCCATTTCCGGAATGGTCGAGTGTGACCGGCACCGGAACGGCACCCGCGATGGCGGCGGCGGCGTCGAAATTCGGCCAGGCGGGCGACAGGTAGATCACCTCGTCGCCGGCTCCCGCAAGCGCATCGAGCGCCAGCTGGATGGCATGCATGCCGGAGCCGGTAACGATGAATTGCTCCTCGGCGAAGGCCTTGGCGAAGTGCCTTTCGTAGTAGCGTGCCAGCGCCTGCCTGAGATCGGGAATGCCCCTCTGCCAGGTGTAGAACGTCTCACCGCCGGCCAGCGCCTTCGACGCCGCATCGGTGATGAAGGACGGCGTCGGCAGGTCGCCCTCGCCGGCCCAAAGCGGGATCAGGCCTTCGCGCAATCTGCCATAGTTGACGACGGCGACGATACCGCTTTCAGGCGCGGCCAGGGCCTCGGGGCGCAGGGTCTGGATCAAGGTCATGGGCAGGTCCATTGTATCGGGGCATTTCGCAGGTGCTGTTTACCAGATGCGAAAACAGAAAACCCCGGCCGCGAACGACCGGGGTTTTGGTCCAGAAGAACCCTATCCGTCTATCGCCTGGCCAGCAGATCGCGGATTTCGGTCAAAAGCTGCACATCGGCCGGCGGTGGCGCGGCCGCTGGCGCCGGCTTTTCCCTTTCCAGGCGCCTGCGCATGTTGTTCACGGCCTTGACCATGAGGAAGATGATGAAGGCTAGGATGATGAAATTCAGCACCACGGTGATGAAGCTGCCATAGGCAAAAACAGCACCTTGCTTTTTGGCTTCCGCCAGCGAGGTGGCGTTGACGGCCGAGGAAAGCCCAAAGAAGTAGTTGTTGAAGTCCAAGCCGCCGAAGATCGCTCCGACGATCGGCATGATGATGTCGTTGACCAGGGAATCGACGATCTTGCCGAAGGCAGCGCCGATGATGACGCCGACGGCCAAGTCCATCACATTGCCCTTGGAAATGAATTCCTGGAATTCTTTCAGCATTCGACCCTCCTATCATGGCGGGCCGCGCAGCCGTCCCATGCCGGAAGCACCGCCCCGGCGACACCATAACAAAAACCTCAAGTTGCAACATGGGCAAAAAGGAGAAAACAACCGGTTTCGCCTTACCCTGCGTTACCTCTTTGAAATCAGGTGCCCAAAGCCGTGATGGACTTGGCGCCCAAGCTGTGATTGCGTCTGACCCGGCCAGGTGAAAATCGGCACAGGGAGGATCTTGCCGGCGTGCAGGGCTTGTTCATCGTCATCATCGCGATCGCCTATGTGACGCTGCTGTTCGCCATCGCCAGCCTGGGCGACCGCCGCTCGGCCTTGTCAGGGCCCAGCAGGGCGCGACCTTTCATCTATGCGCTCAGCCTTGCCATTTACTGCACGTCCTGGACCTTCTTCGGCTCGGTCGGCCTTTCCTCCGAACGCGGCCTCGAGTTCCTCGGCATCTATACCGGCCCGGTGCTGGTGTTCGTGTTCGGCTTTCCCTTGCTCAACCGCATCGTGCGGCTGGCCAAGACCGAGAAGATCACCTCGGTCGCCGACTTCCTCGGCGCGCGCTACGGCAAGAGCTTCACCGTGGCAGCGATCGCCACGCTGATCGCCACGATCGGCGCCGTGCCCTATATCGCGCTGCAATTGAAGGCGATCTCCGGCTCGGTCAGCTTGATGGTCGAGCATTATACTGGCTCGCCGCCGTCCTTCGATCCGTTCGTCAGCGACATCTCGCTGGTCGTCGCCATGCTGCTTGCGCTGTTCGCGGTCCTGTTCGGCACGCGCCATGCCGATGCCACCGAACACCAGGATGGGCTGGTGCTGGCGGTGGCGGTCGAGACCGTGGTCAAGCTCGCCGCCTTCCTGGCCATCGGCCTGATGGTCACCTTCCTGATCTTCGGCGGCCCCGGCGACATGTTCGACCGGCTGGCCGAGAATGGCCAGGTGCGGCAGGCAATGGGCTACTCGACATCGCTGGCCACCTGGCTGGTGCTGACGTGCCTGAGCGGCTTCGCCATCATCCTTTTGCCGCGGCAGTTCTACGTCACCATTGTCGAGAACCGCAGCGAGGCCGAACTGCGCACCGCGACCTGGGTGTTCCCGCTGTATCTTGTGGCGATCAACCTGTTCGTGCTGCCGATCGCCTTTGCCGGCTTGACGCTGGTCGGCACGAGGACGAGCAGCGACCTTTACGTGCTGTCGCTGCCGCTGTTCAGCGGCCACGATTTCCTGGCCATGGCCGCCTTCATCGGCGGCTTGTCGGCGGCAACCGCCATGGTCATCGTGGAAAGCGTGGCGCTGTCTATCATGATCTCCAACGACCTGATCATCCCGCTGTTCGTGCGCCGGCTGTTGCGGACGACCACCTCCGAGAACGAGGATTGGTCGACGCTCATCCTCAATGTGCGGCGGGCGTCGATCTTCATCCTTTTGTTCATCGCCTTTCTCTATTATCGCGAGAGCACCAACAGCGCCCGGCTGTCCTCGATCGGCCTGATGTCCTTCGCCGCGATCGCGCAGTTCGCCCCTGCCCTGGTTGTTGGGCTGATCTGGCGCGGCGCCAATGGCCGGGGTGCGGCACTCGGCATGGTCGCCGGCATCCTGGTCTGGGGCTATACGCTGCTGGTCCCGTCGCTCGTCGCGCCCGATACAGGCATCATCGTCCACGGACTGTTCGGCTTCGAGGCACTGCGGCCGCAGGCACTGTTCGGCACCGTCGCCGAGCCGCTGAACCACGGCGTGCTGTGGAGCCTTTCGGTCAACGCGCTGTTTTTCGTCTTCGGGTCACTGTCGCGCGCGTCGGTACCGCTGGAGCGCATCCAGGCATCGATCTTCGTGCCGCGCGAAGCCGGACCGATGCCGAGCCTGCGCCGCTTCCGCACCGCCATCACCGTCAACGACCTCAAGGATACGATCGCACGCTATCTCGGCGTCGAACGAACCGAGCGGTCGTTTCAATCCTTCGAGAAGAGCAATGGTACCTCGCTGCATGGCAACGAGCAGGCCAGCATGGACGTCATCCGCTTTTCCGAGCAGCTTTTGGCCAGCGCCGTCGGCTCCTCCTCGGCACGGTTGATCCTGTCGCTGCTGTTCCGGCGCCACGACCGCGAATCCCGCGACGCCTTCCGCCTGCTCGACGACGCCACGGAAGCGCTGCAGCACAACCGCGACCTGCTGCAGATCGCGCTGGACCAGATGGAGCAAGGCATTACCGTCTTCGACCGCGATTTCCGGCTGATCTGCTGGAACCGCCAATACCGGGCGCTGTTCGACCTGCCCGACGAGATGGGCCAGGTCGGCGTTTCGCTCGACCAGATCCTTCGCCATCTGGCCGAACGCGGCGACATTCCCGCCGACCAGCGCGTGACGATGCTCAACCGGCTGACCAGCTTCGTCAGCCCCTGGCAGATGGAGCTGAAGACCAGCGGCCGCATCCTCGAACTGCGCTCCAACCCGATGCCTGACGGCGGCATCGTCGCCACCTATGCCGACATTTCCGGCCGCGTCGAACAGGATCTCGCGCTGAAAAGCGCCAATGAATCACTGGAGCAGCGCGTCAAGACCCGCACCATCGAACTGACTGGGGTCAACGAGGAATTGACCCGGGTCAACGAGGAACTGGCGCAGGCCCAGATGCTCGCCGAGGAGGCCAATCTCGGCAAGACGCGCTTCCTTGCCGCCGCCGGTCACGACATCCTGCAGCCCTTGAACGCCGCCCGGCTCTATTGCTCCTCGCTGATCGAGAAGGCCGGCAAGGGTCCGGCCGGCAAGGCGGCCATCAACATCGAATCCTCGCTGGAATCGGTCGAGACCATTCTCGGCGCCGTGCTCGACATTTCGCGCCTCGATGCCGGCGCCATGAAGCCGGACGATACCGCCTTCAACCTCGACGGCCTGCTCAGCCAGATCGGCAATGATTTTCGACCGATGGCCGCAGCAAAGAAGCTCGAGCTGACCATCATTGCGTCCTCACTGACCGTGATGACGGACCGCAACCTTTTGCGCCGCCTGATCCAGAACCTAGTTTCCAATGCCATCAAGTACACCCGCCAGGGCCGCATCCTGGTCGGCGTGCGGCGGCGCGGCGAACTGGCGGAAATCCAGATCATCGACACCGGCATTGGCATCGCCGGTGACAAGCTGAACACCGTCTTCCATGAGTTTACCCGACTGGACGAAGGCGCACGCGAAGCAGAAGGTCTTGGTCTTGGCCTGTCCATCGTCGACCGCATCGCCAGGGTGTTGCGGCTTGAGATCCGTATCTTCTCCAACCCGGGCAAGGGCACGCGCTTTTCCGTCATCCTGCCCGTGGCGGCCGCGCAGGTGCCGCGACGCGAGGTCGAGACCAGGGCGCCGGCCCGCGCGGCGGCTTCGCTCTCCGGCCTGCATGTGCTGTGCATCGACAATGACATCCGTATCCTCGAGGGCATGCGGCTGCTGCTCGAGGGCTGGGGCTGCAATGTCGCCACGGTGACCGGCTCGGAGGATCTGGAGAGGGCCGCGATCGACCGTCCGGACATCGTGCTTGCCGACTACCATCTCGACCGCGAAACCGGTCTCGATATCATTATCAGGCTGCGAGCCACCCACGGCGACGACCTGCCGGCCGTGCTGGTCACGGCCGACCGTTCCAACGAGGTACGAGCAGCCGCGGCAGGCCTCGACATCCCGATGATCAACAAGCCGTTGAAGCCGGCGGTGCTGCGTTCGATGATGGCCAGGTTCAGGCCGATGGTGCGGGCGGCGGAGTGACGTCGAAGCGCCTGAATCAGGCCTGGTGCTCCAGGGTTTCGAGATAGGCGCAGAACATGTCGGCGAGCGCATCGGAACAGGTCGATGCGGCGAGCCGAAGTTAAAAGTTCCGACTGAGCCAAGCAGCCGGCACTCAGCCCGCCGGCTGCAGCGGGTCGCTGCCTATCTTGGACAGCAGGATCACCGCCTGGGTGCGACTGTCGACGCCGAGCTTTTGCAATATGGCCGAGACATGCGCCTTGATCGTCGCCTCGGAGACGCCGAGTTCATAAGCGATCTGCTTGTTGAGCAGGCCCTCGGCCAGCATGCCGAGCACGCGGGTCTGCTGCGGGGTCAACGTCTGCAATCGTTTGATCAGGTCCGATATTTCGGGATCGCGTTCGACGCCGAGATCGACGCCGACAGGTGCCGCGATATCGCCGGCAAGCACCGACTGCACGGCGCCGCGGATTTCCTCCATGCTGGCCGACTTGGAGATGAAACCGGAGGCGCCGAGATCGAGCGCACGCCGTATGGTCGCCGGGTCGTCATGCGCCGACACCACGACCAGCGGCACCGCAGGATGGATACCGCGCAACGAGATCAGGCCGGAGAGGCCGCTGGCGCCGGGCATCGACAGGTCGAGCAGCACCAGATCGACATCTTCATTGGCCACGACCAGCGCCTTGGCGCTTTCGAAATCACCGGCCTCATGGATGGCGGCGACATTGCCGATGCCGGCAAGCGCCTCGCGCAGCGCGCCGCGAAACAGCGGATGATCGTCGGCGATCACGAAAGAATAGCCTGACGGCAAATGTCCCTCCCCGAATCCCCGATTTACTGCTTTTTGCGGGATCAGTTGGACGATTATGAGGGGCTGCGCACTGTTTTCAAGCGGCAAAGCCAGCGCGCCGCGTTTTCCCTCGTCTATGGCGCTCAGGTCTTCTGCGAGTTGGGCCGGGCGCCGTCGCCGCTGTCCTTGTCCATATCCTTGACGATGCCCATGAAGCTCTTCAGGAAGCGCTCCATGTAGCTCATCGTCGTGTTGAAATCCTCCTCGCTCGGCAGTTTCGATTCGAGACGGGCGGAGAGCGAATTCTCCAGCTTGGTGACGCGCTCGTCCATCGCCTTCATCGAGGCCTGCAAGCGATCGACCTCGTCCTGGTAGGCGGCGCGTTCGTCGGCCGCCATCTTGCAGACGAGCTGGCCCGAACGCTCCTCGCAGATCGACATCGCGCCGGTCTGCGTATCCATGCGGATATAGCCGGTGGCCGACTTTTCCAGCCGGTAGCGGTCCGTTTCTTCCGAATAAGCTGAAGCCGCGACCAGCGAAACGAGCGCGGCGGGGATCAAAATGTGCTGCAGACGCATGTTGTCCTCCATGGCCAAGGCCTCAAATATCGCATGTTTGCGCCGGAAATGGGGAAGACCCTTGGCGTGGCCTTCCCCGCGCGACTGGTTCGGATTATAGCGCAACCATGTCACAGATTATCTACAAGATAACTCCGCAAGCGCCTTGGCGCGAGGCCGAAGCCAAAGGCCGCTTCGCCGGAGCGCCGATCGACACCGCCGACGGCTTCATCCATTTTTCGACGGCGGCGCAGGCCAGGGAAACCGCGGCAAAGCATTTCCAGGGCCAGACCGACCTTCTGCTGGTCGCCGTCGACGGAACCCGCCTGGGTGATGCGCTGAAATACGAAATCTCGCGCGGCGGCGCGCTGTTTCCGCACCTCTACGGCGTGCTTGACCTGAAAGCGGTGCTCTGGGTCAAGCCGCTGCCGCTTGGGGCCGACGGTACCCACCAGTTCCCGGCCCTGGAGGGGCAATGAGCGTGCTCGACCGGATCGGCCAGAAACTGCTGTTCACCTTCGATCCGGAAACCGCGCATGGCTTGTCGATCGCGGCACTGCGCTGCGGCCTGCCGGGCGGCGCGCGGACGGTACGCGATACGAGGCTGAAGGTCAGCCTTTGCGGTCTCGATTTCCCGAACCCACTTGGCATGGCGGCTGGCTACGACAAGAACGCCGAAGTACCCGACGCGCTGCTTGGCCTCGGCTTTGGCTTTGCCGAAGTCGGCACGGTGACGCCGCTGCCGCAGGCCGGCAACCCGAAGCCGCGCATCTTCCGGCTGACATCGGATGAAGCTGTCATCAACCGGCTGGGCTTCAACAATGAGGGCCATGCGGCCGCCGAAAAAAGGCTTGTGGCGCGCTTGGGGCGCGGCGGCATCGTCGGCGTCAACATTGGTGCCAACAAGGACAGCACCGACCGCGTCGGCGACTATGAGAGCGGCGCTTCCCGCTTTGCTCCTTATGCCAGCTATCTCACCGTCAACATTTCCTCGCCCAATACACCAGGCCTGCGCACCATGCAGGCGCGCGAGCAGCTCGGCGAATTATTGTCCCGGGTCAGGGACGCGCGTGCCGCGGCGTCCGCGCAGCCGCCGATCTTCCTCAAGATCGCGCCTGACCTGGTCGAGGCCGAACTGGAGGATATCGCCGCCGAGGTGATCGAGAAGCAGATCGACGGCATCATCGTTTCCAACACAACCATTTCCCGCCCGGCGCTGCGCAGCGAGGATGCCGCGCGGGAGACAGGCGGGCTTTCGGGAAAGCCGCTATTCGAGCGCTCGACCATCGTGCTGGCCAGGATGCGCAAGCTGCTCGGGCCCGAAATGGCCATCATCGGTGTCGGCGGTGTCAACTCAATGGAGACGGCTCTGGAAAAGATCCGCGCCGGCGCCGATCTCGTCCAGCTCTACACCGGCATGATCTATGGCGGACCGGCGCTGCCGGGCCGGATCGTCGCCGGAATGGCACGTTTTGCCGAGACGGAAAAACTCAGGTCGATGCGCGAGTTGCGCGACAGCCATCTCGACCGATGGGCGTCGAAGCCGCTCAGCTGAACGCGGTTTGCATCCGCAGCCGCAGAATTGTCAGCAGGCTCAATCCACGCACCAGCAGAAAGACGTGCAGCGCCGCCCACAGGCCGTGATTGCCGAAGGCGGGCGCCAGCGTGATCAGCGCGGCGGCAAAGGCGAGGAACGACAAGAGCATCATGTTGCGCATGTCGCGCGACCAGGTCGCGCCGATGAAAACACCATCCATCTGGAAGGCGAGCACACCGCTCAGCGCGGTGAAGGCGGCCCAAGGCAGGTAGGTATCGGCCACTGCGCGGACCTGCTGCGACGTCGTTACGACGGCAATCAGGTTGGTGCCGGCCATGAGCAGCACCAGCGTCGCGGCACCGGCCAGACCAAGGCCCCAGAACAGGGTCAGCCGCACCGCCTGCCGGAAGGGCTGTTCGGAGCGCGCGCCGACGGCGCGGCCGGCGAGTTGTTCGGCGGCGGTGGCGAAACCGTCGAGGAAATAGCCGGCGACGAGAAAGAAGTTCATCAGCACCGCATTGGCGGCCAGCGTCACCGTGCCGAACTGCGCGCCCTGGCGGGTGAACAGCGCGAAGGCGGCGAGCAGCGAGAACGAGCGGATCATGATGTCGCGGTTGAGCGACAGCATGCGCAGGAAGGCGCCCATATCGAGCAGGCGCTGCCGAGGCAGGGGCGGGGTGGATCGGAACCGGCGAACCACGATCGCGAGACCAAGCAGCATGGCGAGGAATTCGCCGGTGACGGTTGCCCAGGCGACGCCGGAAACACCCCAGCCGAGCTCAAGGCCGAGCAGGAAGCACAGCGCGATGTTGGTGCCGTTCAGCACCAGTTGGAGGATCAAGCCGAGCCCGCCCTCGCCGCGCCCCAGCACGTAGCCGAGGATGGCGTAGTTGATCAGCGAGAACGGGGCGGCAAGCAGCCTGATCCTGATGTAGACACCCATCGCGTCGCTGACGCGTGGCCCGGCGTCCATGAACCACCGGCCGCCAACGGCGATGAGCGGTGAAAGCGCTGCCAGCACGACACCGGCAACGACCGCGATCAGCACGGCGCGCCAGAACACCGCCTGTTCCTCCAGCGCGTCTCCACGCCCGAAAGCCTGGGCGACGAGGCCGGTGGTACCCGAGCGCAGAAAATTGAAGGTGGTGAAGACGACGTCGAAAGCCAGCGCGCCGGCGGCCAGGCCGCCAAGCAAGGCGGCGTCACCGAACTGGCCGACAACAGCCGTATCGACGAGGCCAAGCAGCGGCGTCGTCAGATAGGCGAGCGTCATCGGCACGGCGATGGCAAGCACCGACCGGTTGGTGACGGAAAACGCCCTGGCTTCGATTGGGATGGCGCCCTTGTCCAAAGGATTGCTGCCTTGCTGATTTGCGGCTTGATCGGGGAACCGATGTGCCCCATTTTCCGGCCGCCGCGCAATCGCCCTTCCGCGGCGGCCAACCGAAATCCCGCTCTGGCGCGAAACCGTCCGATCCAGTTCATGCCCCTGCAGATCGTCCACCATCCCGACTACGACGCCGGCTTCGCGACCAGCCATCGCTTTCCGATGAGCAAATATCCGCTGCTGATGGAGGCCTTGCGAGCACGCGGCCTGGCCGGAGCCGGGGCGCTCAACACAGCCGAACCCGCGCCTGCGTCGTGGCTTAAGCTCGCCCATGCGACAGATTATGTCGAGCAGGTTCTCGGTTGTTCGGTCCCGGAAAAAATCGAGCGCGAGATCGGCTTTCCGGTCGGCCCGCGCGTCTCGTTGCGCGCGCAGCTTGCCGCCGGTGGCACGGTGGCGGCGGCGCGGCTTGCCCTGCGTCACGGCATCGCCTGCAACACCGCCGGCGGCAGCCATCACGCGCGGCGCGCGCAAGGCGCCGGCTTCTGCACTTTCAACGACGTCGCCGTCGCCTCGCTGGTGCTGCTTGAGGAGGGCGCGGCACACAGTATCCTGGTGGTCGATCTCGACGTGCACCAGGGCGACGGCACGGCGGATATTCTGGGCGACGAGCCGCGCGCCTTTACCTTCTCCATGCATGGCGAGCGCAACTACCCCGCGCGCAAGATCGCCTCCGACCTCGACGTCGCCCTGCCCGACGGCACGGGCGACGCCGCCTATGTCGAAAGGCTCGATACCATCCTGCTGGAGCTGTCGGCCCAGGCGCGTTGGGACATCGTCTTCTACAATGCCGGCGTCGACGTCCATGCCGAGGACCGGCTCGGCAGGCTGTCGCTTTCCGACAAAGGCCTGCGCGCCCGCGACAAGATGGTCATCGGCCATTTCCGGGCGCTCGGCATTCCCGTCTGCGGTGTCATCGGCGGCGGCTATTCCACCGATGTGCCGGCACTTGCCGCGCGCCACGCCATCCTGTTCGAGGTCGCATCGGACTATGCCTGAAGGTCACTTCCGGTAGTTGGCGATCCTGAGCAGGATGAAGGCTGGCACGACGATCGCGGCACCGAGCAGGATGTAGCCGAGGAAACGGTCGATGGCGTGGAAGCCGAGATTCCATAGATCAATGAAGAACTTCTGGATGCCGTAGAACACGTCCATCGGCGACCAACCGAAAGCGTTCATGACCAGGCCGACGAGAAAGGATACCACCAGCAGCTTCAGAACAATCCTGAGCGGCGAGTCGCCGAGAAAGCGCGTCAGTGCGGACAAGGCCGTCTCCCGATTGAGATGCCCCGATTCATGGGCACGGCGCAGAGATACGTGCTTGGCGGCCATCCATCAAGCCGCCAGGGGCCGGTGCGGGGGAATTGATAAGCCGCGGCAGATGTTGGGCGCCATCGGCAGGGCGCTCTGCCCTGCCACAGCTGGTGAAAGCCGGATCCTGGCGGGCTTATGGCGCGGTGCCCGCATCCGCATGGAACTGCCAGTTCGTTCGTGACACGTGCCATCGGGCGGCCGCACGACCCCCGGCTTACCTGTTTTCTGTTTTCTAACCAATTGCCGCTATTGCCATTCCCAAGCGGGAGCCAGGCTTTGGTGGGAACGGGAAAAATCGGCGCGCACCGCGCACCCATGTTGTCGGTCGTCGTGCCTTGCTACAATGAGCGCGACGGCGTGGCGGAGCTTCATCGACGCGTCAGCGCGGCATGCCTCGAGCAAAGCCTCTCCTACGAGGTCGTGCTCGTCATCGATGGAGCGACCGACGGAACCCGTGATGCCGTTTTCGAACTGGCCGAAAAAGACGACCATGTGGTCGCCATCGACCTTGCCCGCAACTACGGCCATCAGATCGCCTTGAGCGCCGGGCTGGAATTCTGCCGCGGCCAACGCATTCTCATCCTCGACGCCGACCTTCAGGATCCGCCCGAACTATTGAGCGCAATGATGGCGAAAATGGATGAAGGCTTCGACGTGGTCTACGGCCAAAGGGTAAAACGGGAGGGCGAAAGCTGGTTCAAGCTGGCCTCCGCCTCGATGTTCTACCGCCTGCTCGGCCGGATGGTCGATGTCGAGATCGCGCCGGACTCCGGAGATTTCCGGCTGATGAGCCGGCGCGCGCTGGACCATCTGATCGCGATGCCCGAACGCTACAGGTTCATTCGCGGCATGGTGAGCTGGATCGGGCTGAGGCAGGCCGCCTTTCCCTATGAACGGCAGCGGCGCTTTGCCGGCGCAACGCACTACCCGCTGAAGAAGATGGTTCTTCTGGCGGTCGACGCTATGACCAGCTTTTCGATCGTGCCTTTGCGCTTCGCTTCGCTGCTGGGCATGATGTTCGGCCTGCTCGGCCTGGTCGTGCTTGGCTATACGCTGTTCGAATGGTCTATCGGCAATGTTCTGCCGGGCTGGACGAGCCTTGCCGCGATCATGCTTATCCTGGGCAGCGTCCAGCTTCTGGTGCTGGGCATTTTCGGCGAGTATCTCGGCCGCATGTACATGGAGACGAAGCGGCGACCGCTTTACTTCGTCAACGAGATCGTTTCACGAAGCCAGGCGGCGGCCGAGGACCAGGACCTGCCGGTCCACCGCCTCCAGGAAATAGTGAAACGGGCGGCGCGTCGTTGAGGTAGGGTCGACCGTGGGTAACGGGAACGCCATGGGCAGGATATGGTCGACTGTTCCGGCCGGCTTTTCGCGGATGCTGCGGTTTGGCGCGGTCGGGCTGCTCAACACAGCACTGGGCTATTGTCTTATCCTGGCTGGGCTGAAGCTGGGCCTTGGCGACATCGCCGCCAACATGACTGGCTATGCCGGCGGCCTTGTCCTCGGCTTCTTCCTCAGCCGCCGCTGGACCTTCGGCCGTGCGGGTGGTTTTCGCTCCGGCACGGCCGTGCGGTATGCGCTTGCCTTCGTTGTGGCTTATACCGCAAACCTGACGATAGTGGTCGCCGCCATGTCCGCCGGCGTCGTCGAAAATCCGTTTGTCCACCTGGCGGGAAACTGCCTCTACTCGGTCCTCTTCTATCTCGGCTCGGTCCGTTTCGTCTTCGTCGGCGCGGCAAAAGACGCTGTCTTGGTCGCGATCGACATGAAGTCCCCTGGAGCGGCGACATGAACAAGGTCGAGGCAATCGTTCCAGTGTTCTCGCCGCTCGAGGACGCACAGCGCGCCAGGCTGATATTCTGCCTGATCGGCGCGGGTGTCATGGCGACGGTTCTGGCAACCTTTGCCAGCGCAACCCTGCAGGACCCCGACAGCTGGTGGCATGTCAAAGTGGGGCTGGATTTCCTGGCAAACGGAACGCTTCCGACCGTCGACACGTATTCCTACACCTTCGCCGGCCAACCGTGGATTGCCAAGGAATGGCTGGGGCAGGTTCTGCTGGCCCTTGCCTACAGCGCGGGTGGCTGGAACGGCGTCGTCACGCTGATCATCGGCACGATCTGTCTCGCGGTCTTCCTGTCGGGATGGTTCCTCAGCGCGCACCTGAAACCGGTCCTGGCCGTAGCGCTGGCATTCGTCGCGGCCTTCCTGATCAGCCCGATCTATACGGCGCGCCCGCATGTCTTTACCTTGCCGATCATCGTCGTCTGGACGACGATGCTGTTTCGTGCCGCGCAGGACGAGAAGGCGCCGCCGCTCTGGCTGCTCGGTCTGGTCGTATTGTGGGCGAACCTGCATGCCACGTTCACCCTGAGCTTCATCATCGCCGCCTTCGCCGGCCTCGATCTCCTGGCGCGCACCGGCCTGTCGAAACCCGCACTTTTGGCGAAGTGGGTGGCGTTTGGCCTGCTCTGTCCGTTGGTCAGCCTGATACACCCTTATGGCGTGCAGGCCATCCTGGCCACGCTCACCGTCGCCTATGGCAATGAGGCGGTGCCTCTGATCCTGGAGTGGCGGCCGTTCAATGCCCAGGAACAGGTCCTCCAGGAAGCCGCGATACTGCTGGCCTTTTTCGGGCTTCTGACATCGAGGCTACGGATCGGCTGGGCGAAGGCGTTGTTCATCGTCTTCACCTTGCACGTCTACCTTTCGCATCTGCGGTTCGTCTATCTGTTCTTCCTGCTTGTTCCCCTGGTGGTCGCGGTCGAGGTCGCGCGCCAATATCCCGCCCTGTCCGCAGGCGCCTGGCTGAAAGAAGAGCGCGACGGACTGGAAAAATTCTTCGCCAGCCGGTTCCATCTGCTCCGCGGCGCGACGGCGGTGTCGCTGGTCGTTGCGATGCTTGCGCTCAACAACGCCCACCAGGTCGCGCCGAGCCCAAAGACATCAGCCAGCGGCGCCCTTGCGTTCGCCAGGGATCACTACCTCGCAGGCAATGTGCTGAATTCCTATAATTTCGGCGGCACATTGATTTTCCACGACATCAAGACCTATGTCGACGGCAGGACGGACCAGCTGTTCCTGGGCGGGTTCACGAAAGCGGATGAGGCGACGGGGCAGACGGGCGGAAAACCACTGCTCGAGGCGCAGTTGAAGAAATACGCCATCGGCTGGGCACTGCTTACAGCCGCGGATACCCGCATCCCCTTCTTCGCCGAGTTGGGCTGGAAGCGGGCCTATGCCGATGACTATGCCGTGATCTACCTGCCGGCAACCTGATCGGGTGCTTCCAAACCGGCTTCGCCGGCGTCCAAAGCATGGCGTTCCGGCTTGACACTCATGTTGCAGTGCAGCAAAATCGTTTCGCAGAGGAGAGCCTGTGAACCCCACGCGTCACGATTTTTCGCACAACCAAGGCATCGCCGCATGAGCGGCGTGGCATGCTTCGCACGAGATCGGCGGGCCGCGAGCCGCGGACTGTCCGAATGAACTACAGGCGCGACATCGACGGCCTGCGGGCCGTTGCCGTGCTGCCCGTGGTGCTCTTTCATTTTGGCGTGTCCGCCATCCCAGGGGGATTCACCGGCGTCGATATTTTCTTTGTCATATCGGGCTATCTGATCAGCGGCAGCTTGCTGGATGATCTCGAGCGCGGCCAGTTTTCGATCGGCCGCTTCTACTGGCGCCGCGCACGGCGCATCCTGCCGGCGCTGACCTTCGTCATCCTGCTTGCAAGCATCGCGGCATGGTTCATCCTCCTGCCGTCGGACCTGCACGAATTCAGCCTCAGCGTGATCGCTGCCTCGACCTTCTGGTCGAACATCTATTTCTGGAAGACGACGAACTATTTTTCGATCGACGCCGAACTGCGGCCGCTGCTCCACACATGGTCGCTTTCGGTCGAGGAACAGTACTACATCTTCGCGCCGATCCTGGTTTATCTGATCTACCGCTATGCCTCGAAGCGCTGGCTGACGATACTTCTGCCCATCACCATCGGCAGTTTTGCCCTGGCGGTGATGGCGACCACGCTGGCGCCGACCGCCGGCTTCTACCTGCTGCCGACACGCATCTGGGAACTGGCGCTGGGCGCCATGCTGATGCTGAAAAGGCCGCCGCCACTTGCCAGCCGGCCGGCGACGGAACTGATCGGCCTGGCCGGCTTTGCACTGCTCGGCTTCGGCTTCCTGACGATCTCGGAGAGCGACCCGTTTCCGGGCTATAACGCCCTGTTTCCCTGCGTCGGAACGGCCCTGCTGATCTATGCGGGCCAGAACCATGCGAACCGACCCGTGCCCCTCGCCACGCGTGTGCTTCAGTTCGCCCCGATGGTCTGGATCGGCCTCATCTCCTATTCGCTCTACCTTGTTCACTGGCCGATCAACTCCTTCGTCCACTACCTCTCGCTGAAGGCCATCTCGGTGCCGATGATCGTCGCGATGACGGTGGCCAGCGTCGCCCTGGCGACCTTCTCGTGGAAATATGTCGAGCAGCCTTTCCGACGGAAGCGGGCCTTCACCGCCCCGCTGCCGATCTTCGCCTTTTCGGCGACGGCGATCGCCCTGCTGTGCGTCGGCGGTCTGGCCGGTGTGCTGGGCAAGGGCTTTCCGCAGCGGTTCCCGGATTTCTCGACGCAACGGATCCTGGTGGGCGACTGGCGCAACGGTGTCTGCTTCAATGAGGGTGCGAGCCGGATCGAGGATTGGAACCTTGCCGGCTGCACGCGCACGCACGGCTTTGCCACCAATGTGCTGCTGTGGGGCGATTCCTTCGCGGCTCACTACGTATCGGGCCTGGAAGCCAACGCGCAGAAAATCCAGGCCAACGTCGTCCAATATACCTATGCCGGCTGCCCACCCAACCTGAGCTATTTTTCCTATGCCCGGCCGGCCTGCACCCGCTTCAACGAACGGGCGCTGTCGATCATCCGTGATGCCAATATCCATGCGGTGATCCTGAGCGGTCGATGGACCGACTACCAGGCCAGGGGCTTCGACGGCCTGCAGACGACGATCGACCGGCTGCGCGACATGGGTGTCAAGGTCTATGTCATCGGCCAGTCTCCGGAGTTCATCGCCGACGTCCAGAAGATCGCTTTCTTTGCGAAACACGAGGGCGCCGCAAATACATCCTGGCCGATGGCCATGGATCCCGACATCAACAAGCAGGTGCAACTCTTCGCCAACGGCGCGACCTTCATCGACCCGCTCACCTATCTATGCGACGCAACCGGTTGCTCCTATGCGGATGCCGGCAGCAAGCAGTTTCTCTATTTCGACTATGGCCATTTCTCTTCCGCCGGCGCGACGCTGGCCATCTCGAAATACTGGCCGAGCTTCGCCGCCGGCGGCGAAGTCGCAAAGGCCAGGGAACCAACGCCGACCGTCACCGGTGAGCTGGCGAAGCCCGCCTTGTGAGACCGGTTTGCGATTGCCCGAGGCCATGCCGTCATGATAACGAGGCTGCAGCGCGGGTATGATGTAATGGTAGCCTGTCAGCTTCCCAAGCTGAACGCGCGGGTTCGATTCCCGCTACCCGCTCCAGTCTGATGCGAAAAGCCGATTGCCTAGCCCGGCCCCTGTCCGATTGGCAGCACTATCGGGATTCGCCTAGGCTTGTCCGGTTAGCATCTGCTTCTTGAGGAGGAACCGGGCGAGGTTGTTGATGTTCCGCGGCGCCACCTTCCTGGGCAGATGCGCCAGGAGGTCTTCCGATTTGACGTCGTTGCGGAACCGCTCCGCCCAATCTTCGGTGAGATCGTCCCGCTGCAGGCGTAAATTCGTCTCGAACCCTCCGTCCGGCATTTCAACCGACAACTGCCGGGCCACCGACGCGACGTACGGCCGAGGATCGTCCAACAGATCCTCATAAAAAAAGTGATCGTATGCCAGATCGGCCAGCCGCAGGTAAGCTTCCCAGAAAGCATAGCTCTGCTCGATCAGGAAATAGGCCTGGCAGATGCCGGCGAAGTCGTATCGCGGAACCAGATCGGCGCCGTCCATCGTGCTTTTCCAATGCCCCGACGCCTTTGCCCGGCAATAGGAAATCGCCTGGCGAAGGCGGTCCCGCCGCTCCAGCAGGACCAAGCCCATGGCATGGCGCCGGCTGCATTCAGCGAGGAAGTCAACTCCATATCTGGCCTGCGACCAGTGAAGATGCCGCGGAAACAGTTTCACGGCGAACGTGCCGTTTGCGGTTCCGCCGCGATCGATCACGGCGGACATCAGGTCATCGAAGGATTTCGGCTTGCACCCCAGATTGGCCGTGTCGAGCCACTCGGCCGACTTGCCCAACAATCCCGTGCTGTTCGTGAGACTGCCAAGCCATTCGGAGCCGCTGCGGGCTTCGGTCAGTATGGCGACGCCCTTCATGCGTGCCGCTTCTCCGCGGCACGCATGATCTTGATTGCAGAATGCCGTTCTTCTTGGTGGTCCCTCGGCATGGTCAAAGCTCCGCTTTAAACAGGCTTCAACGGACAAAGGCTCATATGGTTCCGCCGATTCGGCGGCAGCTAGGCAAAAGTGCGAGTCCCAAACACGTTACAGTTGGGTAATCAACGCCGGACTTGAAGAGCCTGAACACAGGTGCCGGCCACCTGCGGTGGCCGGCTTAGCGTCAGCAAGAAGAGATTACAGCCATACGCGGAGCCAGACGCGCTCGCGCCAGCAGCGGGTACGGCGGCGGCCATGGCGCCAGTAGCTGCGGCAAACTCGTCTCCAGCCGCGGCGACGCCCGTGGCGACGACGCCAGTAGCCATCGTGGCCATGATGGCGGCGAAAATGCCAGTCGCGATGCGAGACCTGCTCTACCTCGACCGCTTCATCCCCTTCGAAGACAGCCGGATCCGGCTTGTCCAGTTCATCGAGAATTCCGTTTCCCTGGGGAACACCGGCTACCGCGCGGCCGGGTCCGGCCACGCTCGCAAACGCCGCTGCCCCCGCGAGGCCAAGCATTCCAGTAAGAAACAACCGACGTTCCATAAAAACCTCCCGAGTTGTTAATCGTCGACACCTCGTTTCCTCGCCCGCAACGGGCTCCAGCGCGCATGCCGAACGGTTTGAACGCGCGGCAGCGGTTCTCGTTCCATCACCCCACTTCGCGCAGGATGAAATCATGCAGCATTTTGGCAGCCGGCGACAGTACGCGATTCCTGACGGTGATCAGGCTGTAAGGCCTGACCTCGATGTCGAATTCGGTTTGGACGACATCGATGGCGCCGGCAAGCCCGTCCGGGTTCTGGATGAACTTCGCCACCTGCACCGAGACCGGCGCGATGGCATCGGATTGCGCGACCATGACCAGCGTGAGCAGCAGCGAACTGGTGTTCAAGATCCGGTCCGGCAGCGCGATGTTGCGGTTCAGGAAGTTGCTCTCCATCGCTTGACGCAAGGGCGAACCGCCCGACTGGAACACCCAGTCATAGGCAGCGGTGTCTTCCAGCCGCACCACATTGCCTCCGGCGAGCGGGTGGCCGCGGCGCACGATCAGGCAGGCCTTCTCGACGCCGATCACACGGGATTCGAACAGTCGTGGATTGAGGTCGTCGGGAATGCGGGCGATGATGAAGTCGTGGCGCGAGCCGATCAGCTCGCGGGCGAGCACGTTCGACGTCTCGACCTGCATGGTGATCTCGATGCGCGGATAGATGCGGCGGATTTCACGGATCGCCGGCACTGCCAATTCGATCGCCGGCGCGGTCACGGCGCCGAGGAACACCGAACCGCCCTTGCCGGCCTTGAGCTCGGCAATCTCGCGGTCGGCTTCGCGCATCTCGAGCAGGATCGAGCGGGCCCGCCTGGCAAGCGCCTGGCCATAGGGAGTGAGGGTCACTCCGCGCGGCAGCCGTTCGCACAGCTTCACGTCGAGCACCGCCTCCATCTCGGCGATCATGCGCGAAGCGGCCGGCTGGGAGATGTTCATGACCTGGGCCGCGGCGCTCACCCGTCCGTGATCGTCGAGGGCGGCGATCATGCGCATGTGGCGCAAGCTCAAACCACTGCGCAGGAGTGTCTCACCGTCTCCCGGGAGCTTCTCGTAACTTACTGGAATCGCATCCGGATCGCGCAATGCCGCCATGATCTCCAGCTTTCTCGCCGATTGCTTTCCGGATGCTAGATCATACCGGTTTCGGTATAGCAACCACCAAAGATCGCATTTGACAGTTATGGCAAAGGGACCCACCCTTCGCGCGTTCCGGGACGCAAGGGTCGGTAGCGATCAAAATCGTATCGATTGAAACTGCGTCGCGGAGCCGATTGGGAGGATACCGGAGATCGATAATGCCGACAGCGGCGCGTTTGCGCTCCTGTCTGGCTGCGCGGCCCGCGAAGCCCCGAGGTGTCGCGTCCATCAACCAGGGAGAGTAATGTGAAGATTATCAAGACGCTGGCCGCCGTGGCGGCCCTTGGCATCGCTGCCATGACCTATCAGGCGCACGCGGCCGACAAGGGTCTTGTCGGCGTGCTGATGCCGACCAAGACCTCGCAACGCTGGATCAATGACGGCGACGCCGTCAAATCCCAGCTCGAGGCGCTCGGCTACACTGTCGACCTGCAATACGCGCAGGACGACATCCCCAACCAGCTCAGCCAGCTGGAAAACGAAATCAC
This sequence comes from Mesorhizobium sp. BR115XR7A, assembly GCF_020165315.1. Lineage (NCBI taxonomy): Bacteria > Pseudomonadati > Pseudomonadota > Alphaproteobacteria > Hyphomicrobiales > Phyllobacteriaceae > Mesorhizobium > Mesorhizobium sp. BR115XR7A. Next base: position 65,736 of record NZ_JAIUHW010000007.1, read on the forward strand.
CAAGGGTCCGAAGGCGCTGATCATCGCCTCGATCGACGGCACCACGCTGTCGGATGCGCTGCAGAAGGCCAACGACGCGGGCGTCGTCGTCGTCGCTTATGACCGCCTGATCAAGAAGACCAAGAATGTCGACTATTACACCACCTTCGACAATTTCGGCGTCGGCGTGATCCAGGCAAATTCCCTGGTCAAGGGCCTCAAGGAGCGTTTCCCGAACACCAAGCCGTGGAACGTCGAACTGTTCGGCGGCTCGCCCGACGACAACAACGCCTTCTTCTTCTACAATGGCGCGATCTCCGTCCTGCAGCCGCTGATCGACGACGGCTCGATCAAGATCAAGTCCGGCCAGACCGGCATGGACAAGGTCGGCACGCTGCGCTGGCTCGCCGCTACCGCCCAGGCGCGCATGGACAACCTTCTGTCGGCCAACTACTCGGACGGCAGCCGCGTCGATGGCGTTCTGTCGCCCTATGACGGCCTGTCGCGCGGCATCACCGCCTCGCTGCGCGCTGTCGGTTACGGCACCGACGCACAGCCCTGGCCGATCGTGACCGGTCAGGACGCTGAGACCGCCTCGGTCAAGCTGATCATCTCGGGCGAGCAGTACTCGACCGTGTTCAAGGACACCCGCGAACTGGCCAAGGCCACGGTGCAGCTGGTCGACAAGGTGCTCTCCGGCGGCAAGCCGGAAGGCCTCGACGAAAAGACCTACAACAACGACGTCAAGGTGGTTCCCTCGATCCTGCTGACGCCGCATGAGGTCGACAAGTCGAACTACCAGGCCCTGGTCGTCGACTCCGGCTACATCAAGGCCGAAGACCTGAAGTAATCCCGGTTACAAAGGCAGGGGTCCTGCGCGACGCAGGGCCCCTTTTCGTTCACAAGCGGCCCCGGTATTGTCTCTGCCGGCCTAGAGCCATTCCCGGAAATTGCGCAGCGGTTTTCCGTCAGGAATCGCCTAAGAAAGAAAGTCTAGGAGGAGCTTGCCCTGATGACCTCGACGATTTTGGAGATGCGCGACATCACCAAGACGTTCCCCGGCGTGAAGGCGCTGTCGAACGTCAACCTCCACGTCGAGGAAGGCGAAATCCATGCCGTGGTCGGCGAGAACGGCGCCGGAAAATCGACACTGATGAAGGTGCTTTCGGGCGTCTATCCCTCCGGCACCTATGATGGCCAGATCATCTTTCAGGGCCAGGAATGCCAGTTCAAAGGCATTCATGACAGCGAACACAAGGGCATCGTCATCATCCACCAGGAGCTCGCGCTGGTGCCGATGCTGTCGATCGCCGAAAACATTTTCCTCGGCAACGAGCAAGCCAGATACGGCGTCATCGACTGGGACGCCAACGAGGCGCGCACGGCCGAGCTTTTGAAGAAAGTCGGGCTCAAGGAAGACCCCAAGACGCTGATCACCCATATCGGCGTCGGCAAGCAGCAGCTGGTCGAGATCGCCAAGGCGCTCAGCAAGGAAGTGAAGCTGCTGATCCTCGACGAGCCGACAGCATCGCTCAGCGAGAAGGACAGCCAGGCGCTGCTCGATCTATTGCTCGAGTTCAAGCGGCAGGGCATGACCTCGATTCTGATCTCCCACAAGCTCAACGAGGTGAACCGCGTCGCCGACAAGGTGACGGTGATCCGCGACGGGCGCACGATCGAGACATTGCCGAGGAAGGACATCAGCGAGGACCGCATCATCACCTCGATGGTCGGCCGATCCCTCGACGATCGCTACCCGCCGCGCGAACCTAGCATCGGCGACGTCATTTTCGAGGTCAAGGACTGGTCCGTCTACCACCCGATCCATGCCGAACGGCAAGTGATCAAGAGCATCGACCTCAAGGTGCGCAAGGGCGAAGTTGTCGGCATAGCGGGACTGATGGGCGCCGGTCGCACCGAATTCGCCATGAGCCTGTTCGGCCGCTCCTATGGCCGGCGCATCAGCGGCGAGGTGCTGCTCAACGGCAAGCCCGTGGACCTTTCCACAGTGGGCAAGGCCGTGCAGAACGGCATCGCCTATGTCACCGAGGACCGCAAGACCTACGGGCTGAACCTCATCGACCATATCAAGCACAATGTGACGCTGGCCAACCTCGGCGGCGTTTCCAGTGGCGGCGTGATCGACGATATGCGCGAAATGAGCGTCGCCAACGACTATCGCAAGAAGACCAATATCCGTGCCTCCAGCGTCTATCAGCTGACCGGCAATCTGTCGGGCGGCAACCAGCAGAAGGTGGTGCTTTCGAAATGGCTGTTCGCCGACCCGGAAGTTCTGATCCTCGATGAGCCGACGCGCGGCATCGACGTCGGCGCCAAGTACGAAATCTATACAATCATCGCTCGCCTCGCCGCCGAGGGCAAAGCAATCATCGTCATCTCGTCTGAAATGCCGGAATTGCTCGGCATCACCGACAGAATCTATGTCATGAACGAAGGGCGCATCGTCGGCGAAATGGCGGCAAGCGACGCCAGCCAGGAAAAAATCATGCGCGCCATTGTTCGCGGAGAAGGAAAAGCATCATGAGCACAGACAGCGCTCCCGCACCCCAAAGCGGCACCGCCGAGGACGTCAAGCAGGGTCCTCGCGTCGCCGTCTCGGCGCTGACGACGAACCTGCGCGAATACGGCCTGATCATCGCGCTGATCGTCATCATGCTGTTCTTCCAGTACACGACGTCGGGAACGCTGTTCAAACCGGTCAACCTCAGCAACCTGGTGCAGCAGAACTCGTTCATCATCGTGATGGCGCTCGGCATGCTGCTGGTCATCGTCGCCGGCTATATCGATCTCAGCGTAGGATCGGTCGCCGGCTTCATCGGCGCGCTTGCCGCCATGATGATGGTCATCTGGCCGCTCGGCATATTCAGCAATCCGCTCGTTGTCTCGATCGTCTGCCTCATCGTCGGCGGGTTGATCGGTGGCGCGCAAGGGTACTGGATCGCCTATCACCGCATACCAAGCTTCATCGTGACGCTCGCCGGCATGCTGATCTTCCGCGGCATCTGCCAGGCGCTGCTTGGCGGCGGCTCCTCGGTCGGCCCGCTTCCCGACAGTTTCAAGGCGCTGAGTTCCGGTTTCATCCCCGATGTGATCGGCCCGCTGACCCTGATCCCGCCGACGGTGAACGCGGCCGGCAAGACCGTTTTGGGCAGTGGCCTGACGCTTCACATGACGACAGTCGTGCTGGGCCTGATCGCGGTGCTCGCCTACGCCTATTTCGGCTTCAGGACGCGACGCAAGCGCGAACTCCACGGTTATGAGGCCGAGCCTTTCACCCTGTTCGTCATCAAGACCCTGGTCGGCAGCGCGCTGGCGCTCTTCCTGGTCTTCCAGTTCGCGACATATCGGGGCCTGCCGATCGTGCTCCTGGTGATGGGCGTGCTGATCTCGCTGTTCGTCTTCGTCACCAAGCGCATGACCATCGGCCGCCGCATCTACGCCATGGGAGGCAACGCCAAGGCGGCGCAACTGTCGGGCATCAACACCGAAAGGCTGACGCTCTGGGTGTTCGTCAATATGGGCGTTCTGTCGGCGCTCGGCGGGCTGATCATCGCCGCACGTCTCGGCCAGGCCGTGCCGGCCGCGGGCCTCGGCAGCGAGCTCGACGTGATCGCGGCCGTCTTCATCGGCGGCGCCTCGGCGATGGGCGGCGTCGGCCAGGTCATCGGCGCGGTGGTCGGCGGCTTCATCATGGGCGTGATGAACAACGGCATGTCCATCATGGGCGTCAATGTCGACTGGCAGCAGGTGGTCAAGGGCCTGGTGCTGCTCGGGGCCGTCATCTTCGACGTCTACAACAAGAACAAGGCTTGAGGGCCGGGGGCGAGGACTAGGAGGCATACGGGTTCTAGATCGCGAGGCTGCCGGCAGCCCGTCGGCACCAAGAAGTCCGGGGAAGGACCAGGCTCGCGAACGCAATCCGGACGAAGCGTTTCAACCGTGGCGCGTTTCCGCGCCGCGCCGGTTAGGATTTGCCCATCGGCAGCCGGATACAGATAAATGAGAGAGGACTGATCATGCTGATCTCGCAGATTCTCGACGACGCCGAGACGATCCGTGTCGTTGCCCGCAGCGGCGGGAAGACCCGGATCATCAACGGGGCGCGCAGCGTCTATTCGCTGGCGATGGAGGCTGCCCGCACCGGCGTCGGCCTGGCCGCCCTGATCGAACGCAAGGGGCTTGGCGAGACGATCGATCTCGACGCCGCCTACAAGCGGGGGCGCCTGCTGTCGCCGATCAACCACCCCGACCCGGCGCATCTGCACTTGACCGGCACCGGGCTGACGCATCTGGGGTCGGCCGCGACGCGCGATTCCATGCACAAGAAGCTCAGCACCGACGGCGAGGAGCAACTCACCGATTCCATGAAGATGTTCCGCATGGGACTGGAAGGCGGCAAGCCCGCGAAAGGCCAGGTCGGCGTGCAGCCGGAATGGTTCTACAAGGGCAACGGCACCATGGCGGTCGCGCCTGGCGCGGCGCTCATGTCGCCGGCCTTTGCCAAGGATGCCGGCGAGGAACCCGAGGTCGCCGGGATCTATGTCATCGGCGATGACGGGGCGCCGTTCCGCGTCGGCTTCACCTTGTCGAACGAATTCTCGGACCATGTGACCGAGCGCGTGAACTATCTCTTCCTCGCCCACTCCAAGCTGCGCAATGCGTCCTTCGGTCCGGAGATCCTGATCGGAGACCTGCCTTCGGACATCCGCGGCACGTCGCGTATCCTGCGCGACGGCAAGGCATTGTGGGAAAAGCCCTTCCTGTCGGGTGAAACGAACATGTCCCACACCATCGCCAATCTCGAACACCACCACTTCAAATATTCGGCCTTCCGCCAGCCTGGCGACGTGCATGTGCATATGTTCGGCACCGCGACGCTATCCTTCGCCGACGGCATCAAGACGGAAGCCGGCGACGTGTTCGAGATCGAGGCCGGGGATTTCGGACTGCCGCTGCGCAACCCGCTCGAGATCGAGAAGCCGGTGAAGGTGTCGGTGAAGGCGCTTTGAAGCCATGAGCGCGTGATTCCCCTCTCGTGGGGAATGGCTGGCAAGCCAGAGCGGGGCGCTGTCCCGCCGATCTAGCAATAGGTTTCAGTCACGCCTTCGTCCCTGCCGGGCATCTCTCCCACAAGAGCGAGGTCGGCAGCTTCGACTTTAGCGCACGGCGCGGAAATGCTTCGACAGCTTCAGGCCCTGCGCCTGGTAGTTCGAGCCGAGATCGGTGCCGTAGAGCGCCTGCGGTCGCTTCAGCATATGCTCGTAGACCAGCCGGCCGACGATCTGGCCGTGGTCGAGGATGAACGGCACTTCGTGGCTGCGCACTTCGAGCACCGCCCGGCTGCCGGTGCCGCCGGCCGCCGAATGGCCGAAACCCGGATCGAAAAAGCCGGCATAGTGGACGCGAAACTCGCCGACCAGCGGATCGAACGGCGTCATCTCGGCGGCGTAGAGCGGCGGCACATGCACCGCCTCCTGGCTGACGAGGATGTAGAACTCGTCGGGATCGAGCACCAGTTCGCCGGCGCGGCTCTTGTGGATCGGCTCCCAGAAGTCGAGGACATCCTGCGCGGCGCGCTTGTCGACATCGACGAGGCCGGTGTGGTGCTTGCCGCGATAGCCGACCAGCCCATCCTTGTCGCCATTGAGGTCGATCGACAGCGCGATGCCGCCGCCGGAAATGTTCGGCGGCTCCGTGGCGACCAGCATCTCGGCACGATGCAGCTCATGCAACTCGGCTTCCGAAAGCAGCGCGTTGCCGGTGCGAAAGCGGATTTGAGACAGGCGCGAACCCGTGCGCGCGATGATCGGAAAGGTGCGCGGGCTGACCTCGAGATAGAGCGGACCGTTGTAGCCGGCGGCGATCTTATCGAACTCATGGCCCCGATCGGTCATGACGCGGGTGAAGATGTCGAGCCGCCCGGTCGAGCTCTTCGGATTGGCCGAGGCCGAAATGTCAGCCGGCAGGGCCAGACTTTCGAGCAGCGGCACAATATAGACGCAGCCGGTTTCGAGGACCGCGCCTTCGGTCAGACTGATCTCGTGCAGTTGCAGCCGATCGAGCTTTTCCGACACCTTGTGGTTGGGACCGGGCAGGAACGAGGCGCGAACCCGCCAGGCCTTTTCGCCCAATCTGAGATCAAGGCTCGCCGGCTGGATCTGGTCGGCATCGAGCGCACGCGGCGACTTCAGCGCGCCGGACCGGAACAGCGCCGAAATGTCCTGATCGGGAAGAATGCCTGTCTGCCGCAAAGTCTGGCTCCGCCCCAAGACTGGTCTCTATTCGTTGCAGGTTCTTGTTTGTTGCAGGTTCTTGCCGCAAAACCGCCGGGCACTTCTGCGGAACCTGCCTTGGTACAAACGTCTTAATGAAGCCGGCAATTGACGCAAGCGTGGCGCGGGTCTAAAGGGTCGTTATCCCGTGGTGATTTGGCCGGTCGGCTTGCAGCCACGTTAAACAAGTCGCTAAAGGACCGTCGGGCCGCAAGGCCGTATGGACCGGTTGCGACTTTCGCGGCCGGTTTTTTTGTGTCTGGAACAAAGCTATGAGCACCAAGAAGCGCAACTGGAAACCTCAGACGGCACTCGTGCATGGCGGAACCCTGCGTTCCGGCTTCGGCGAAACCTCCGAGGCGATGTACCTGACCCAGGGTTATGTCTATCAGACGGCGCAGGCCGCCGAGGCCCGCTTCAAGGGCGAAGAGCCTGGTTTCATCTATTCGCGCTACGCCAACCCGACCGTCGACATGTTCGAAAAGCGCATGTGCGCGCTTGAAGGCGCCGAAGACGCGCGCGCCACGGCGTCGGGCATGGCGGCGGTGACGGCTGCCCTTCTGTGCAGCGTCAAGGCCGGCGACCACATCGTGGCCGCGCGCGCGCTGTTCGGCTCCTGCCGCTGGGTGGTCGAGACGCTGGCGCCGCGCTATGGCATCGAGGCGACCTTGGTCGACGGCACCGAGATCGCCAATTGGGAAAAGGCGGTCAGGCCGAACACCAAGCTGTTCTTCCTGGAAAGTCCGACCAACCCGACGCTCGAGGTCGTCGACATCGCCGCCGTCGCCTCGCTTGCTAATTCGATCGGCGCGCGGCTGGTCGTCGACAATGTTTTTGCCACGCCGCTGCAACAGAAGCCGTTGCAGCTTGGTGCGCACATCGTCGTCTACTCGGCCACCAAGCACATTGACGGCCAGGGCCGCTGCCTGGGCGGCGTCATCCTGTCGGACAAGAAGTGGATTGACGAGAACCTGCACGACTATTTCCGCCACACCGGTCCCAGCCTGTCGCCGTTCAACGCCTGGACGCTGCTGAAGGGCCTGGAAACCTTGCCGCTGCGCGTGCGCCAGCAGACCGAGAGCGCCGGCAGGATCGCCGACTTCCTGGCCGGGCAGCCGCAGATCGCCCGCGTCATCTATCCCGGCCGCGCCGACCACCCGCAGGCCGATATCGTCAAGAAGCAGATGTCGGGTGGCTCGACGCTGATCTGCCTCGACGTCAAGGGCGGCAAGCCGGCGGCCTTCGCCCTGCAGAACGCCCTCGACATCGTGCTGATCTCGAACAATCTGGGCGATGCCAAGAGCCTGATCACCCATCCGGCGACGACCACCCACAAGAACCTCAGCGATGAGGCCCGCGCCGAACTCGGCATCGGGCCCGGTACGCTCAGGCTGTCGGTCGGCCTGGAGGATACGGACGATCTGCTGGAAGATATCGCGCAAGCCTTGAAGGCCACCAAATAGGTTTGGTCCAGGCAGCGTCGTCAGCAGCGATTAGGCGCTCGACGGCGTCTCCTCCAGTTCCGCCGTCTTGGTCCGGATGGTCATGGCGTTGCCGCGCCAGTCGACGGCGCCGTCGAGCCAGCCGCGCGCCCAGATGGCCGGGAGCATGACGTCCCGCGCGACCGTCGCCGCGATCATGCCCGTCGAGACGTGCCAACCCTTGGCCAGGGCCAGAGCGCATTCCGGAAGATAGAATGCCGTCAGCACGGCAATCGCGGTTGCCCAGAGGCTGACGCCGGCGCTCGCCGCGGCAATCAGCGCAAGAGCCAGCGGGACTGCCGCACCAGTCAGGATCTCGGGTGCGAAGAACAGCGGGAAGGTGACGCGGCGCAGGCGCGCCCAGCGGGCCTGGCGCGACCAGATTTCGCCAAACGTGCGCTGGCCGAGCGGCTGCTCGAAGGGGGCGGCAACGAGGTTGACACGCAGGCCGAGGCCATTCACCAGCTTGGTTGCGGCGGCGTCCTCGGCGATCTCGGCGGCCAGCGCGCGTATGCCGCCATTGGCGTCCAGCATCGGCTTGTTCCACAGCATGCTCTTGCCCTGCGCGAAGCCGAGGCCGAGCGCCGCGCCGGCATACTGCCAGCGGGCCTGCAATGTGTTGAGGAAGGCGCATTCGACGTCGGCCCAGAAACCATCTGGCCTGGAGCCGATCGGCGTCGAGCAGACAAGGCCGGTACCGTGCTGCCACGCCGCCATCATGTGCTCGACATAGTCCCGAGGCATCAGAACGTTGGAATCGGCAAGAATGACCCAGTCGTGGCGCGCCGCTTCCCAGCCTTTGACGCAATTGTTGAGCTTTGGATTGGCACTGACACGATCGTCGCCGATCAACAGCCGGGCCGGCACCTGCGGAAACCGGGCAATCGCCCTGTTTATCAGTTTCACCACCGGGTCGTCGGCATGGGCGACGCAGAAGATCAGTTCGTAGCGCGGCCAGTCGAGCGCGAAGGCGCGTTCCAGCGTCTCATGTGTGAATGGCTCGACGCCGCGCGACGGGACGACAATCGACACCGCCGGCGATCTGCCCGCCGGCGGGGCAATCGTGGTGCGCCGTTTCAGCTGTGAAGCGGCAAGCAGGATGCTGGCAGCGTTCGAGAGGATGAGTGCGGTCGAAAGCGAGGCGGATATGAGAGTGAGTTCCATCGAGATCTGGTCACTCCGGAAGTCGGCCCGCGTCGCGGCCGTTTTCAACAGTTCGACAGAGGGCCGAGTCGCCCGGTTCGCGCACACCACCATTGTCGTGTGTCACTTAAATGACATTCTTTGCCGGCACCTGCGTTTCAATCCCAGGCGCGACAAGACGCGCACGTTGACCTGCTCACCGCGAGCGTCGAAAGTCGTCGGATTGTTTTGGAGCCGCTCATGTACCGCGCCGTGACGCGCAACATCGAAGTGCAGGTCAGGCCGTTCTATCTGGAGGATCGTTCAGATCCCCAGGAGAACCGCTACGTCTGGGGCTATCAGATAACGATCGACAACCAGTCTGACGAGTTCGTGCAGCTTCTGTCGCGCTATTGGCACATCACCGATGGTGCCGGCCGGGTCGAGGAGGTGCGCGGGCCGGGCGTTGTCGGCGACCAGCCGGAACTCAATCCCGGCGACAGCTATCAGTACACGTCCGGCTGCCCGCTCTCGACACCCTCCGGGATCATGGTCGGACGCTACACGATGCGCAACAAGCGCGGCGAGACGTTCGACATCGCCATCCCGGCCTTCTCGCTCGATCTGCCGGGGACAAGGCGCACGGTGAACTGAGCGCCGACGGTCGCGCCGCCCCTCATCCGCCCTTCGGGCACCTTCTCCCCGCGGAACGGAGAGAAGGAAAGGCTTTACTGAGCCGCAAACTCGGCTGGATCGAAGTCGTACTGCGTCGAGCAGAATTCGCAGGCGACATGGATGCCGCCATCCTCGGTGCTGTCCTTGATCTCCTGCGCGGAGAAGCCTTCGAGGATGCCACGGATCTTGTCGCGGGAGCATGAGCACTGGTCGGCCACGGGAACGCCGCCGAAGACGCGCACGCCATGCTCATGGAACAGACGATACAGCAGCCGCTCGGCGCCGATGGTCGGGTCGATCAATTCGGTCGGCTCGATGGTGCCGAGCAAGGCCAGGAGTTCCTGCCAGGAATTATCGGCCGGATCGTGGACTTCCTCGCGCGGATCGCCGTCCCCACCCGGCAGGTCCGGAATGCGCATGCGCTCGGGCGATTGCGGCAGGAACTGCGCCAGGATGCCGCCGGCGCGCCATTGCTCGCGCGCGCCGCCGATCCCGGGCGTCAGCAGCTTGGCGACCGAGAGCCTGATATCGGTCGGGATCTGTTCCGACTGACGGAAATAGGTGCGCGCCGCGTCTTCCAGCGTTTCGCCGTCGAGCTGGACGATGCCTTGGTAGCGCTGAGTATGGGCGCCCTGGTCGATGGTCAGCGCCAGCACGCCGCTGCCAAGCAGCGTCTGCTGGGACGTCTCGCCTGCCGCGACCAGTGCTTCGAGCCGATCCGCATCGAAGCGTGCATAGGCACGCAGTGCCGAGGGCGTGGAGAAGTCCGCGACCAGCATGTCGACAGGCCCGTCGGTGCGGGTCTGCAGGATGAACTTGCCTTCGAATTTGAGCGAGGTGCCGAGCAGAACGGTCAGCACACAGGCTTCCGCCAGCAGGCGGGCGACCGGCTCGGGATAATCGTGGCGGCCAAGGATGGCGTCGAGCATCGGCCCAAGCTGGACCGTGCGGCCGCGCACGTCGAGCGGACCGACCTCGAAGGGAACGACGTGATCGTCGCCGGCGTAGCCGAACTCGCCGAGTTTGGGGTGATGTTCAGTCACTTGATGGCTTTCCAACATGACAAAGCTCCAGGGCGCGGCCATGCGGCCCTGGTGGGCACATGCGTCCAAACGCGCTTGATTTGCGTGATGCGGCGCAGATAGGCATCGCGCCGCCGCAGATCAAGCGCCTGGGCATTTCGGGCGCCCAAGACACTTCAAGCCCCAAGACACTTCAAGCACCGAGGCACCAGGCAAGCACTGCCTTCTGGGCATGGAGCCGGTTCTCGGCCTCGTCGAAGACCACCGAATGCGGCCCGTCGATGACCTCGTCGGTCACTTCCTCGCCGCGATGGGCCGGCAGGCAGTGCATGAACAATGCATCCGGCTTGGCCTTGGCCATCAGCGCCGCGTTGACCTGATAGGGCGAGAAGACATTGTGCCCGCGAGCACGGTGTTCCTGTCCCATCGACACCCAGCAATCGGTGACGATGCAGTCGGCCTGGTCGACGGCTTCCTCGGGCGAGCGGGTGAAATGCAGCTTGCCGCCATGCGCCTTGGACCAGTCGACATGCTTCTGCGCCGGTTCGCTGCCTTCGGGCACGGCGACGTTGAGATTGAAGCGGAACCGTGCCGAGGCCTCGAGCAGCGAGTGCAGCACATTGTTGCCGTCGCCGGTCCAGGCAATCGTCTTGCCGGCCACCGGACCGCGATGCTCCTCGAAAGTCATGATGTCGGCCATCAGCTGGCAGGGGTGGGTGTCGTCGGTCAGCCCGTTGATCACCGGAACGGTGGCATTCTCGGTCAGCTCCAGCAGCCGCTCATGCGAAGTGGTGCGGATCATGATCGCATCGACGTAGCGCGACAGCACCTTGGCGGTGTCGGCGATTGTCTCGGAGCGGCCGAGCTGCATCTCGGTGCCGGTCAGCATGATGGTCTCGCCGCCGAGCTGGCGCATGCCGACGTCGAAAGAAACGCGCGTGCGCGTCGACGGCTTGTCGAAGATCATGGCCAGCACCTTGCCTTCGAGCGGCTTGCTCCGCTCGCCGGCCTTGAGACGCGCCTTTCGCGTCACCGCATCATCCAGCATGAAGCGCAAATCGCCTTCGGAAACGGTGGAAAGATCGGTGAAATGGCGAACTGACATCAGGAATGGTTCCGGATTACTTCGCGGCGGCGGAGGCGATCGCCTCCGACAGGCCCTTGGCGCCGGCGCGGATGCGGTTGAGCGCTTCGTGAATCTCGGCGTCGGTGACGGTGAGCGGTGGCAGCAGGCGAATGACGTTGTCGCCGGCCGGAACCGCCAGCAAATGCTGGTCGCGCAGCGCCATGTTCACCTTGCCGTTGGGCATCGCGCATTTGAGGCCGAGCATCAGCCCGGTGCCCCTGATATCCTCTACAATTTCGGGGAATTCGTCGGCTGTCGAGGCTAGCCCCTGCTTCATCAGCAGCGCCTTGCGCTGGACATCCTCCAGGAAGCCGTCTTCCAGAACGACGTCGAGCACGGCGTTGCCGACCGCCATTGCGAGCGGATTGCCGCCGAATGTGGTGCCGTGCACGCCGGCGGTCATGCCGCCGGCCGCCTCGTCGGTGGCAAGGCAGGCGCCCATCGGGAAGCCGCCGCCAATGCCCTTGGCGATTGCCATGATGTCGGGCGTCACCGCAGACCACTCATGCGCGAACAGCTTGCCGGTACGGCCAATGCCGCACTGGACCTCGTCGTATATCAACAACAGGCCGTGCTGTTCGCAGAGCTGCCGCAGCCGCTTGAGCGACTGTGTCGGTACCGGGCGGATACCGCCCTCGCCTTGCACCGGCTCGATCAGGATCGCGGCGGTCTCGGGCGTGATCGCCTTCTCGGCGGCGTCGATGTCGTCGAAGCCAACCTGGTCGAAGCCTTCGACCTTGGGTCCGAAGCCCTCGAGATATTTGTACTGGCCGCCTGCCGCGATGGTCGCCAGCGTGCGGCCATGGAAGGCGCCTTCGAAGGTGATGATGCGGAAGCGCTCGGGATGTCCCTTGACGAAGTGGTAGCGCCGCGCCGTCTTGATCGCGCATTCCAGCGCCTCGGCGCCGGAATTGGTGAAGAACACCTTGTCGGCGAAGGTGGCATCAGCCAGCCGCTCGCCAAGTCTGCTCTGCCCCGGGATCTCATAGAGATTGGAGACGTGCCAGAGTTTCGCCGCCTGCTCGGTGAGGGCCGCGACAAGGTGCGGATGGCCATGGCCAAGCGAATTGACCGCGATGCCGCCGGCGAAATCGAGATATCGCTCGCCCTTGTCGGTAACCAGCCAAGTGCCTTCCCCATGGTCGAAGGCCAGGGGTGCGCGAGCAAAGGTCTCGTAAAGCGCCGAACCGCTCATTATATGCGTCTCCGGTACCGGAAAATCAAAAAAGCCGCCAAAGCGGCGGCCTTCTGCGGCTTATCGTGTTTTTCGGCCATGAAGTCAACGAAAACGTCGCGTAGTGGCGCGCGGCAAGCTCCCCGACGCAACGCCGGCTCATGAGCGACCGGGCAAGTTGGGGAAAACCGAAAAAACCGATTCGTGTTGCACTTGGGACTCTTGTCACCGAGTCAGCGCATAGAGTAGTTGTAGTCGAGAAATAACTAGATTTCGTGCGGCGGACCTAATCACCAGATATATGTGGTGTCTGCCCCAGCAGTGGTGCTGGGTCGGGAATGGATTCTGATTGCCGCACGCTTATAAGGAGCGCGGTCATGAACTGGACTGACGAGCGGGTAGAACTCTTGAGAAAACTGTGGTCGGAGGGTCTGAGCGCAAGCCAGATTGCTGCGCAGCTTGGAGGGGTCAGCCGCAATGCCGTCATCGGCAAGGTGCACCGGCTGAAGCTGTCGGGTCGCGGTCGCGCAACAGCGACGCCGGCGCGCCAGAAGAAGGCTACGCAGGGATCGACCGTCCAGAAATCGGTGGCGCGCGCCGCAAGCACGGCACGCCACGTCACGACTTCGATCGGCGCGACGGCCCTTCAGACGCAATTCGACGCCGAACCGGTGGCGCGGCACTACATCCGTCCGGTCGAGAACGTCGTAGTGCCGATCTCACGGCATCTGCAGCTCGTCGAACTGACCGAGCGCACCTGCAAATGGCCGAACGGCGATCCACTTTCGGAGGACTTCAATTTCTGCGGCAACGAAGCCGCTGAAACCGGTCCCTACTGTAAATACCATGCCCGCGTGGCGTTCCAGCCGGCGGCGGAGCGGCGGCGGAATAGATAAGCGGTGAGTAGTGAGGAAACAAGCGCTCCCACCAACCACTACCGACTACTGACTACTGACTACCGACTTCCTCACAGCCAGCCGTTCTTCCTGAAGCGCCAATAAAGGAAGCAGCAGATAAGCGCGATGGTAGCCAGCACCATCGGATAGCCATATTCCATCTTCAGCTCCGGCATGTCGGTGAAGTTCATGCCGTAGATGCCGGCGAATGCGGTTGGCACCGCCAGGATGGCCGCCCATGAAGCGAGTTTCTTGGAGATCGCCGTTTCCTGGCTTTGGCCGACCAGAAGACTGGCCTCGAAGGCAAAGGCCAGCACCTCGCGCAGACTGTCGATCTTCTCCTGGACGGTACGGATATGATCCGTAACGTCGCGGAACAGCGGGTGCATGGCCGAATGGATCTGCGGCAGGTCGGCGCTGGTCAGCCGGCGACAGACTTCCACCAGGGGCAATGCCGCGTTGCGCAGGCGCAGGAGGTCGCGGCGCAGCATGTAAAGGCGTTCGATGTCGGGGCCGGTCATCGGCTTCAGCAGGACCTTGTCCTCGATCGCCTCGACCTCGTCCTCGATCTGCTCGAGCACGGGCATGTAATTGTCGACGATGAAGTCGAGAATGGCATAGAGGACGAAATCCTCGCCCTTGGCCAGCGAGTGCGGGCAGCTTTCCCAGTGCTGCCGCACGGCGGCATAGGATGTCGAAGGACCGTGCCTGACGCTGACGATATAGCCTGAGCCGACAAACAGGTGTGTCTCGCCGAAGGTGACGCGCCCGTCGATCAGCTGCGCCGTGCGGGCGACGATGAACAGCGCATCGCCATATTGCTCGATCTTTGGCCGCTGGTGCGGATGCTCGGCATCCTCGATCGCCAGCTCATGGAGATGAAACTGCGCCTTGACGCGCAGCAGAAGTTCGCGGTCAGGCTCAAGCAGCCCGATCCAGACGACATGTCCCGACTTCTTGGCCCATTCGCCCGCTTCCTCGATCGGAATATCGGCGATGCGGCGCCCGGCGGTATAGACACCGCATGCGATGATGCCCGATGTCGGCGGCGAGGCCTTGAACTCCCGGACATATTCCATGGCAGCCTCCCGAAAGCGTTGCCTTCCCTGGGGAACCGGCAAGCTTATCTCCGGATAGTCTAGCGCAATATGATCAAGCGTTCGAGAGGACGTGCGTTCACTTCACCGGCAGCGCCTCGGGCAGGCCGATCTTGTCGGTCTTGTCGCCTTTCGGCCGGTCGGCGGGCATCTGGTCGCCGGTGACGATGTAATAGATGGTCTCGGCGATGTTGGTGGCGTGATCGCCGATCCGCTCGATATTCTTGGCGCAGAACAGCAGATGCGTACAGGGCGTGATGTTGCGCGGATCTTCCATCATGTAGGTCAGCAATTCGCGAAACAGCGACGTGTACATGGCATCGATCTGGTCGTCACGGTCGCGCACGAAGCCGATCTTGTCGACCGAGCGCGATGCATAGACGTCGAGGACTTCCTTCAGCTGGGTCAGCGCCAAATTGGCCAGAGCCTCCAGGCCGCGAAACAGGCTGGTCGGCTGCCGGCCGTCGGTAACGGCAACCACCCGCTTGGCGACGTTCTTGCCGAGGTCGCCGACGCGCTCGAGGTCGGCCGAAATGCGGATGGCGCCGACGATCTCGCGCAGGTCAGTCGCCATAGGCTGACGCCTGGCGATAATGATGATCGCCTTGTCGTCGATCTCACGCTGTCCCTCGTCCAGGACGGCGTCGTCTCGGATGACCTTCTGAGCCAGCCCCGGATCGGCATTGACCAGGGCGGCGACCGCCTGCTCGACCATGCGCTCGGCGTGCCCACCCATCGCGGCGATGCGCTTCGAAAGATATTTCAGTTCCTCGTCATAGGCGCTGACAATGTGAACGGACTGCATGGATGAAATGCCTTCCCACGGGATCTTGTCTTTGAGTCGTTTCCTCGAATCCCCGCTGATACGCTAACGGGATGACAGAAAAAAGAAACGGCCCCGTGGAAAACTAGGGCAGTATCAGTGCGCCGGCAAATGGACCGAGAAGGCGGCGCCCTTGCCGACCTCGGACCTGATCGTCAGCCTGGCGTTGTGACGTGTCAGGATGTGCTTGACGATCGACAGGCCAAGCCCCGTGCCCTTCTGGGTCCGGCTGGTCTCGACATCGATACGATAGAAGCGCTCGGTGATGCGCGGTATGTGCTCCTCGGGGATGCCGGGACCAAAATCCCTGATGGTGACGTCGATCCCGGGTTCGGAACCATCATCGCCGCGCGCGATCGACACCACGACACGACCGCCCGACTGGCCGTATTTGCAGGCATTTTCCAAAAGGTTCTCGAACACCTGGAACAGCTCGTCGCGATCGCCCGGCACATCGAGCGGCCCCTTGGCGAAATCGCGCTCGATGGCGACATTGTTTTCGCGGGCGAGCGGGCCGAGCGAATCGATGACGCTGTCGACGGTCTGGCGCAGATCGACTTCGGTTCCCGGCTTGAGATAGGGCTTCATCTCCAATCGCGACAGCGACAGGAGGTCGTCGATCAGGCGCGCCATGCGGCCGGTCTGGTTCTGCATGATCTGGAGGAACTGCTCGCGCGCCGCCGGATCGTTGCGGGCCGGTCCGCGCAGCGTTTCGATGAAGCCCGCGATCGAAGCCAGCGGGGTGCGCAATTCGTGACTGGCATTGGCGATGAAGTCGGCGCGCATGCGGTCGATACGCCGCGCCTCGCTCTGGTCCTTGAAAACCAGCACATAAAGATCGGTGCCATGCCCGACCGAGGATGCGCTGACCCGGTAGGCCCGTTCGACAGGCAGTTTCTCGGTGTAGTCGACGACATCCGAGGCGACAGTGCCCGACAGCACACTGTCCAGCAGCGCCTGCATTTCCGGCGCCCGGAATTTCAGCGGCAGCGATATGCCGGGCGCGATGCCGCCAAAGGCGGCAAAGGCGGCGGCGTTGGCGTGGACGATGGTGGCGGCGTGGTCGAAGATGATCAGCGGGTCGGCGACGGCGGCCGCCAGATATTCGCCGGACAGGCGCTGCAAGCCTATCGCCTCGATCGTCGCGGCATTCCCCGCGGAATGGCGGGCACCAGCGACCGGCAATATTGCCGCCGCCGGCAGCAGGAGCAGCGCCGGGACCAGCACATAGGCAGAAACGCCCGCGAAGCCAAAGGCGATCAGAACCGCCACGACACCGGCCGCGAGCAGCCAGCGGCTGTGCCACAGCCGAGCGGCCACAGCTTGCCCGGTGCTTTTCTGTTCTGCGCCCAGCTCGGTCATTCGCGCGCCCAGCCTCCACCGGTCAGACGGCGGCGAAAACTTCCGCTGGACCGCAAATCAAAAGTGCTACAGCCTCCTTTGCGCGTCCAAACGGAGGCGCGGCGCTGTAGTGGCTCCCAATAGCATGAGTCCAGACACTTAAAAGGGTTCGTCTGCATGAAAAAAGCCAACGACAATTCGGTTACTCCAACCTCAGGTCCGCTGAAAATCAGGATCGGCGGCAAGGAACGGGAGTTCGATATCGAGAATCCCGAGCTTCCGGACTGGGTCGAGGAGAACAAGCTGACCGCGGGCGGATATCCTTACGACAAGAAGATGAAGAGCGAGGAGTATGACGAGACGCTCGAGAAATTGCAGATAGAGCTCGTCAAGGCGCAGGCATGGCTGCAGGCGACCGGCAAGCGGATGATGGCGCTGTTCGAGGGTCGTGACGCGGCCGGCAAGGGCGGCACGATATTCGTGCTGCGCCAGTATCTTAACCCACGCACGGCGCGCAACGTCGCGCTGACCAAGCCAACCCCGACGGAACTGGGGCAATGGTACTACCAGCGCTACGCCGACCATTTCCCGACAGCGGGCGAATTCGTCACCTTCGACCGCTCCTGGTACAATCGTGCCGGCGTCGAGCCGGTGATGGGTTTTTGCACCCCCGAACAGCACGAGAAGTTTCTCGACGAGACGCCGCATTTCGAGCGCATGATCGTCAATGACGGCATCTATTTCTTCAAATTCTGGCTGAACATCGGCCGGGAGACGCAGCTCGAGCGCTTTCACGATCGCCGCTACAGCCCCCTGAAGAGCTGGAAGTTCTCGCCGATCGACATTGCGGGCATCACCAAGTGGGACGATTACACCAAGGCGCGCGACACCATGTTCGAGCGCACCCACAAGGAGTTCGCGCCATGGATGATCGTGCGGGCCAACGACAAGCGCCGCGCGCGGCTGGCGGTGATGCGCCGCATCCTGCTGTCGCTGCCCTACGAGGGGCGCGATCTCGACGCTATCGGTAAGGAAGATAAGAAGATCATCGGCGAAGGGCCGTCATTCCTGGGCAAGCAGGACTGACACTTTTGGCGCCGCGCGGCCAGAAAGGCAGCGCGGCGCGGTTGATGCAGGTCCTTTCTCTCGGCCTTTCGACTCAGGCCGCCAGCCTGGCGATCCGCTGCAACCGTCGCAACGTGGCGTCGTCCTGCAGCGCCTGCTGGAACAGCGATATCTCCTCGTCGATGCGCTCGCAAAGCGCGGCGGTGTTCCCCTTGAGCAGGCCCCGTGTCTGCAGCAAAGCGGCAACGGGCTTTTTGGCGAGCTGCCTGGCCCGGCCAAGCGCCGCTTCCTCGACGCTGCCTTCCGCGACGATCTCGGCGACGAGGCCGAGCGCCCTGGCGTCTTCGGCACCAAGCGTGTCGCCGAGACAGAAGAAGCGGAAAGCACCGGCATAGCCGAGTTTCTGCGGCGCCAGGATGCTGGTTGCCGCGTCCGGCACCAGGCCGAAATCGACGAACGGCACCCGGAAGGTGCTTTTTTCAGATGCGATCACCATGTCGCAATGGAACAGGATGGTGCAGCCGACGCCGACGGCATCGCCGTCGACACAGGCCAGGATCGGCTTTGGAAACGTCGCCAGCATGCGGAACATGTCGGTGACGGCGGCGATCAGCTTCTGGTGCTTGGCGGCATCCAGGAATTCGGAAAAGTCACCACCAAGGCAGAAGCAGCCGGCCAGGCCGCGCAGCACGACAACCCGCACCTCGTCATTCTCGGCGGCTTCATGGAACGTCCTGGCAAGGCTCTCATAGGCCCTCCGGTCGAGCACCGGCCGGCCGTCGTTCGACGACACGGTGACGATCAGTGTGTGGTTGCGCAGTTCGGGTTGCGGGTGCGCGCTCATGACGCCCTCCTTTGACCGAACATGTCGGGATATCCCCTGGCCAGGACGGGTGCATGATGATTGCGGCGCGAACGCACCACGTCCAGCGTGTGCTCGTTGAAGGTGAGCAGCGTCGCCACGACCTGCTGGTTGCCATAGGTGCGCTGATAACCGAGCGGCGTCGCCAGGAAGTGCAGTTGCAATGCGCGCAGCACCCACATCGGCTCGAACTCGATGATCACCTTGTCGACGCCGCGCTTCAGACCCCACTCGACGAAACCGGCTATCAATTCCGTGCCGACGGTCGAGACGCCGCGCCGGCCATCGCGAAAACCCGGAGCCACCGCGTAGCGGGTCAACTCCCAGATGTTGGGACCCGCCGGCGGCGTTCCTTCGGAGAGATCGGTCAACACCTCGGTCAACAAATGCGGCCGTGTGGTCGGCAACATCCTCTGATAGCCCGCGACTTCATTGCCCCTGATGACGATCTGATGCACCGCCTCGTCATGATCGAACTGGTCGACTTCAAATCCGTCGGGGCGCCGAAGGTCCTCCCATCCCATCTCCTCGACGAATATCCGGTAGCGCAGCCGATGGACGGCCTCCCAAAGGTCGGGACGTTCCATCAATTCCTTGGTCGTAAGACAAAAAAGCATTCCGTAGTCTCCTGTGGTTCAGGGGAAGATACGGCCGTGCTTCGATGCGAAAATTGCGTGATCACGTAGGCAAGAAGTTCTAGGCCTGCACGGCCGACCTAGCTAATGTAGCCGCGCCTTATCGCCTCGGCGACTGCCTGGACCCGGTTGACGGCACCGAGTTTGCTTTTGGCGTTAAGAAGATGTTTCTCCGAGGTGTGCTCGGAGATGCCGAGGATTTGGGAAATCTCCCATTCGGACTTGCCGACGGCAGCCCATTGCAGGCATTCGCGTTCGCGCGGCGTCAGCTCGATGTGATCGATCGTCGTGGTCGCCATGGTGTGGAGTTGCATGGCGCGGCCGACGGCATAGGTCGAGACCAGGGAGACCAGGCCGAACTCGGCCGCCGACAGTTCCACGGCCTCGCCCCCCAGCGACACCATGACGATTTCGCCGTCGAGCGTGATCAACGGAAAGGCCAGCCCGTCGCGCAACTTGAAGGCGCCGGCGTCGCCCATCACTTCGCCGCTGCTCTTGTCGATGCGGATGCCCTGGGCGGCTTCCCGCCACTGGAACGGCGCTTGCAGCTGTTTCATGTGACTGACGACGGGATCGTGATCGACATAGTTGCGCGTCACGTAGCGCTCGAGCCATTCGACCGGCCAGTCGCAGAGCAGCACATGCTGCTTCTGCTGGCCCGTCGGTGTGCCCGGCTGCGGAACGGTTCCGGCCATCAGCGCGGTCAGACCGAACTCCGACGTTACGCCCAACAGTTTCTCGCAGACCGCGGCCGCCGTTGCGGCGTGCTGCAGTTGATCTATGTATTCCAGCGTTCGATCGAACTGACTCATCGCAACATCAACCCCATGTTGCCTCATGCATTAAGTCCATGGTCCGCGCCTTCCCGGCACTTCGCCACCGACCACGGATTGCAAAGCGCCCGCTTCCGGTTGTGGTTCTCGACCCTGGTATTCCCACCAGGGCAGCCACCGCTGTTTGCAAACCGACCGAACCATATCCTGAAATCGAAGCGTTGAAATCAAAAAGCATTGTGCCTGTATCGTTTTCGTACCAAAACCGGCACGAGCACGGGTGCGGGAGTTTTATCGTGGCGTTCCAATGGAGGTCCCATGTCCTGGCAGCGGCGCTCATCGCCGCATTGTCATGGGTTTCCGGCGCGGGCGCGGCCGAGCCGCAGGTGCCGGTGTTGTGGGATGCCAAGGAGCGGCTTCCGAAGCCCGACCTTGCGGCGCTGCCGCGGCTGCGGTTCCTGACGACCACGGATTTTCCCCCCTTCAATTTCCTCGACGGCGCGGGGAAGCTGTCCGGTTTCCACATCGACCTGGCGCGCGCCATCTGCGCGGAACTCGGCATCGTCGACAAATGCCAGATCCAGGCCTTGCCTTGGGCGGAGCTTCAAGGCGCGCTTGAGAGGGGCGAAGGTGAAGCTGTTATCGCCGGCATTGCCCCAACGCCACAGTCGCGCCAGACATACGCCTTCTCGCGCGCCTACCTGCAGTTCCCGGCGCGCTTCATCACCGCGAAGAACAAGGCGCTGGCGGAACCGCTCTTCGACAAATTGCACGGCAAGCGCGTCGGCGTGATATCGGGCTCGGCCCATGAACGCATGCTGCGCGACTATTTCGGCACGGTCCAGGTCGTCCCCTTCGACAAGCCGGAAGCCCTCTATGGCGATCTCAAGGCCGGCAAGATCGACGCGGCCTTCGGCGATGGCATGCGCTTCGCCTTCTGGCTCGGCGGCTCCGATGCCGCCGGCTGTTGCCGCTTTGCCGGCGGCCCCTACCTGGCGCCCGAATATCTGGGCACCGGCATGGCCATCGCCACGCGCGCGGACAATCCGGCGCTGGCCGCGGCCCTCGACTACGCTTTGCAAGAGATTTCGATGAAAGGCACCTTTGCCGAATTCTACCTGCGCTATTTCCCGGTCAGTTTCTTCTGATCAGGTCCGGTCAGCTTTTCTGATCCGGCCGTAACCTCGTCAGGTCAGAGTTCGCAGCCGCGCCTTGGCCGCACGACCGATGGCCGCCACGGTCAGCGTGTCGAGATCGAGCTGACGACGGATCAACTGCAGCACCCGCACTTCCTCCAGCCGCATCTCCAGATCGACGGCGGCCACTTCGAAGGCCGCGGCATAGGCGGTGTCGCGCAACCGCTCCGGCAGCGCCTCCGAGACCTGGGTCAGGACACCTTCGAGCCCACCCTTCTCATGCAGCATCTTCTGGCAGGCCTGGGCCACGGCAACCAACCGGTCCTGCTTGAAATCCTCGAACACCGGCCACGAGCGAACAACCTCACCGATCCTGGCCAGTTCGACATCGGTCATGTCCCGGTCGGAGGCCGAAGTGATGACCATCAGATAGATCAGGGCTTCGTGCGGGGTGGGCGACAGCATTCTTTGCTCCTTGAACGGGCTCCGAAGGTAGGAAGGGGAGCCTGAGGCCGCAAGGAAAAAGCGCCCGACGCGTTGACGCTCCGGCCACGCACGCCTAGAGACCGGTTGAAAATGCACTTGCGGCTATTGCCGGGATACAATCTGGAAAACTGTGACATGGCGGGATCAAACATCATCGATCTCAATCCCGAACTGCTGACGGCCGCAGCCGAGAGCAAGGCATGGCCGTTCGAGGAAGCCAAAAAGATCATCGAACGCTACAAGGGCGCCGATTTCCCCGAAACGATCCTGTTCGAGACCGGCTATGGACCGTCGGGCCTGCCGCATATCGGCACGTTCGGCGAAGTGGCGCGCACCTCGATGGTGCGCCATGCGTTTCGCGTGCTGACGCAGGACAAGGTCGCGACCAAGCTGCTGTGCTTTTCCGACGACATGGACGGCATGCGCAAGATACCCGACAGCGTGCCGGACCGCGCTGCGCTCGAGCCATATCTGCACAAGCCGCTGTCATCGGTGCCCAACCCCTTCGGCGGCGACTATGCAAGCTTCGCCGACCATAACAATGCGATGCTCTGCCGCTTCCTCGACACGTTCGGCTTCGATTACGAATTCGCCAGCGCGACGCAATACTACAAGTCAGGCCGCTTCGATGCGATGCTGTTGCGCGCCGCCGAACGCTATGACCAGATTATGGCGGTCATGCTGCCGACGCTCGGACCTGAGCGGCAGGCGACCTACAGCCCCTTCCTGCCGATCTCGCCAAAGAGTGGGCGCGTGCTTTACGTTCCCATGAAGCATGTCGACGCCAAGGCCGGTACCATCACCTTCGACGATGATGGCACCGAAACCACGCTGCCGGTCACCGGCGGCCGCGTGAAGCTGCAGTGGAAGCCGGATTTCGGCATGCGCTGGGCGGCACTCGGCGTCGATTTCGAGATGTTCGGCAAGGATCATCAGACCAATGCAGTGGTTTACGACCGCATCTGCAACATACTGGGCGGGCGGGCGCCGGAGCATTTCGTCTACGAACTGTTCCTCGATGAGAATGGCCAGAAGATCTCGAAGTCGAAAGGCAACGGCCTGACCATCGACGAATGGCTGACCTATGCACCGACCGAGAGCCTCGGGCTCTACATGTACCAGCGGCCGCGGCAGGCCAAGAAACTCTATTTCGACGTCATCCCGCGGGCCGTGGACGAATATTACACCTTCCTCGCCGCCTATCCCCGCCAGGAGTGGAAGGAGCGGCTGGGCAACCCGGTCTGGCATATGCATGACGGCAACCCGCCCGCCATCGACATGCCGGTGCCGTTCTCGCTGCTGCTCAACCTTGTCAGCGCCTCCAATGCGCAGAACAAGGAGGTGCTGTGGGGCTTCATCTCGCGTCACGTCGCGGGTGTGACTCCGGCGACCCATCCCGAGCTGGACCGACTGACGGGCTACGCGATCCGCTACTTCGACGATTTCGTGAAGCCGACGAAAACCTTTCGCCCGGCCGACGAGGTCGAGCGGGAAGCGCTGGTGGCTCTCGAAAAGGCACTTGGCGACTTGCCGGCGGGCGCCAGCGGCGAAGCGATCCAGAACGCTTCGCTCAACGTGGCGCGCAAGATCGAACGCTATCAGGATCATTCCAAGCAAAGTCCTGAAGGTGGCCCGGGTGTCTCAGGCGCCTTCTTCCAGATGATCTACCAGGTGCTGATCGGCCAGGAGCGTGGTCCACGCTTTGGATCATTCGCCGCCCTCTACGGCGTCGCCGAGACCCGCTCGCTCATTCAGAAGGCGCTGGCTGGTCAGCTGGCTTGAGGACGCCGCCGTCCTCCTCCAGGATCGAGCCCGGCGCCTGAGGCGCCGGGGCAGGTGCGGCCGGCACCGCCGAGATGCCGGCAAGGTTCGGCGCCGGCCCGAAAATGCCTTTCTTCGCGCCTTGTGCCTTGTCACCGGCCTCGACATAGGGTCCGCCCTTGGCGGCACGGGCCCAGCCGTTTTCGACCAGCCATTGACCGACATCCTGCTTGCCGATCCGGCACTCCGCCGCGATCCGGTCGCGTCCGCCTTCCGGCGGCACCGTGCAAACCACGGCGCGGCCGCGCAGGAAGGCGCGGAATGCCGTGCGCGCGCGGATGCCGCACGGCCAGGATTTCCCGTCGGTGGTGCAGGTCTCGTCCTGACTGACGACATCGATGCCGGAAATCGCGACCGAATACCCCTTCGCCTCGATCAGGCCGGCGGCCGGAGCTACCGGCTGGAACAGTTTCGTGCCGTTCCAGTCGTCGGGCATTTTAGGCTTGGGCGGCACGGCGAGCGCCAGCTTGCTCAACGGCGCACGCGGCTCGACCCGCTCGAGTTCGCCGGTGGGCAGTTCCGGCGGCGCGACCACGTCCGGGTCGATCGCCCGCGAATGCACCGCCGGATTTGGTGGCTGCGCCGGTGCACGAATTGCTGAGGTGGACGGTTCCTCGGGCGTCGCATCCCTATCTGCCTCAGCGGTAGTGTCGGCGCCGGGATCGATCTGATCCACCGCAACAGTGCTTTCGCTGCCTTTCAGCGTGCGTCCGCCGGCAACGACCAGCGCCGCCATCGCCGGGATCATCAGAACCGCCAGGACAAGATGAGGAAGTCGCACCCGTTGCACCTATTGGCTTGCCCAGACGATCCGCGCCACCCACTCGACCTCGAGCATGGGGATGTCGCGGTCCGGATGCTCTGGATTGAGCGAGACCAGCGCGATCGACTTGACTGTCTGGCGCTCGAGCACCTTGGCCATCACCTCGCCCGATGTGGTCTTGACGACGACGCGGTCGCCCTTGCGGGTGGCCGCACCCGGCTCGACGATGAGGACGTCGCCATTGCGGTAGAGCGGCAGCATGGAATCGCCCTGCACCTGCAGCGCATAGGAACTTTCGGTCGATTGCGCCGGCAATTCGACGAGATCCCAGCCCTGCCCCGCCGGAAAGCCGGCATCGTCGAAGAAGCCGCCGGCGCCGGCCTGGGCGAAGCCGAGCAACGGCACCGCGCGCCGGCTGGCGGGCGATGCGCCACGGCCTTCGATCAGCCCGGTGAATTCGTCCAGCGAAGCGCCCGTCGCCTCGATGATCTTGGCCAGCGATTCGGTCGAAGGCCAGCGCGGCCGACCGTCCGAGGACAAGCGTTTGGATTTGTTGAAGGCGGTTGAATCAAGTCCCGCGCGCCTTGCCAGACCCGAAGCCGAAAGCGAATAGCGCTCGGCAAGAGCATCGATGGCAGCCCAGACTCGGTCGTGCGAGAGCATGACGTGCTCTCCTTCGAAACAGGAAAAAATGCCTCTTCCTGTCTAACGCGCAACGGCTGAGTTGTCCACCAGCGGGCTGGCGGATCACGAACAAAGCTGTGTGCCGCAACCACGGCACAGTGTCATGGCCGAAGCCGGCTATCCGGCCAATGCCGCCATCGCCCTCGGCAGGCCCTTCTGGAGCTCGTCGACGTTCATCACCGGGATGAGCTCGACGGTGGCATTGAAGGCGAAGAAGAACCGCTCGGCGACATAGGGCATGTCCGAACTGTCCTTTACCTCCAGGAAAAGGTAGGCCGTCCGCCAACCACCGTCCGCGGTAAAATAGGCAGCCTCCGGCTTGAGATCGGACAGGGTTTGCTCGATGATCTTGCCCATGCTGCCGTCCTTGATCGCCTTATTGCCTTCCTCGGCTGGGATGGAAACTCTCAGCATCATACGCATGATGATTACTCCTCCGCCAACATTATGTTAGCGATACCTAATATATCATCCGCGCCTGGTTTGGGAAAGTCGATCGAATCCTGCTTGCCAACGGGTTGATCAGCCGGACGATCTGGCCAGGCCGCGCGGTCCCTGGTGCGATGTCATGAAAATGCGTTCTGCCTCGGTCGGTGGCCGCGGTTCACCGCACGGCCAAGTGCGGCGACAACCGCGTCAATGTCGAGGAAGCGGCGCGCCTTGCGGTCATAGTCGGTCGGCAGGCAGCGAAAGGCCAGCCGGCCTTCACCGCCCATCATGTAGGGGCCACGGCTTCGCGCCGTGGCCAGCATGCGGGCCCAGACATAACATGACGCTCTGTCAGGCTGCCTGCTTCACATCGCCCTTGGCATAGGGGTCGAAGCGTTCGTAGAAGGTCTCACCTTTCTCGGCCATGTCGAGGAGCAGCTTGGGCGCCTTGAACTCGGCCCCATACTTCTTCTGCAGCGCCTTGGCGATCTTGACGAATTGTTTGGCGCCGATGCCGTCGATGTAGGACAGCGCGCCGCCGGTGTAGGGCGCAAAGCCGAAGGCCAGGATCGAGCCGACATCGGCCTCGCGTGGATCGGTGACGATGCCCTCTTCCATCACGCGCGCCGCTTCGAGCGCGATGGTGACCAGCAGGCGCTGCTGCAGCTCCTCATAGTCGACCTTCTCGGCCGCGAGCTGCGGATAGAGGTCCTTGAGGCCGGGCCACAGCTTCTTCTTGGCCGGCTTGGCCGGATAGTCGTAAAAACCCTTGCCGTTCTTGCGGCCGAAGCGGCCGTGATCGTCGACCATGGTGTTGATCAGCGCCATCTGCCTGGGGTCGACGGCCTTTTCGCCGAGATCCCTGATGGTCTGCTTCATGATCTTCTGGGCAAGGTCGATGGCCGTCTCATCGGTCAGCGCCAAGGGACCGACCGGCATGCCGGCGGCCTTGGCCGCATTCTCGATCATCGGCGCGGGCACGCCTTCGATCAGCATCTTGTAGGCTTCCGACATGTAACGCAGCACGCAGCGATTGACGTAGAAGCCGCGCGTGTCGTTGACGACGATCGGCGTCTTCTTGATGGCCCGCACGAAGTCGATCGCGGTGGCCAAGGCCTTGTCGCCGGTTTTCTTGCCAAGGATGATCTCGACCAGCATCATCTTGTCGACCGGCGAGAAGAAGTGGATGCCGATGAAATTCTTCGGCCGCGCCGAATTCCTGGCGAGGCCGGTGATCGGAATGGTCGAGGTGTTCGAGGCGAAGATCGCCGACGATTTCAACACGGCTTCCGCCTGTTCGGTGGCGGCCTTCTTGACGGCGGAATCCTCGAACACGGCTTCAACGACGAGATCGCAGCCGGCGAGGTCGGCATAGTCTGCCGTCGGCGTGATCAGAGACAAGAGCTTGTCCTTGTCCTCGGGCTTGGCACGGCCCTTCTTGACCTGATCCGAGATCAGGCCGTCGGAATGCGCCTTGCCCTTTGCGGCCGCCTCCATGTCCCGGTCGAGCAGCACCACCGGAATGCCGGCCTTGGCCGTGACATAGGCGATGCCCGCGCCCATGAAACCGGCGCCGAGGATGCCGATCTTCTTGAACTTGGTGTCGGGCACGCCGGCCGGGCGGCGTGCGCCCTTGTTCAGTTCCTGCAGCGACACGAACAGCGAGCGGATCATCGCTGCCGCTTCCTTGGTCTGCATGATCTCGGTGAAATAGCGCTGCTCGATCCTGAGCGCCGTGTCGAAGGGCACCAGGAGGCCCTCATAGACGCATTTCAGGATCGCCGCGGCGGCCGGATAATTGCCATGGGTCTCGCGGCGCAGGATGGCGATGGCCGGCGGCCACAGATTGGCACCGGCCGCCGAGTAGATCGGGCCGCCGGGCAGCTTGAAACCTTTCTCGTCCCACGGCGCCACCGGCTTGAGGCCGTTCCTGATCATCGCCTTGCCGATCTCGACCAGCTTGGCCGGTTCGGCGATCTCATGGATCAGGCCCATCGCCTTCGCCTTCTGCGGCGACAGGATCTGGCCGGAGGTCAGCATTTGCAGCGCCTGCTGCTGGTCGGTCAGCCGCGGCACACGCTGGGTGCCGCCGGCACCGGGGAAGATGCCGATCTTCACCTCGGGGAGTGCCATCCTGACCTTGTCGGAGTCGGCCGCGACGCGGCCATGGCAGGCGAGCGACATTTCGAAGGCGCCGCCCATGCAGGTGCCGTTGATCGCCGAGACCCATGGCTTGCCGCAGGTTTCCAGCTTGCGGAACAGGCCGGTCATGATGCCGGCGTTGTCGAACAGCGCCTTGGTCGCCTTTTCGACATCCTTGACCTTGTCGGTGGCGAAGGTGGTCAGCATCTTCTGCAGCAAGGTGATGTCGGCACCGCCGGAGAAGGTGTCCTTGCCGGAGGTGATCACCGCGCCCTTGATGGCGGCGTCGCTGGCCACCTTGTCCACGATGTCGTTCAACTCGCGCATCACCTCTTCGGTGAAGACGTTCATCGAGCGGTCCGGGCTGTTCCAGGTGACCAAGGCGATGCCATCGGCGTCGATGTCGAGGGTGAAATTGGTGTAGCTCATCGTTCTCTCCCCGTCAGACGCGTTCGATGATGGTTGCAGTGCCCATGCCGGCGCCGATGCACAGTGTGACCAGCGCGGTGGTCAAGTCACGCCGCTCGAGTTCGTCCAGCACGGTGCCGAGGATCATCGCGCCGGTGGCACCGAGCGGATGACCCATGGCGATGGCGCCGCCATTGACGTTGATCTTGTCGTGCGGAATTTCGAAAGCCTGCATGTAGCGCAGCACCACCGAGGCAAAAGCCTCGTTGAGCTCGAACAGGTCGATGTCGGACAGCTTCATCTTGGCGCGCTTCAGCAGCTTCTCGGTGACATCGACCGGACCGGTCAGCATCAGCACCGGCTCGGAGCCGATGTTGGCGAAGGTGCGGATGCGCGCGCGCGGCTTCAGGCCCATCGCCTTGCCGGCCTTCTTCGAGCCGAGCAGCACGGCCGCCGCGCCATCGACGATGCCGGACGAGTTGCCGGCGTGGTGGACGTGGTTGACCTCCTCGACCTCCGGATGCTTCTGCACCGCCACCGCGTCGAAGCCGCCCATTTCACCGGGCATGACGAAGGACGGGTTGAGCGAGGCGAGCGACTGCATGTCGGTCGACGGCCGCATATGCTCGTCATGATCGAGAATGGTGAGACCATTCTGGTCCTTGATCGGGATAACCGAGTTCTTGAAGCGGCCATCGGCCCAGGATCTTGCGGCGCGCTTCTGGCTCTCGACCGCGTAGGCGTCGACGTCGTCGCGCGAGAAACCGTATTTGGTGGCGATCAGGTCGGCCGAAATGCCTTGCGGCACGAACCAGCCGGGCAGGCCGACCGAAGGATCCATGAACCAGGCGCCACCGGACATGCCCATGCCGACGCGCGACATGGATTCGACGCCGCCGGCGATGACGATTTCATCGGCGCCTTGCGCGATCTTGGCGGCGCCGAAATTGATGGCGTCCAAGCCGGAGGCGCAGAAGCGCGAGATCTGCATGCCGGGTGCCTTGGTATCGTAGCCGGCCTCGAAGGCGGCGGCGCGTGGAATGACGGAACCCGCCTCGCCGACCGGGTCGACGCAGCCGAAGATGATGTCGTCGACGTTTGCAGTGTCCAGCCCGTTGCGATCGCGCAGGGCCTCGAGCGTCCTGGCGGCGAGCCGTACCGCCGGCACTTCGTGCAGCGATCCGTCCTTCTTGCCCTTGCCGCGCGGCGTGCGCACGGCGTCATAGACATAAGCTTCGGTCATTTTTCATGCTCCCTGGGGTTCGCTGAAAAGCTGCTCAGAGCGAGCGTCCGATCAGCAATTTCATGATCTCGTTGGTGCCGCCATAGATGCGCTGGACGCGAGCGTCGCGGAACATGCGGGCGATCGGATATTCATTCATGTAGCCATA
Organism: Mesorhizobium sp. BR115XR7A; assembly: GCF_020165315.1. Classification (NCBI taxonomy): domain Bacteria; kingdom Pseudomonadati; phylum Pseudomonadota; class Alphaproteobacteria; order Hyphomicrobiales; family Phyllobacteriaceae; genus Mesorhizobium; species Mesorhizobium sp. BR115XR7A. The sequence goes on from NZ_JAIUHW010000007.1 coordinate 95,360, forward strand.
GCCGCCATGCAATTGAAGGCATTCGTCGACGACTTTGCCCTGGAGGTCGGAGAGCCAGTACTTGGCCATCGAAGCGGTCACCGGATCGAGGCCGCCATTGATGTGGCGGGTGACGCAGTCATTGTAGAAGACGCGGCCGATGGTGGCCTCGGTCTTCAGCTCCGCCAGTTTGAACTGTGTGTTCTGGAAATCGATGATCGCCTTGCCGAAGGCCTTGCGCTCCTTGACGTAGTCGATGGTCAGCGCCAGCGCCCGCTCGATCATGGCGATCGCCCCGGTGCCGATCTGCAGCCGCTCCTGAGGCAATTGCTGCATCAGCTGGACGAAGCCCTGTCCCTCTTCATGGCCGAGCAGATTGGAGGTCGGTACACGCACGTCGTTGAAGAACAACTCCGACGTGTCGTTGGCCTTCAGCCCGATCTTGTCGAGGTTGCGGCCGCGTTCGAACCCCTCGACCTCGTCGGTCTCGATGACCATCAGCGATGTGCCCTTGGCGCCCTTCTCCGGATCGGTCTTGGTGACGACGATGATGAAGTTCGCCAGCTGGCCGTTGGTGATGAAGGTTTTGGAGCCGTTGATCTTGTACTGGTTGCCGTCCTTCTCGGCACGGGTCTTGACACCCTGCAGGTCGGAACCGGCGCCGGGCTCGGTCATGGCAATGGCGCCGATCAGTTCGCCGGTGGCGAGCCTGGGCAACCATTTCTTCTTCTGCTCTTCCGAGCCGTAATGGAGGATGTAGGGGGCGACGATCGAATTGTGCAGGCCGATGCCGAAACCGTCGACGCCGACATGGCCGATCGCCTCGATGATCGCGCTCTCATGCGCGAAGGTGCCGCCGGAGCCGCCATATTCCTCCGGCATGGACGCGCAGAGCAGGCCGGCGGAACCAGCCTTCAACCAGCTTTCGCGGTCGACCATCTCGTTCTTCTCGAACTCGTCGTAGCGCGGCGCGATCTCCTCCGACATGAAGCGGGTCGCCATGTCGTAGAGCATGCCGACCTCGTCGGCCGCCCAGGCTGGTTTCGGCAAAGAGAGCACTTCGGCGGGATTTGTCGCCACGATTTCCTCCGCGTATCGACAGACAGAAAGGCTAGCGAGACGGAGTTTAGAACGCTTCCGCCGGCAGGGCCATCAGCGTATCGGCACCACTCGAAATACGGGCGAGGTGCGCCGAGGTCTCCGGCATGATCCGCTCCATGAAGAAGCGCGCCGTCACCACCTTGTTATCGTAGAAAGACTGGGAGCCGTTGGCATCAGTCTTGCCCTGTGCCGCCTTGGCCATCTGCGCCCACATGTAGCCCAGCGCGACGAGGCCGAAGAGATGCATGTAGTCAGTCGAGGCCGCACCGGCATTATCGGGCTTGGCCATGCCATTCTGCAGCAGCCACATGGTCGCCGCCTGCAAATCGTTGAGGCCTTTCTTCAACCCCTTGGTGAACGGCGCCATCTTCTCGTCGGCGCGGTTTTCCTCGCAGAACTCGCCGACCTCCTTGAAGAAAGCCTGGATGGCGCGGCCGCCGTTCAAGCCGAGTTTGCGGCCGACGAGGTCGAGCGCTTGAATGCCGTTGGCGCCTTCATAGATCATGGCGATGCGGGCATCGCGCACGAACTGGCTCATGCCATGTTCTTCGATGTAGCCGTGACCGCCGAACACCTGCTGAGCCATGACGGCGTGGTCGAAGCCCTTGTCGGTCAGCACGCCCTTGACCACCGGCGTCATCAGGCCGGTGTAATCGTCGGCCGCCTGGCGATCCTTGTCGTCGGCGGAGCGGTGCGCGATATCGGACTTGATCGCGGTCCACAGCGCCAGCGCGCGGCCGGCCTCGTTGAAAGCCTTCATGGTCATCAGCGAGCGGCGGATGTCGGGATGAACGATGATCGGGTCGGCCTTCTTGTCCGGCGCCTTCGGGCCTGACAGCGAGCGGCCCTGCAACCGGTCCTTGGCATAGGCGGCGGCATTCTGGTAGGCGATCTCCGACAGCGACAGGCCCTGCAGGCCGACGCCGAGGCGGGCCTCGTTCATCATCGTGAACATTGCCTTCAGGCCGCCATTGGCCTCGCCCAGCAGCGTGCCTTCGGCCTCGTCATAATTCATGACGCAGGTCGAGTTGCCGTGGATGCCCATCTTCTCCTCGATCGAGCCGCAGGAGACGGTGTTTCTCGTCCCCGGATTGCCCGATGCGTCGAGCTTCAGCTTGGGCACGATGAACAGCGAAATGCCCTTGACGCCCTCCGGCGCGCCTTCGATGCGGGCCAGCACCAGATGGACGATGTTGTCCGACATGTCGTGCTCGCCGGCCGAGATGAAGATTTTCTGGCCTGAAATCTTGTAGGTGCCATCGCCGTTCGGCACCGCCTTGGTGCGCAGCAGGCCAAGATCGGTGCCGCAATGCGGCTCCGTCAGGTTCATGGTGCCGGTCCAGCTGCCCTCGACCATCCTGGGCAGCCAGGTCGCCTTCTGCTCGTCGGTGCCGTGGGTGATGATGGCGGCGATCGCGCCCTGGGTCAGGCCCGGATACATCATCAGCGACATGTTGGCCGACACCATGTATTCAGCCACCGCCGTATGCACGGCATAGGGCAGGCCCTGGCCGCCGAACTCGACGGGCGCCGCCAGGCCCATCCAGCCGCCTTCGCGATACTGGTCGAAGGCTTCCTTGAAGCCCCTGGGCGTGGTCACCGAGCCGTCGTCATGGCGCACGCAGCCCTCCATGTCGCCGACACGGTTGAGCGGATGCATGACGTTCTCGGCGAGCTTGGCCCCTTCGGCGAGAATTGCCTCCAGCACGTCAGGCGTTGCGTCGGCGAATCCCGGAAGGTTCGAATAGCGCTGATAGCCGAGCACCTCGTTGAGCACGAACAGCGTGTCCTGGACCGGGGCCCTGTAGATCGGCATGCTTTTCCTCCACCATGCGGATTGACCCCGAAATCAAGCCGTGCGCGGCAAGCGGGCCAATGTCGAAGCCGCAATAGCAAATATTGACGTTTGCGTAAACGTCAATATTTGCGCTGCGGCAAGATTTCCGCCACCACGGGCGCAATCGGCCAAGCGTCACGGCAATGCGCAAGCCAGCGCGAAGCAGGCAGGCCAGACAGCGAAAAGCCGCGCGGCATGGCCACGCGGCTTTGTGGTGAAGGGTCCGACAGTATCGGAGGGCGGCTTAGCTCGCGACGCTCGCTTGCGGCGCCGAACGCTCGGCCAGCATCTGACGCACCGCCGACATCGAGCCGCCGAGTTCATTGATGGCGTCGTCGATCAGCGCCCGCTGCTTCTGCAGGCGAGCGAGCTGCTTTTCCGACTTATCCAGCGCCAGCCGCAACTGCTTGGTGTTGGAACCGGTCGGATCGTAGAGGTCCATCATCTGCTTGACGTCGCGCAGCGAGAACCCAACCTTGCGGCCGAGCAGGATCAGCTTCAGCCTCGCCTTGTCGCGGCGCGTATAGAGACGGGTCGAACCGTCGCGCTGGGGGTTGAGCAGGCCCTTGTCTTCATAGAAACGCAGCGTGCGCAGCGTCACGCCGTACTTCTTGGCCATCTCGCCGATGCGGGAGAGATCCTCGCCGGCTTCAACGGTTGCATTATTGGTATTGGCCGCGGTCTCGCCGGCCGAGATAAGCTTCATGGTCACTGGCTTCCCCGTCTGGTGGCGTCGCGGTCCCGGACCATGCGTCGCCTGACTGGAAGCGGGGGCGTGCTTCCGGCCGTGGTTTCGACAAACAAATCGCAAACAGCGCAGTTGATACGCCATTTACGTTTACGTCAATTCTATACCGGTAGCCGCCTCATGACGCAAGGGCGTTCTGAGAACGGTGCTTTATGCCGCACCGGAAGTCACGTCAGCCAACTTCCTTGCAACTTCTTAAGCTTGGTTAACGCGTTGTTTACCACGTTGGGCGAAATGTGCGCGTGTCGGCTACCCGTGGTTATCCTGTATCGAATTTTCACGGTTTTTCGGAGCGCGGGGAAACCCGGGAAGCTTGTCTTCCACCGTGGCATCGAAGCGCGGTCGCCTCGTTCCGGCAGGGACTTGGGGAGCTGGCCGCAAGCCGGCCAATCTGAAAGACGGACGCACCGATGAACAGCAAGCGGTCCTACCTCGATACACTCAATGCTGGCAGGCAGCGCAAGCCGCAGACCACGCTCGAGCAGCTGAACCGCTCCCTGGAGACGCTGGAACAGCGCCTGGGGCAGACGCGCGAGGACGCGACGGCACGACCCGCTCCTCGCCAATATGGCGCCGAACCGCGTTACCCCGCCTCCGACCCGCGCTATCCCGCTGCGCAGCCGACGGCCCAGCAGCGCTGGTATGAGGATCCGCAGCCGGCACCGCGTGCGCACAACCCGGCGCCCTCCCCTGCACCCTTCGACCAGAATTATCAGGCGATCGCGCGAGACATCGACCGCGTGCGCGGCCAGGAAGACAGCGTCGCCATGGTCGGCAAGATCGCCGGCGAACTGCGCGGCATGCGCGAGGAACTGCGCCACCAGGTGACTTCAGGGCTGCAGCGCGAATTCGACGCGCTGCGCAAGGACATCGACCGCGCCTTCCAGTCGAACGCCAAGTCCGGGACCTCGGGCAAGGGCAGCGCTGAACTCGGCGTGGAATTCGAGCGGCTCTCCGGCGCCATTAAATCGCTGTCGGAGAAGAGCGACGACAGGAGCGTCAACCTGCTGCGACTGGAACTCGAACAGGTCAAAGCCGCGCTCGACACGCTGGCGCGCGAGGAGAGCGTGCAGAAGGTCGACCGCCGCTGGGACGAGTTCGACCGCCGCTGGACGGCCTTCGAGGACCGCGTCGACGCCGACCAGCGCAAACGCTCCGACGACCCCGCCCTTGCCGCCTTGACCGACCGGCTGGAGCAAATCAGCAACGCCGTCAACAACCTGCCGGAATCGCTGTCCCTGCGTTCGCTGGAGGAGAAGGTCCGCACGCTGGCCGGGGCGGTCGACCATTTCGCCAGCCAGCAGGACAATCGCGGCGGCGGCACGCTGGCCATGATCGACGAGCGGCTGGACGAGATTTCCCGCGCCATCGTCGCCTCGACAGTCGCCGCACAGGCGAATTCAGTCGACCACGAAGCCTTCGAGCGCATCGAGAAGCGGATCGACTCGCTCGCCCAGCAGATCGAGGAAGTGGCGCAGGACCGTCCCGCGAATGTCGTGATCGACCGGCTGAACACGCTGTCGAGCCGGGTCGACGACCTCGCCGGCCGCGCCAACCTGCCCGAGCAGGCGATGGAACGGCTCGCCAAGCAGATCGCGCTGATCGCCGACAAGATCGATCAGGCGCCGGCCATGCCCGACGCCGACTACATCTTCCACGGGCTGGAGCAGCGCTTCGACGTGCTGTCGGGCATGATGGAGCGGCGCCAGGGCGACGCCATCGAGCAGGGCAACATGCTGTTTCGCGATCTCGAGCGCCGGCTGGACGAGGTTGCCGACCGGCTGGACCAGCGCAGCATGCCGCAGGTCGACAGTGCCGGCATCATGGACGCCATCGACGCTCGCTTCACCGCACTGGCCAAGCGCATGGAGACACGCGCTCCCGATCCCGCCGGCGAGGCGGCGATCCGGGGCCTGGAAAGCCGGCTCGAAGATATTTCAAGCCGGCTGGACGCTTCGGCGGCCCAGGTGGCCGGCATCGATCCGGCGCTGATCCGCAGCCTGGAGGCGCAGGTCGCCGGCCTGTCGGCGCATCTTTCCAAGCCCAGCACGCCGCTGCCGGACTTCGAGGACATCAGCCCACGCCTCGACGAAATCGAAAAAGCGCTGGCCGGGACCCGCGATTCCATCCTCGGCGCGGCACGTGAGGCGGCCGAGAACGCGGTGCGCTCGCTGGCCGGAACGAGCACCAATACGGCCGCGGTATCCGGCCTCGCCCAGGATCTGAAGACCCTGGAGACGCTGACGCGGCGTTCCGACGAGCGCAATTCGCGGACCTTCGAGGCCATTCACGACACACTGCTCAAGATCGTCGACAGGCTGGGCTCGCTGGAAACCAGCGACCCGTCCGAGGCGGTAAGCGAGCTCCTGGACGCGGCCTCGATCGAACCCAGTGGCTGGCGTGGCTTGCAGCGGCCCAAGATGGCCGTGAACGCACCATCCATGACCATGGACGAGCTGCCGCTGACTGGCGACATGGCCGATCTGGACGCGCGTGCCGCGGCCATAGTGCGCACCGAGCCCGGCGAGCCCGCACTGCACGTTGGAACGGGCTTGTCTCCCCGGCCGGGCACGCGCTCGCCGGCGGAAGCCGCCGCCGCCGCCGCGATGGCCGCACTCGGTTCCGACACCACCGCCGGAAAGGACCAGCCGGCAGGCCGCAAGTCGATGTTCGGCGGTCTGGCGCGGGCCTTCAAGGGCAAGAAAGCGGCGGATGTTCCGCCGCTGGCCGGCTCGGCGCCGAGCGCCGACATCCCGAGTGTCGATCTCGACGAGCCGCTCGACCCGAAGGTCGCCAACCGCCCGCTGGAGCCGGGCTCCGGCGCGCCTGACCTCAATGCCATCATGAAGCGCGTGCGCGACGAGCGCGGACAACCGGCAAAGCTCGGCGACAGCGACGCGGCGAAATCGGATTTCATCGCCGCCGCCCGGCGCGCGGCGCAGGCGGCCGCGGCCGAGGCCGACGCCCTGAAGCGCCAGTCGACGATGAAAGGCCCGGTCAAGGCGCTCAGGATAGGCGACCTGCTCAAGGCGCGGCGCAAGCCGATCCTGATGGCGGCGGCAGCGATCATGCTGGCGCTTGCCGGCCTGCAGCTCGGCAAGGCGTTCCTTTCGGATCCCGCCCAGGTGGCAAGCAACGACGCATCCCCGATCGTCGCCCCGCAGCCGGTTCGGACGGCATCTCTCGATACCGCCAGCCAGCCGAAGACCGAAGTTCAGCCGACGACGATGAACAGCGCGCCGGCCCGTCCGGCCAGGCAGGCCGAACAATCCGCGCCCGCCAGCAAGGACGATATGGCGGCGCGGACCGTCGTGGCCATGCCGTCTGATACGGACGCGATGCCGGACACAGCGCCCACGGCCGAGCCCGCTTCGCCGGTCACGTCGGCCATGGCTTCCGGCCCGAGCGCCCCCGACGCGATGGCTTCGGCCGCGCCGGTTGCTCCGATGACCGCTGCCCCAGCCATGACGGATCCGGCACCAGCCGCCGGCGCTACGCAGGCGACGGATGCCGATCTCCAAGCGGCCCCTGCCGCGCCAGTGGCGACCGAGGCGACGACCAACGACACGACTGGCGCCGTTGCGCCCATGGACAAGCCGGCGGCGACAGCCGCGATCAAGTTCGACATTCCGGCCGATGCCGGCCCGGTCGCCTTGCGTGACGCCGCCGCCGGTGGCGACGCCAAGGCGCTGTTCGAGGTCGGCTCGCGCTACGCCGAGTCGCGCGGCGTCAAGGAAGACATGCCGGCTGCCGCCAAATGGTACGAGAAATCGGCGGAACTCGGCTTCGCGCCGGCTGAATACCGCATCGGCAATTTCTACGAGAAGGGCATCGGCGTCGCGCGCGACATCAAGAAGTCGAAGACCTGGTACCAACTCGCCGCCGCGCAGGGCAACGCCAGCGCCATGCACAATCTGGCGGTGCTGTTCGCCATGGCCGCCGACGGCGCAACCGACAATGAATCGGCCGCGCATTGGTTCCAGGCGGCCGCCGACCTCGGCGTCAAGGACAGCCAGTTCAATCTTGGCATCCTCGCCGCCAAGGGCGTCGGCATGAAGCAGAACCTGGAGGAATCCTACAAATGGTTCGCGCTCGTCGCCAAGACCGGCGACAAGGATGCCGCGGCCAAGCGCGACGAGATCGCCAACGCGCTGCGGCCCGAGCAGCTCGAGCGCGCGCGCGCGGCGACCGAATTGTGGAAGGCCAAGCCGCTCAACGCGGCGGCCAATTCGGTGGACATTCCCGAATCCTGGCAGGAAGGCACGCCGCAGACGACGGCCGGCATCGACATGAAGAAGGCGGTCAAGAACATCCAGCTCATCCTCAACAAGAACGGCTATGACGCCGGGGGCGCCGACGGCGTGATGGGCGGGAAGACCAAGAACGCGATCATCGCTTTCCAGACCGACAACAAGCTGCCAGCGACGGGCGCGGTCGACGAGAAGCTGGTCAAGGCATTGCTGGCGCGCAAATAACGGCAGAAGCGTCGTTTCCACGACGCCCTTGCCTTACATTTGCCTGTTAACTGATTGAGTTGTTTTTTGTTTCGGCGCGGTGACGGGGTTTGGTCCCGCTGCCGCGTCGGCGCAAGAGAAAATTGGCTTTTCGATGCGATAGTGCCCGCAGCGGCTTTATTCGCCGACAGGCAAACTGATCGAGACAGACGGGTGGGCATCTATCTCCCGATCGCGGAAATTTCCGTCAACGTCTTCGTGCTGCTGGCCATGGGCGCCGCGGTGGGCTTCCTGTCGGGCATGTTCGGGGTGGGCGGCGGCTTCCTGATCACGCCGCTCTTGATCTTCTACAACATCCCGCCGGCGATCGCGGTCGCCACCGGCGCCAACCAGGTCATTGCTTCTTCCGTCTCCGGCGTGTTGTCGCACATGAAGCGAGGGACGCTCGACTTCAAGCTCGGCAGCGTGCTTCTGGCCGGCGGCGTCGTCGGCTCAACCGGCGGCATCTATGTGTTCGGCTTCCTGCGCAGGCTCGGCCAGCTCGACCTGTTCATCTCGCTGCTCTACGTCGTGCTGCTCGGCACCGTCGGCGGGCTGATGCTGGTCGAGAGCATCAACGCCCTGCGCGCCACGCGCAGCGGCGCGGCACCGGTGCTGAAGAAATCCGGCCAGCACAACTGGATCCACCGCCTGCCGCTGAAGATGCGCTTCCGCGCGTCGAAACTGTTCGTCAGCGTCATTCCGGTGCTCGGGCTTGGCGCCGGCATCGGCTTCCTGTCGTCGATCATGGGTGTCGGCGGCGGCTTCATCATGGTGCCGGCGCTGATCTATCTCTTGAAAGTGCCGACCAATGTCGTCATCGGCACCTCGCTGTTCCAGATCATCTTCACCTCCGCCTATACGACGCTGGTTCACGCCACCACAAACCAGACCGTCGATGTGATGCTGGCATTCCTGTTAATGGCCGGCGGCGTGGCTGGGGCGCAATATGGCGCCAAGGCCGGCCAGCGGCTGCGCGGCGAGCAATTGAGGGCGCTCCTGGCGCTGCTGGTGCTGGCGGTGGCGATCCGGCTTGCCACCGATCTGTTCGTCACGCCGCCCAACCTTTATTCGCTGTCCGGCCTGGGCCTCAACTGATGAATGGCCTGAAAGCGCTCGCAGCCGTCGCTCTCCTGTCCCTGATCGCCGCCGCGCCGGCGAAGGCGCAGACGCCGCTGACGGAAGGCATCCAGATCGGCCTTTCCACCGACGCGGTGTCGATCACCGCCGGTTTTTCCGGCGCCGACCTGACCATCTTCGGTTCGCTGGAAAATCCCGACCCGCTGGTCGCACGCCAGGGCCGTTACGACGTCATCGTCGTGCTCGAAGGGCCGCCGAAACCGGTGGTCGTGCGCCGCAAGGACCGGGTGCTGGGCGTCTGGGTCAATTTGGATTCCGAGACCTTCGAGAACGTGCCGGTGTCCTATTCGGTCGCGACGACGCGGCCGCTGCAGGACATCACCGAACCCAACAGCTACAAGCAGCTGTCGCTCGGCGCCTCCAACCTCTATATGCAGCCCGCCGAAGCCGGAGACAGCCCGGCGACGATCGAGGAATTCACGGCCGCACTGCGCGAACGCAAGGCCGCCGCCGGCCTCTACAGCGAGAATGTCGGCGGCGTGCAATTCCTGTCGCAGAACCTGTTTCGCGCTACCGTCAGGCTGGCGCCTGATGTCTCGGTCGGCACGCACAAGGCGCGCGCATTCCTGTTCAAGAGCGGCCTATTCGTCAAGGAGAGTTCGGCGCAGCTCGAAATCCGCAAATCGGGCTTCGAACAATCGATCTTCCGCGTCGCCCACGACTATTCGTTCCTCTACGGCGTGTTCGCCGTATCGTTGGCGATGGTGACTGGCTGGCTCGGCCGGCTGGTGTTCCGCAAGGATTGATGCCGCGGGAAAAGAGGGGTTCCCCTTTTCGCCGCCATGCGATAAACCGCCGCCTCCCAGCCCAGGGGCAAACACGCACATACCATTCGCCAGGAGCGGTCCGGCATCCCGATGACAGCGGCGACGCGTCGCCGCTGTTTTGCCGCCATGAAACAATGACAGGAGGCTGCGATGCATCAGGCATTCGGCGGCATCGACTTCGGCACGTCCAATTCCACGGTGGGCGTCATCCGGAACGGCAAGGCGCGGCTGGTCCCGCTGGAGGGCGGGCAGCCCACTTTGCCAAGTGCCGTGTTCTTCAATTTCGAGGACGGCCATACCTATTTTGGCCGCCGCGCTATCGGCGACTATACCGACAGCATCGAAGGCCGCCTGATGCGCTCGTTGAAGAGCGTGCTCGGCAGTTCGCTCGCCCACGAGAAGACGCGGATCAAGGCACGCCAGATCGGCTTCATCGACATTATCGGCCTGTTCATCGGTCATCTGAGGACGCGGCTGGAAGAGGACGCCGGCGGCGTGGTGGAGAGCGTGGTGCTCGGCCGCCCGGTGCAGTTCGTCGATGACGACGCGCAAGCCGACGCGGAGGCGCAAGGCGAACTCGAGAAGGCTGCCCGTGCCCAGGGCTTCAAGCACATCGCTTTCCAGTTCGAACCGATCGCGGCGGCGCTCGATTACGAGCAGAAGGTGACACGTGAGGAACTGGCGCTGATCATCGACATGGGCGGCGGCACGTCCGACTTCTCCATCGTGCGGGTCTCGCCGGAGCGCGCGCGATCGACCGATCGCAAGGACGACATCCTGGCCAGCCGCGGCATCCATATCGGCGGCACTGATTTCGACCGGCTGCTGAGCATCGCCCATGTCATGCCGCAGCTCGGCTACCTCTCCGCGACCAAGGACGGCAAGCGCAATCTGCCGGCCAGCTACTTCATCGATCTCGCCACATGGCAGCGCATCAATCTGGTCTACACCGCCAAGGCGATGACGCATCTGCGCCAGATCCGCTACGAGGCCGCGCGCGCCGACCTGGTCGACCGCTTCATCCATATCGTCGAGCACCGCTACGGGCACGCGCTGGCGGCGCTGGTCGAGAAAGCCAAGATAGAGCTGACCGACATGTCATCGGCGGACGTGGCGGTGAAGCTGCCGGGCGCGGCGTTCGCCGCCGGGATCACGCGCGACGGGCTGGAGGCCACGATCGCTCGGGACATCGAGCGGGTTACCGAAACGGTGGCGCAGACCATCCGCGACGCCGGGGTCAAGCCCTCCGACATCACCGCGGTGTTCCTGACCGGCGGATCGACGGCGATCCCGCTGGCAAGGAGGGAAATCCTGTCGCTGGTGCCGCGGGCTTCCGTCATAGAAGGCGACATGTTCGGATCGGTCGGGCTCGGCCTGGCGCTCGATGCGCAGCGGAAATTCGGCTGAACCTACCCCAACGTGGACCGGTTCGCCTCCGCGGCCAGGTGCGCCTTCAGCGCCATCTGGGCCAGGCTTGCCTGACGGTCGCGGTGGGTGATCATGGCGAAGTCGCGCTTCGGCAATTCGATCGGCACGGCTCTCAGGCTCCCCTCTGCGACCGCGCGCCCGACGACCAGCTCCGAAATGATGGTCGCGCCGGCACCCGCCTCGACAGCTTGGCGAACCGCCTCGTTGCTGGGCAACACCAGGAATATCCTGAGGTCGGCAAGCGAAATCCCCTCGCGGCGCGCCAGATCCTCCAGCACCTCGCGCGTGCCGGAGCCGCCCTCGCGGATGATCCAGCGCAGGCCGGTGATGTCGGGGCGGCCCGGCGCGGTTTCGGCGATCTCCGGATGGGAGCTGGCAACGACCAGCATCAGCCGGTCGGTATCGACCTTGACGCGGCGCAACAAGTCGGACTCGGTGCGCCCTTCGACCAGGCCGAGATCGGCGGTTCCATCCAGCACGCTGGCCTCGACCTGCCTTGTGTTGCCGATGGTGACGCTCAGCCTGACGGCCGGATAGGCCTCGTGGAAAGAGGCCAGCCGGCGCGGCAGCCAGTAGCTGGCGATGGTCAGGCTGGCAGCGATGGAGAGGCTGCCGGCGACCGTCTGCGAAACATGTTCCAGGACATTGCGCGCGGCTGCGGCCCGCTCCAGCACGGCCTTGGCCTCCGGGAGGAACCGATGGCCGGTCTGGGCCAGCTCGATGTTGCGGCCGACGCGGTTGAACAGATGGACACCATGCTGCTCTTCCAGAGCGCGAATGGCCGCCGACGCGGCCGACTGGGAAATGCCCAGGAGCTCCGCCGCCTTTGTCATGTGGCCGCGCTCTGCGACGGCGACGAAAATGCGCAACTGATCCAGGGTCATGCCTGTATTAAGAACCAATATCGATCGAATTTACAAGAACAACTGATTAGACGGATCGATAGCTTTATTCTACTTTTCCTGCGGAATTTAGAAAAAATTAGCCTGCAGGTCGCAAAGAGCAAAATGATCGGGCGGTTCAGATCCCTGCTTGCGCATTGGAGCCGCGGTATAAGGCGACGGCTGGCCGGCGACCGCTACCATCCCGAAGAACATTATATGCGCGGCCCCGGGCCGAAGACGCGAGCCAAATCCGCTGACCGCGCGAGCACCACGGGATCATGATGCAAGGACCGCCGCGCGGCGCCAATTCAGCCCCCTCGCAACGCCCGCTTGCCGACACGCGGGCGCCCGATGAAGGCGACGGTGTCGACACCTCGCCTGATGTTTCCGACAGCATCGCCAAGACGACCTGCTACATGTGCGCCTGCCGCTGCGGCATCGACGTGCACATCAAAGACGGCAAGGTCCGCTACATCAACGGCAACAAGGATCATCCGGTCAATCGCGGCGTGATCTGCGGCAAGGGCAGCTCCGGCATCATGCAGCACTACAGCCCGGCCAGGCTGAAGAAGCCATTGCTGCGCACCGGGCCGCGCGGCTCGGGTCAGTTCCGCGAGATCGAGTGGGAGGAAGCCTTCTCGATCGCCACCGAGCGGCTGTCGAATATCCGCCGGACCGATCCTAAAAAACTCGCCTTCTTTACCGGACGCGACCAGTCGCAGTCCTTGACGGGCTGGTGGGCGAGCCAGTTCGGCACGCCGAACTTCGCCGCCCATGGCGGCTTCTGTTCGGTGAACATGGCGGCGGGCGGGCTCTACACGATCGGCGGCTCGTTCTGGGAGTTCGGCGAGCCCGATTGGGACAACACGAAATACTTCATGCTGTTCGGCGTTGCCGAGGACCATGATTCCAATCCGATCAAGATCGGACTGGGCAAGCTCAAGGCGCGCGGCGCCAAGGTGGTGTCGATCAATCCATGCCGGACCGGCTACAATGCGATCGCCGACGACTGGATCGGCATCCGGCCCGGCACGGACGGCCTGTTCGTGTTCGCGCTGATCCACGAACTCTTGAAAGCCGGCCGCGTCGATCTCGATTATCTGCTCCGCTACACCAACGCGCATGTCCTGGTTATCCAGGAGCCGGGCGCGGCCGATGACGGGCTGTTCATGCGCGACAGCGACGGCAATCCGCTGGCATGGGACAGAGTGGCGACGACCTCCGTCAACGCAGTCGATTCAAATGCCAAACCGGCACTGACCGGCAGCTTCACAGTCGACGGGCGCAGGTGCCTTCCCGTGTTCCAGCTGATCGCGGACCGCTACATGGACGTCAGCTATTCTCCCGATGCGGTCGCGGAGCGTTGCGGCATCTCCGCCGGAACGATCCGCCGGATCGCCGCCGAACTGGCCCATGTCGCCTTCGAGCAGGCGATCGAACTGCCGGTGGCATGGACCGATTGGGCCGGGCGCCGGCATCAGACGATAAAGGGACGGCCGGTTTCGATGCATGCCATGCGCGGCATCTCGGCCCATTCCAACGGCTTTCACACCTGTCGCGCCATCCACCTGCTGCAGGTTCTGCTGGGCACGGTGGATGTGCCGGGCGGCTTCCGCTTCAAGCCGCCCTATCCCAGGTCGGCGCCGCCCGGCCCGAAGCCCTGCGGCAAGGATGTCAGGCCGATGACGCCGCTCGACGGCATGCCGCTCGGTTTCGTCTGTGGACCCGACGATCTGCTGGTCGACGAAGCGGGTACGCCGCTGCGCATCGACAAGGCCTATTCCTGGGATTCGCCGCTTGCGGCGCATGGGCTGATGCACACAGTCATCCGCAACGCCTGGGCCGGCGATCCCTACCCGATCGACACGCTGATGATGTACATGTCGAACATGGCCTGGAATTCCTCGATGAACACCGTCGAGACCATGGCCATGCTCACCGACCATGACGAAGCGGGCAACTACAAGATCCCTTTCATCATCTATTCCGATGCCTACTACTCCGAGACCGTGCCGTTCGCGGACCTGGTCCTGCCCGACACCACCTATCTAGAGCGTCATGACTGCATCAGCCTGCTCGACCGGCCGATCAGCCATGCCGACGGGCCGGGCGACGCCATTCGCCATCCGGTCGTCGAGCCCGACCGCGACGTCAGGCCCTTCCAGTCGGTGCTGATCGACCTCGGCGCGCGGCTTGGCCTGCCCGGCTTCGTCGATGACGAAAGCTCGCCGAAGTACCGCGACTATGCCGACTACATCGTCAATCATGAACGCACGCCCGGCATCGGCCCGCTCGCAGGCTGGCGCGGCAAGGACGAAAACTCGATCGGCAAGGGCGACGTCAATCCCAACCAGTTGCAACGCTACATCGACAATGGCGGGTTCTGGCACCACGATTTCACCGAGGACCAGCGCTACTACAAGATGGCCAACCGCTCCTATCTCGACTTCGCGGTGCAACTGGGCTTCATCCCCAAGGCCGAGCCGATCGTCTTCCAGCTCTATTCCGAACCGATGCAGCGTTTTCGGCTGGCCGCGCGTGGTCATGGCCGGGTGGTGCCGCCCGAAAGCGAACGCAAGCGCGTCGAGACCTACATGGACCCGCTGCCGTTCTGGTACATGCCGTTCGAGGAAGCGTCCGTCGACCAGGAAGAATACCCGCTGCACGCGCTGACGCAGCGGCCCATGCACATGTACCATTCCTGGGGTTCGCAAAATGCGTGGTTGCGGCAGATCACCAGCCAGAACCGGCTGTTCGTGCATCAGCAAACCGCCGCCGGGCTCGGCCTTGGCGACGACGACTGGGTGTGGGTCGAGAGCATCAACGGCAGGGTCAAGGGGCAGATCAAGCTGGTCGAAGGGGTCAACGAAAGCACGGTGTGGACCTGGAACGCGATCGGCAAGCGACGCGGCAGTTGGGGGCTGAAAGACGATGCCGCCGAAAGCAATCGCGGCTTCCTGCTCAACCACATCATTGGAGACCAGACCTTGGCCGACGCGCAGGGCAAGCGTTATTCGAATTCCGATCCGGTCACGGGCCAGGCGGCGTGGTTCGATCTGCGCGTGCGCATCGTCAAATGCGCGGCGGAGGAGGCCGGCCTCACCGAACCGCAATTCGAGCGTTTTCAACAGCCGCCGCATTTCGAACCCTCGCCCGACAAGCTCACTTTCGGCGCCGGGTTTCGGCAGGCAAGAGAGGCGGCCGAATGACCTGTCTTCCAAATCCAGGCGGCAAGAAGCTTGGCCTCGTCATCGACCTCGACACCTGTGTCGGCTGCCAGGCCTGCGTCACCGCCTGCAAGGAATGGAACACCGGCGGCCACATGGCGCCGCTGACCGACATCGACCCCTATGGCGGCCATGTCGACGGGGTCTGGTTCAACCGCGTGCACAGTTACGAGCACATTACCGAGATGGGTGGGCGCACGGTCAACTTCCCGCGCTCCTGCCTGCATTGCGAGACGCCGGCCTGCGTCACCGTCTGCCCGACCGGCGCCTCCTACAAGCGCGCCTCGGACGGCATCGTGCTGATCGACGAGGACAAGTGCATCGGCTGCAAATTGTGCAGCTGGGCCTGCCCCTACGGCGCGCGCGAATTCGATGGCGATGTCGGGGTGATGAAGAAATGCACGCTCTGCGTCGACCGCATCTATAACGACAATCTGGCCGAGGGGGACCGCGTGCCGGCCTGCGTCGCCGCCTGCCCGACCAGCGCCCGGCATTTCGGCGACCTCGGCGATCCCCAATCCCCCGTTTCGCAACTGGTGGCGGAGCGCGGCGGTGTCGACCTGATGCCTGAACTCGGCTATCGCCCGACCAACAAATACCTGCCGCCGCGCGCTCACACGCAACGCGCCGCATCGGTGACCGCTCCCGCGCTGGAGCCGCTACGGGCCGAGGGCGGTTTCCTTGGCTGGGTCGACCGCATGCTTTCGAGCTGACCATCCATGCATCCAGCTTTTTCGGTCGTCTTCTTCACCACCGCCACGGGTGCCGGCTATGGGCTGCTCGCGCTGCTCGGCGTGCTCGGCCCGCTCGGCTTCGTCGCGCCCGATTTCTGGCCGGGCTTCGTCGGCATGGGGCTGGCGCTCGGCCTGATCGCCGCCGGCCTGTTGTCATCGACCGGCCATCTCGGCAGGCCCGAACGTGCCTGGCGGGCGTTCTCGCAATGGCGCAGTTCATGGCTGTCGCGCGAAGGCGTTGCCTCGGTCGCCACCTTCATTCCCGCAGGCGTGTTCGGCGTAGGCTGGGTCTTCCTTAGCCGCCTCGATGGCTGGGTGGCGGCCGCCGGCGTCCTGGCCGCCGTCGGCGCCATAGCCACGGTCTGCATGACAGGCATGATCTATGCCTCGCTGAAACCCATCGCCCACTGGCACAGCCCCTACACCTTGCCCGGCTATCTCATCTACTCGGCGATGAGCGGCAGCGTGCTTCTGAACGCTGTGCTGCAAGCATTTTCTCTCGGCTCGAAAATGCTTCTGGCGGCTTCCGCGCTGCTCACTTTGCTTGGCTGGGGCTGGAAGCTGGCGACCTGGCGCCACAACGACCGGCTTGAAATCCCGACCAATGCCAACACCGCGACGGGGCTGACCGGTGGCACGGTGCAGTCGCTGGAGTGGCCGCATACGGAAGAAAACTACCTGCTCAAGGAAATGGGTTTTCGCATCGCGCGCAAGCACAGCGCAAAGCTGCGCCGGATCACGCAGGCGCTGGCCTTCGGTTTGCCGATCCTGTTGCTGCTTGCCGCCTTCGCCTTGCCGTGGCCGCTCGCGGCGGCGCTATCGGCGCTGGCCGCGATCGCCCAGTTTGCCGGCATGCTGGTCGAACGCTGGCTGTTCTTCGCCGAAGCGAAGCACACGGTCATGCTCTATTATGGGCGATAGATCTCAGCCTGGCCGCAGCATCGAGTGCGAGATGGCGAAGATGCGCTCGGTGCCGAGCATGTAGGCCATCAGCGACTCCAGGCGAAACAGCCCGGCATAGGCGCGGTCGAGCACGTTGAGCGAACCGGTATAGGCGCCGAAAGCCGGCATGATCATGCGGCCGCCATCGCCGGCAAAGCAGCGCCTGCGCACCGAGCGGCCTTGTTGCACAATGCGCGCGCAGGGGTGCAGATGACCAGATATTTCGCCCTCGACCCTCACCTTCGATGGCTCATGCCTGAACAGCAGCGAGCCTATGGCCAGTTCCCGCACGGTCTCGCCAGGCAGATCCGCCGGCGCTTCGGGGTCGTGATTGCCGGCGACCCAGAACCAGTCACGGCCTGCCATCTGCGCTTCCAGCCGTTCGCGAAAGCTCGAATGCATGCGCGCTGCGCCGCCACCGTCGTGGAAGGAGTCACCCAGGCTGATGACGATCGACGGCTGGTAGTCCGATATGACCGCCTGCAGCCTGAGCAGGGTCGCGCCAGTATCGTAGGGCGGGATGAGCGTGCCGCGCCTTGCCAGGGACGACCCCTTCTCCAGATGCAGGTCCGATACCGTCAGCAGCTTGAGCTCGGGGAAATACAGCACACCGCGCGGATCGCAGACCGCGCGCTCGCCCGCGATGCCGACGAGATCGGCCTCGGCGATCAGCGATGCGCGCGCCAGCGAAAAACTCATTCCTCAGCCATTCCCAGGCCCCATGGCCTCTTCGACCAGCGTCGCCGCATCCATCAGCAGCGTTTCATCGGCCTCGCCGTTCACCGGCATCTTGCCGATCTCGAGCATGATCGGCACGGCAAGCGGCGATATCTGTTCGAGCGCCTTATGCATGATTCGACCCTGGATGCGCGAGAGCATGTCCGCAAGTCTGCTGACATCGAGCAGGCCGGTCGCCGCATCGGCACGCGTCGCCTGAAGCAGGATGTGGTCCGGCTCATGGCTGCGCAGCACGTCGTAGATCAGGTCGGTCGACACGGTGACCTGCCGGCCGCTCTTCTCTTGGCCGGGGTGGCGTTTTTCGATCAGGCCCGAGATCAGCGCGCAATTGCGGAAAGTGCGCTTGAGAAGCCAGCTGTCGGCCAGCCAGGCTTCGAGATCGTCGCCCAGCATGTCCTGGTCGAACAGCGCGCTCAGTGAAGGTTTCCTGGCTTTGAACATCGCGCCCATGTCGCCCAGCGACCATATGGCCAAGGCATAATCAGTGGCGACAAAGCCGAGCGGCCTGACGCCCGCCCTGTCGAGGCGACGGGTGAGCAGCATGCCAAGCGTCTGGTGCGCCAGCCTGCCCTCAAAGGGATAGGCGACCAGATAATGGCGATTGCCACGCGGAAAGGTCTCGATCAGCAAATCGTCGCGCTTGGGCAGCATGGATTTGTCCGACTGGAACCGCAGCCAGTCGGCCACCTGCTCCGGCAGCTTCTTCCAGCGCTGCGGATCGTCCAGCATGATGCGGACCTGCTCTGCGAGGTAGGTCGAGAGCGGGAACTTGCCGCCGCCATAATATGGCACCTTGGCGTCGCTGCCGGGCGCGTTCGACACGAAGCACTCATTCTCGCGGATGCCCTCGAAACGCAGCACCTTGCCGGCGAACATGAAAGTATCGCCATGCGTCAACGTTTCGAGGAAGGCCTCCTCGATCTTGCCGAGCACGCGGCCACCGTGCGACGCCGCGCCTTTGCTGCCGGCCTTGACGTAACGCACGTTGAGGGCGGGCACCTCGATGATGGTGCCGACATTGAGCCTGTATTGCTGGGCGACGCGCAGATTGGAGACGCGCCACAGCCCGTCCTTGTTAAGGCGGATGCGGGCGTAACGCTCATAATTCTTTAGTGCATAGCCACCGGTGGCGACGAAATCGATGACACGGTCGAAGGTCGGCCGATCGAGGTCGGCATAGGGTGCCGCCGCTCGTACCTCCGCGTATAGGTCATCGGCGCGGAACGGTGCGCCGCAGGCGCAGCCGAGCACATGCTGGGCCAGCACGTCGAGCCCGCCATTGACCAGTGGCGGCGTATCCTGCGCGCCGAGATAATTGGCGTCGAGTGCGGCCCGGCACTCCAGCACCTCGAAACGGTTGGCGGGGATCAAAATCGCCTTGGACGGCTCATCCATGCGGTGATTGGCACGGCCGATGCGCTGTGCCAACCGGCTGGCGCCCTTCGGAGCACCGACATGCACGACCAGATCGACATCGCCCCAGTCGATGCCGAGATCGAGCGTCGATGTGGCGACGATGGCGCGTAGCGCGTTCTCGCCCATTGCCTTCTCGACGCGCCGGCGCTGGGCGACGTCGAGCGAGCCATGATGCAGGGCGATCGGCAACGTGTCCTCGTTGACGCGCCACAACTCCTGGAACAGCAGCTCCGCCTGGCTGCGTGTGTTGACGAACAGCAAGGTCGTCTTGTGGCGCTTGATCTCGCGGTAGATCTCCGGCGTGGCATAGCGCGCCGAATGCCCCGCCCACGGCACGCGCTCCTCGGAATCGAGGATCGAGATTTCGGGCTTGGCACCACCCGTCACAGTGATCAATTCCGCCATGTCACCCGGTGGGTTCTGGCTGACCAGCCAGCGCCGCAATTCGTCCGGCTCGGCCACCGTCGCCGACAGGCCGATCGTCTGCAGGCTTGGGACAAAGCTGCGCAGCCGCGCCAGTCCAAGCGCCAAAAGATGGCCGCGTTTCGACGTCACCAGCGAATGCAATTCGTCGAGCACGACATAGCGCAGATCCTCGAAGAAACGCCTGGCGTCGGAAGCCGCGATCAGCAGCGCAAGCTGCTCGGGCGTCGTCAAAAGAATGTCCGGCGGCACCAGCTTCTGGCGCTGGCGCTTGTGGGCGGGGGTGTCGCCGGTGCGCGTTTCGATGGTGACGGGCAGGCCGATCTCCTCGACCGGCTTGCCGAGATTGCGCTCGATGTCGACGGCCAGTGCCTTAAGCGGCGAGATGTACAGCGTGTGGATGCCGCGCCGCGCCTGGCCTGGTTTTCGCCTTGGCCTGACGGCCAGTTCGGTCAGCGACGGCAGGAAGCCGGCCAGCGTCTTGCCGGCGCCGGTCGGCGCGATCAGCAGCACCGATTGCCCGGCCTGGGCCTTCGCCAGGAGCTCTATCTGATGCGCGCGCGGCGACCAGCCTTTCTCGCCGAACCATTTCAGGAATGGCTCGGGCAGGACGACTGCGGCATTCTGGTCGGCGAGGCGGGGCTCAACTGTCACGCGCCAGAGGTAGCGCGGCGACAGTCAATCGCCAAGCAGATTCGGAACAAAAGGGGATCGAAAAAGCCTTACGGGCGCCGAACCCCTGTAGGCCCGCCATAGAGATAGCCGATGCGGGCAATGGCTTCCTTCAGCCCTTCGCGCGACACAAGCATGGTGTGGCCGTTGGCGTGGATCATGGTTTCGGCGTCGGTCATGATGGCGACGTGACCTTTCCAGAACACCAGATCACCACGTCGCAGCCCCGAAAAATCAGGGCCCGCATCGAGCGGCTCGCCGATCGAGGCGGCCTGCATGTCGGAATCGCGCAGCACATTTTTGCCGGCCATGCGCATGGCCAGTTGCACCAGGCCGGAGCAATCGATGCCGAAGCCGGAAACACCGCCCCATAGATAGGGCGTGCCGAGAAACATCTCGGCCACCGAAACATAGTCAGAAGCAGCTTCGCGGATTGGCCGCAGATGGCCTGCGATGATCGCCTCGCCGGAAGACAACACTGCGTAGGGCGTGCCGCGCGTCTCGGCGGCGCCCGTCACCATCACCGTTGATCCCATCGACAGCTGTCCCGCGACCGGGAAGCGCAGATCGGGACCTGGATAGAGGAAGGTGCGTGGTACCGACACGATGTGAGTGGACGCATGGTCGCGCCCGCCCAGCATGGCAGCGGCGACATAGCCGACATAGCCGTCGCGCTCGGCCTGGACCCAGGCCCAGCCTTCTCTCTCCTCGAAGACAAGGACATCGTCGCCGAACAGGAACTGCGTGTTGATCCCGGCATCCGGGCGTGGCGCCTTGCGCACTTCGGCAACGGATGCGGAAATCCGCGCCGGCCGGCCGGCGACGAAACGCTCCGCCGTGACCTCGCCTATCAGACGCGAATCGGCAAGGTCGGAGCGGAAAGCGTGCAGGCGGGCGTCGTGGGCGGTCAAATCAGCAATCCAGCTAGACAGAGCACTTGTTCAGATCGGCAGCTCGTGGGCTTTGGCGATGATACCATCTCCGAAGCGCTCGACAAAGAGCGCGCCTTCGACGGTGCGCTTGATCAGGACGTTGCGCTTGTCGAGCTCGTCGCGATGGCGCGACACCAGTTTCAGCGCGCCCATCGTGTCGAGCGCGCGCGTGATGACCGGCTTGGTGACGTTGAGGCGGGCGGCAAGCCCGCGCACGGTGTGCGGCGGCGGATCGAGGTAGATGGTGAACAGGATCGCCGTCTGGCGCATGGTGAGATCAGGCGCGTCCTCGCGCACCTGCGACAGCATTACTTGCTGCCACAGTCGCAGGGCTTGGCTCGGGCGCATCGCAATCGACATCGCGCCAGCATGACGGCAAATTGTTTCGGTTCCGTTTCAGTTCTCGATCGCCGACTCTGCCTGCGGCAATCAGCCATAGCGCGTCGAGATGATCCGCTCCAGCGCCCGGATGCCCTGCGCCTCGCCACCGGCCGGACCGTGGGGGCGATCGGCGGGGTTCCAGGCGAAGATGTCGAAATGCGCCCAGCTTGCCGTCTTCTCGACGAAGCGCCTGAGGAACAGCGCCGCGGTGATCGAACCGGCGAAACCATCTGATGTGACGTTGTTGATGTCGGCTATCTTCGACGACAGTTTCGCGTCGTAAGGCCGCCATAGCGGCATGCGCCACAGCGGATCCTCGACCGCCAGCGCCGCCGCCGCCAGCTCCGAGGCAAGCGCCTCGTCATCGGTGTAGAAGGGCGGCAGGTCGGGGCCAAGCGCGACGCGGGCGGCGCCGGTCAGCGTCGCCATGTCGATGAGAAGCTGCGGCTCCTCGTCGTCGGCCAGCGCCAGCGCGTCCCCCAGCACCAGCCTACCTTCGGCGTCCGTGTTGCCGATCTCGACCGTGATGCCCTTGCGGCTCGCCAGCACGTCGCCCGGGCGGAAAGCGTTGCTGGCGATCGAATTCTCGACCGCGGGGATCAGCACGCGCAGCCGCACATTGAGCCCGGCGGCCATGATCATCGAGGCCAGGCCCAGCACATTGGCGGCGCCACCCATGTCCTTCTTCATCAACAGCATGCCCGATGACGGCTTGATGTCGAGCCCGCCCGTGTCGAAGCAGACGCCCTTGCCGACCAGCGTCACCTTCGGCGCGCCCTGCCGCCCCCAGGTCATGTCGATCAGACGCGGGGCATCGGACGAAGCGCGGCCGACGGCATGGATCATCGGGAAGTTCTGTGCGAGCAGGTCGTCGCCCTTGATGACCGAGACTTCGGCCTTGTGAGCCCCAGCCAGGATCCGCACCGCCTTCTCCAGATCGTCCGGCCCCATATCGTTGGTCGGTGTGTTGACCAGGTCGCGCGTCAGGAAAACACCATCGACGACGCGGCGAACGCGCTGCGCATCGACGCCGGCCGGCAGCTCGAAGCGCAGCGCCTTGCCCGGTTTCCTGCCGTAGCGGGCAAAGACATAACCGCCGAGCACGATTGCAAGAGCCGCCAGTTCCGGCTCCGCGGGCCTGGAGGCAAAATGCCAATCGCCCTCCGGCAAGGTTTTCGCCAGCGCACCGACGGCAAGCGCGCCCTCGCCCTCACCGAGGCCGAACATGGCGCCGCCAAGCGCTCCGTTCTCGCCTGGCAGGACCAGCGTCCTGCCAGCCTCGCCGGAAAAGCCGTTTGCCTTGGCCCATGCGACAATAGACGGCGACAGAACGGCTGCCTCCAGCCCGTCCCTGGCGACCAGATGGATTGGCAGCGGGTTCTTCGGCTTGCTCTCGACCAGTTCAACGGACATCAGATGTTTCTCCTGCCGAGTTTGCGAGTCGGCGCGTCTTAACCCTCCGTTAGGGTTAACAGAATATTTCTGCTGGAGGGAAGATGGCCACGCAATGGCCACGCATGAATGGAGGCCCAGGTGCCGATGCCGACCAACCGCACGATAGACATCCGGGGAAAACGGCTCATTACCACGGCATTCATGCTAGCGCTCGCGGCGGGCGTTGCCGGTTGCGCGACCGACAAACTCACCACAGGCTCGATCGGACGCACCAGCGGCAAGCCGCTGGAAACGATGTCGGCGGGAGAATTGCACAACGCCACGGCCGCACTTGGCCAATCCTACGCGAGGAACCCCAACGACAAGCGGATAGCGACCAACTTCGCGGCGGCGCTGCAGATGGACGGCGATGCGAACCAGTCGCTTGCCGTGATGCGCAAGCTGGCGATCGCCTACCCCAAGGACCGCGAAGTTCTCGCCGCCTATGGCAAGGCATTGGCCGCCAATGGCCAGCTCGAGGCAGCGCTCGACGCCGTGCGCCGCGCACAAACGCCGGAATACCCCGACTGGAGGCTGGTGTCGGCGGAGGCGGCCATCCTCGATCAGGTCGGCCAGAAGGACGAAGCGCGCCAACTCTACCGCAAGGCGCTTGAACTCAAGCCGAACGAGCCATCGATCCTTTCCAATCTCGGCATGTCCTATGTGCTGGAAGGGGATCTGCGCACCGCCGAGACCTATATGCGCTCTGCCGCCCAGCAGCCGAATGCCGACAGCCGGGTGCGTCAGAACCTGGCGCTCGTTGTCGGGCTGCAAGGTCGCTTCGACGAAGCCGAGAAGATCGCCTCGCAAGAACTTTCCCCCGAACAGGCACAGGCCAACGTCGCCTATCTCCGGCAGATGCTGGCCCAGCAGAACGCCTGGAGCCAGCTCAAGGATCAGGACAAGGCGAAAACGGCGAAAACCGCCACCAACTGATCGTCGCGCGCGGCGCCCGATCGCGCCAAACGAAAGAGCCGCGTGGCATTTTCCGCGCGGCTCTTTCGTTTGGATTGTGCGGATGCGCCTACTGGGTGCCGTTGCTTTGCGACTGGCCGAAGATGCCGCGCTGGCTGACCTGGATGCCGGCAGGACCCAGGATGATGGCGAACAGCACCGGCAGGAAGAACAGGATCATCGGCACGGTGAGCTTGGGCGGCAGCGCGGCGGCCTTCTTCTCGGCTGCGTTCATGCGCATGTCGCGGCTCTCCGCGGCAAGCACACGCAGTGCGAGCGCCACTGGCGTGCCGTAGCGCTCGGCCTGGACGAGCGCCTGTGACACGGACCTGACCGATTCTAAGCCGGTACGGCTCGCAAGATTCTCGTAAGCCTGCTTACGTTCCTGCAGGTAGGAGAGCTCGGCGTTGGTCAGGATGAATTCTTCCGCCAGGGCCACCGATTGCGCGCCGATCTCGTCGGCGACCTTGCGCAGGCCGGCTTCCACCGACATGCCGGATTCCACGCAGATCAGCATCAGGTCGAGCGCATCCGGCCACGCCAGCTGGATCGACTGCTTGCGCTTGGTCGCGCGGTTGTTGACGTAGAGGACCGGCGCATAGAAGCCGCCATAGGCAACGAGGATGCAGACGAAAAGCCGGATCACCAATGGCTTGTCGGGCAACCCTCCGAGCACGAAAATATAGAACAGACCCAGCGCGAAACCGACAAAAGGAAGCACCAGACGGAAGAACAGAAATCGCGTTAGCGGATTTTGCCCGCGAAAGCCGGCGACCTTCAGCTTTTGCAAGGTGGACTCGTCGGCCAACGCACGGCGCAGATCGAGCCGGTCGACAATGTTGCGCATACCGACCGACTGCTGCTCGCGCAGGCCCTTGCGGCGGCGATCGGCCTCGTTCGCAAGCCGCGCGCGCTGCTTGGCGCGAAGCTCGTCACGCTCCAGCGCGACCGACTTCATGCGCGCCTTGAGCTGGTTTCCGCCAAGGGCCGGCAGCAGCGTAAAAACGGTTGCGAACACGGCGACAGCGACCAGCATCGCAATCAGGAGGCTGGGATCCGTCAGTGATTTGATGACTTGTTCGGTCATGCCACGGCCCTAGACTTCAAAATTCATCATCTTGCGCATCACGAAGATGCCGATCGACATCCAGATGCCGGAAACACCGAGGATCAGATGGCCGACGCTGGTCGTGAACAGCGGCATCAGGTAGTTGGGACTGGAGAGATAGACGAGAAAGGCAACGATGAAAGGCAAGGCGCCGATGATGGCGGCGGATGCTTTCGCCTCCATCGACAGGGCCGCGACCTTGGCCTTCATCTTCTTGCGGTCGCGCAAGACGCGCGAAAGATTGCCTAGCGCTTCGGAGAGATTGCCACCGGCTTGCGACTGGATCTGGATGACGATGCCGAAGAAGCTCGCCTCGGTGCATGGCATGGTTTCGGGCATGCGCAAGGTGGCGTCGGGGATCGACAGGCCCATCTGCTGCGAATCGACGATGCGGCGAAACTCGGTCTTGACCGGTTCAGGGGATTCGTTGGCGATCAGGCGTATGGCATCGTTCAGCGGCAGGCCGGACTTGACCGCCCGCACGATGACGTCGAGCGCGTTTGGAAATTCGTTGAGGAATGACTTGACGCGCCGGCTACGACGAAAAGAAACGAACCAACGCGGCAGGCCAAGCGCTCCGGCGAGCAGCACACCGGGCAAGACAATCATCGGCGCACCGGCCACGAACGCGACCACCGTCAGCGCGAGACCGCAGATGGCCGAATAGATATAGAAACGTTCGATCGACACCTTCATCCCAGCCTGGCGAAGCTGCGCTTTCAGCGGCGGCTTCTTGACGGCGATGTCCTTGGATTTCTGCTTTTCGTCGAGATCCTTCAGTGAATCCTGCACCGATTTGCGGCGCTTGGCGGCGTCGGCCGCCCGGTCGCGGGTGGCCTTGACGACGGAACGGTCCGTCTCGGCGGCCTTGATCGTTTCCAGCCGCCTGCCGGCCTGTTTCTCGTTGCTGATCTGGTTGAACAGAAATACATAGGCGACCGCGCCGGCGCTGAAGCCGGCGAGTACGACAAACGCCAGTACGGTGCCGTCAATTCCAAACATCGACCAGAACCTTCACGCCTGTGAGTGCGTCAGTCAGCACGTTTCTCCATGGCCTCGAGCGCTATTGCGAGGCGCTGCTCTTCGCCGTAGTAGCGCGCGCGTTCCCAGAAATGCGGGCGGCCGATGCCGGTCGAGACGTGTTCTCCCAGCAGCCTGCCGTTGGCGTCCTCGCCCTTGATGTTGTAGAGGACGATATCCTGGGTGATGACGACGTCGCCCTCCATCCCGATCACTTCGGTGATATGGGTGATGCGGCGCGATCCGTCGCGCAGGCGTGCCGCCTGGATGATGACGTCGATGGAGCCGACGACGATTTCGCGCACGGTTTTCTGCGGCAGCGAATAGCCGCCCATGGCGATCATGGATTCGATACGGTTCAGGCATTCGCGCGGGCTGTTGGAGTGGATCGTGCCCATCGAGCCGTCATGGCCCGTGTTCATCGCCTGAAGAAGGTCGAAGACCTCGGGTCCGCGCACTTCGCCGACGATGATGCGTTCAGGCCGCATGCGCAGGCAATTCTTGACCAGGTCGCGCATCGTCACCTCGCCCTCGCCCTCGAGATTGGGTGGACGCGTTTCCAGGCGCACGACATGCGGCTGCTGCAGCTGCAGTTCGGCCGAGTCCTCACAGGTGATGACGCGCTCGTCGCGGTCGATGTAGTTGGTCAGGCAGTTGAGCAATGTCGTCTTGCCGGAGCCGGTGCCGCCCGAGATGACGATGTTGCAGCGGACACGGCCGATGATCTTGAGAACTTCGGCCCCTTGCGGAGAGATGGCGCCGAACTTGACCAGCTGATCGAGCGTCAGCTTGTCCTTCTTGAATTTGCGGATGGTGAGCGCGGTGCCATCGATAGCCAACGGCGGCGCAATGACGTTGACGCGCGACCCGTCGGGAAGACGAGCGTCGCAGATCGGGCTGGATTCGTCGACGCGGCGGCCGACCTGGCTGACGATGCGCTGGCAGATATTGAGAAGCTGCTGGTTATCGCGAAACCGAATGCCGGTCTGCTCGACCTTGCCGTTCACTTCGATGTAGACGTTCTTGGACCCGTTGACCATGATGTCGGCGATGTCGTCGCGCGCCAGCAACGGCTCGAGCGGCCCATAGCCAAGCACATCATTGCAGATGTCCTCGAGCAGTTCTTCCTGCTCGGCGATCGACATCGCGAAGTTCTTGATCGCGATGATGTCGTTGACGATGTCGCGGATTTCCTCGCGCGCGCTTTCGGGATCGAGCTTGGCGAGTTGCGACAGGTCGATCGTATCGATGAGAGCCGAGAACACCTGGCTCTTGGTGTCATAGTAGGTTTCGCTCTTTTCGCGGCCCCTCCTCGGTTCGGGCGCCATGGGTGGCGCTTCGACCGCGCGCCTGGCCGGCGGCGCGACCGGTGCGCTCGGCTGAGGCGTGGCCGCGGGCCGGGCAAGCACCGCGGTGTCGGCCGGACCCGCGGCGGCCGGCGCAATCGTAGCCGGTGCCGATGCCGGCTGGCGGAATTCCGGCGTGAACCGGTTGCCGTCGTCGTTGCCTCTTTTACCGAACATGACCGACTACCGACCCCATT
The DNA here is from genome assembly GCF_020165315.1 of Mesorhizobium sp. BR115XR7A. Taxonomy (NCBI): domain Bacteria; kingdom Pseudomonadati; phylum Pseudomonadota; class Alphaproteobacteria; order Hyphomicrobiales; family Phyllobacteriaceae; genus Mesorhizobium; species Mesorhizobium sp. BR115XR7A. Next base: position 123,261 of record NZ_JAIUHW010000007.1, read on the forward strand.
GCGTCACTTCTTGTTGCGCGAGAGCTTGCCGAGCAGACTGCCCAGGCCAGCTTTCTTCTTCGCCCGGATTTCGCTACGGCCCGTCAGCACATGGGCAATCTCGTTGATCGTGGCCACAACCGGGTTCTTGGCATCCATCTCGCCCAGCATGCGCCCGTTGTTTGCGGCGTTGCCGAACAGCAGGGGATCAAAGCCGATGACCGACATTGGTGTCAGGCCGAGCGGTTCGGCGAAATCGGATGCCGAGATCTCGGGCCGCTTGGGCACGCCGGTCTGGTTGATGATCAATTTCGGCGGCGGGTCGTTCGGACGAAGCCGCTTCAACATGTCGACCAGGTTCTTGGTGTTGCGCAGATTGGCCAGTTCCGGAGTCGCCGTGATCACGATCTCGTCAGCCTTGACCAGCGTGTTCTTGGCCCATCCCGTCCAGACATGAGGAACATCGAGCACAAGCAGCGGCACGCTGCGCTGCGCGGTATCGACAAGTTGCGCGAAGGCATCGGGATCGAAGTCGTAGACGCGTTCCAGCGTCGAGGGCGCCGCAAGCAGCGACAGGTGCTCGGCGCATTGGGTCAACAGCCGGTCGAGATAAACTTCGTCGATGCGCTCGGGCGAGAACACCGCCTCGGCGATGCCCTGGGCCGGATCCTGGTCGAAATTGATGTTGGCGGTGCCGAAGGCGAGATCGAGGTCGGCGACAACGACCTCGGATTTGAACAGCGAGGACATTGCCCAGGCGACGTTGTGGGCGATCGTGGAAGAGCCGACGCCACCCTTGGCGCCGACGAAGGCGACCGTGCGGCCGAGCGGTTCGGCATCCGGATCGACGAAGATCGACGACACGACGCTGACGATGTCGGCCATCGACACCGGCGCGATGACATATTCGGAGATGCCGGAACGGATGAGTTCGCGATAAAGACCGACATCATTGTAGTGACCGATCACCACCACTTTCGAGGATGGATCGCAGTATTCCGAAAGCTGGGCGAGCTGCTCCAGCAATTGCTTGGGTTCGCTGCGCGATTCCAGCAGGATCAGGTTGGGCGTCGGCGCCGACTGGTAGAATTCGATTGCGGTGGCGACGCCGCCCATATGGACCTTGAGATGCGCCTTGGTCATGCGACGGTCCTCGCCGGCGCGCTGGACCGGATTGGCAACGCCCTCGGTCTCGCAGAATGCCTGGATCGAAATGCGCGGAACCGGCCGCAACGCCTGCATCGCGGCGACGTCCTGCGGCGAGATATCGGCGCCCTCGACGGTGGCGTCATAGGCAAGGCTGCTCATGGTTGGTTGCCCCTAGACTTTGCAGTCATCAGTAATCGACTTCTTGGCTGACCGGAGGCACTGCCAACGGAACTTTCCGATAGTCATCTATGACCTGACCACGCCGTTCCGCATCGATGGTGGTCTGCTTGCGCGGCCCGAGAAGATCATTTGGATTGGCCATCTGAGCGGCAAGATTGTTCTGATAGGAGCAGCCGAAATCGGCGTAGTGCTTGTTTTCCGACGTTTCCACCAGGTCATCGGGCCAACGCCCGCATTTGTCGGTCTGTGCCCTCACCGCGATGTAGGAAACGCGAACCGGGGCTGAGGCCTCGCTCGATCCAGCCTGATAGGAGACCACGACGATCCGGTCGCGCTTGATACCGGCGGCGACCGCGAGCCGGGCGAAATCGCGGCCAGCCGCCGTCGCGGCGACTTCGTTGGCCGATCCGCTTGGAACCTGGATCGTCAATGTCGGAGCGGCAGACTTATCATAGCCGTCGAGGAAACCCAGAAGCGTGTCGCGCTGCGAGCCGGTCATGCCACGGTCGCCGGCGCCGACGGGAAGATCGATCTTCTGGTTCTTCTCCGCGATGACGATCGGATGATTGGTGCGATAGTCGTCGGGGATGGCGCCGACGGTAACGCTGTCGCGGTGGGCGCAACCGGCCAGGAGAGCCGTCAACGCTGCCGCGAGGATCGGAAGGACCCGCAGGCCTGTCCAAGAACGGCCGGAGCGCATCGCAGAGATCCTTGCCTTCAATGCTGACTGAGACATGTCCGCTTTCCCGTTCACTTGTAGATAAAGCCGACGACGCCGTGATAGCGACCGTTGGGCCTGTCGGTCTGCATGGTGCCGTAGACGCGATTGACACGCCCAAGGAACATCCCGGCGCCATCGCTCGGAGGGTTGAAATTGTCGTCCGGCTTGGCGAGATCATTGCGTGCCACTGGCCGCGCCAGGTAGGGCGTGATGATGATGACGAGCTCGCTTTCGTTGCGGACGAAGTCCTTGCTGCGGAAGAGTGTGCCGAGCACGGGAATCTTGGCGAGACCTGGCAGACCGGAGACTGCCTGACGGACATCGTCGCGCACCAGGCCGGCGATCATCATGGAGCCGCCGGAGGGTAGCTCAACGGTGGTGTCTGCCAGGCGTTTGCGAATCGACAGTATGGTCATTCCAGGCAAGGCGCCTGCCCCTTCGAGCGTAGTGGCACCTTCCGCGGTCGGCTCCGATACGGAGGTCCTGACCTTCAGGCTGATGCGCCCGGCCGACAGCACTACGGGCTGGAACTCAAGCCCAATGCCATATTCGAGCTTGTCATTGGTGTACGTAACTTGGCCGGTCTGGTTGTCGCTCGAAACATTGTTGGTGCGTCCGGTGATGAGATTGAATTCCCCACCGACCTTGAACGTCGCCTTCTCGCCAGAAACCGCCGTGAGGGTCGGTTCGGCAAGCGTCTTCATGACGCCGCTTTGCTCCATCGCGTTGACGTAGGCCTGAATTCCATTGCCGAGGCCGTCGCCGAGCCTGAAGTATGAATTCTGCGAAAGTGGCTTGCCAAGTCCGTAATTGGGCGAACTCAAGGCCCCGTAGCTGATGCCGTTCGAGCTACCGCTGCTGAGCATGTTGACACCGAGTTGCTTCATCACGGAGCGACTGACTTCGGCGACGGTCACCTTCAGCGTGACCTGGTCGTCACCGATGATCTGCAAGAGATTGACGATCTTGGAGACACGGCGCTCCTGGTCCGGGTTGTTGATGTCGACACCGCTCTGGGCCGAGCCGCCGGCGGCGGTCTGCGAATACTGGCCCGTCGTCGCCTCACCGCCCGAGACGAAGATCGTCGCCAAGTCGACCGCTCGTTTGGCGTCCAGCGGCGTGTCGACGGTGCCGGTCAGGATGACGTTGTCGTTCAGCAGTTCCACCTTCACGGTCGATGTCGGAAGGAAGCGCTTGATATAGTCTTCCAGGCCGGCGACGTCGCGTTCGATGGCAAGATCCAGGCTGGCGATCTGTTCGCCGTTCGGTCCAAAGACGAAGATGTTGGTTTCGCCGACCGACTTGCCAAAGAGATAGATACGCCTTGCGGTACGGGTCACGGCGTCGGCAACAGAGGGATTGGCGACCAGAATGTCATAGGCATCGCTCGGCAGGTCTATGACCACCGACTTGTTGAGGCCCAGCTTGACGCGCTGGGTGGCTGTCGTGGCCGACACCTGCGTGCTCTTCGCCTCGACGCCCTGCACATTCGCTCCGACCAGCAGCAGGCCGAATGCCATGGCTGCGATTGCCGGCAGTTTAGCGCTTAGCCTCATTTCCTTGCCCCTACCTCGGAGACTTCGCCCGACTTGATCAGCCTCACCGTTCCCCTGCGACCATTGCCGGAAACGAGATAGTCGGCCTCGTCCACATTCTTTTCCTGGGTGTCCGTGATCGCCCGCAGCGCCAGCGTCAGGCGATCCGCCATCTGCTGGGCAACGGTGATGATCTCCGCCTGTTTGGGTGTCAGCTCCAGCGTGGCGGTCTGGCCTACCCTGGTCTTCTTGCCTTCCTCGTCTTCCTGGATGGTCTGATCGATTGCCAGGACGCGGATATTCTTCAGGATGGTCTCGGTGCTGAAGCCGGCCCCAGTGTTGGCATCGGCCCTGCGGGTCATGATGACGTCGACGAAATCGTTTGGAAGGATGAAGCCGCCGGCCGAGGTGTCGGCCGATATGGTCGTGGCGACCGCCCGCATGCCGGAAGGCAGGATGGACGACATGAAGCTTTGCCCCTCGCCGATCAGCTTGGAGCGCCGCACGGGCTCGCCCGCATACATCGGCACACGGGCAATCGACCCTTTCAGCTTCTCCAGGGCGTCGGGAGCAGTGGCCTTGGTGATGAAATTCGCGTTGATGCCGTCAGCGGGCCAGGATTGCCAGGCGATGCTGTTCTGGAGCGCGTTGCCCATCGCGACATCACCCGAAAGCACGAGCACGTCCTGCAGGGATACCGCCGGGGCCTGGGGGCCAGAATCGACGACGATCTGAGGCGGCGGAGCGACCATGTTTTTCGCGACATAGCCAGCACCGCCCGCCGCGGCCACCGCCACGCTCAGAATAATCAATCGGGATGCTGGCATCTGTCCGAACCCTCGCCCTTGGCAAACCACCTAGCCAAGCCGGACTTTGCAGCGGCAATCGTCAAAACAAGGTTAATGCAATGCTTACGATCGTGATTAATTTAAGGTTTACATAAATTGGATGGATCGCGCCGAGATGCGCGGAAATGCTGGGCCGCCGCTCCGCAAGACGGCTTGCAAGGCATGTCAGCCGACGAAAAAATTGATGAATTCAGTTCGCCAGCCTTGCCAGCGCCCATACCATCATGGGGGAATCGGGAAAGGTCAGCAGTCCGCCCAGGCCGAGCGCGATCCCGTAGGGAACACCGGCCGACTCTTCGGCGAAATGACGCAGGAATGGATTGCGGCCGGTGAAAACCGCCAGCGTCGACTTCCGGTAAAGCAGGATGGCGATTGTCAGAAGGCCGCCGATGAATGTCGAGACGACCAGATATTCGACGAGATGCACGTTGAGCCCCATCCACACGGCCGTGGCGGCCAGCAGTTTGGCGTCGCCGCCGCCCATGCCACCCAAGGCGAACAGGCCGAACGTCACGGCAAGGACGATGGCGCCGGCGGCGAAATGTCCGCCATAGGCTGCCCAGTCCATGCCCGTCAGCGGCGCCACCAGCGCGAAGACGACGACAAGCAGCACCGGCACGCGATTGGCGATCGTCATCGACAGCATGTCGGAGATCGCGGCAAACAGCATGCAGAACGGGAAGACGACGAAGATCAGGGCTTCAAGCATCGGCGCTTATGCCTATTGTGCGGATTTCCAGGATACTCAATCTAGGTCGGTTCGATTAACGATTGATGAGGTCCGCATGAAAAGACGGTCGTTGTCGGCAGCACTCTGGACCGGTCACAGACAAACAGGGGCCGCAATGTGGCGGCCCCTGTCCAGAATGCAATCCAGGTGATCAGCAAATAAGCAGATCAGCTGCCGCTGCTGTTCAGCGTTGTACCGATGGTCGTGAACTTGGCGTTGATGGCATTGCCGAGCGCGCCTGCGCCGGTGATGATGGCGAGCGCGATGAGAGCGGCGATCAGACCATATTCGATGGCGGTCGCGCCGGATTCGTCTTTCACGAAACGTGCGATGAGATTAGACATTCGAGAGCTCCTACTCCACGTGTTACAGCACTTCCGTCAACTTCTGTGATGGTTGATCGGATGCTGCAAATCTAGGGAGAAGCTCTTTCGATCGGCTTAATAAACAGCCTTACCGATTCCTTTCCCGGCTAGAACATGTTGCGTGGTTAACTCCACACTAAGCGCTGGCTAATGTTCTGTTTTGCAGGTCGACGTCGCAAACGGCAAGGGCTTGGGCAGGCTTGCGACGCCTGCACGAGTCCGATGGTGCGCTCGGCCATGCCGACCGCCGTATCCGGGCGCAACAAGTCAACTTAACCGTTGGTTCACCAATCTCGTTCATGTTCTGTTGAACAGTCCGCTTGCGTGGAGCGCCGTGATGGCCGTGCCGAGATCCTCAATTCTGATTGCCGTGCTTCTTGCCGCCAGCTTGACCGCGCCCGCCAGGGCCGGCGCCGGGATCGAGGTCACCATGAACCAGGCCAAGATCGTGAAATTGTCGCGCCCCGCCGATACGATCGTCGTGGGCAACCCGGCAATCGCCGACGCCTCCGTCCAGGATGCCTCGACGATCGTGCTCACCGGCAAGGGTTTCGGTGTCACCAATCTCGTCGTTCTCGACCCAGAGGGCAGCCCGATCGTCGACGCACAGGTTACCGTGGTCCGCCAGGCGGCCTCGTCGGTTCGCATTTACCGGCGCGCGGAGGTCCAGACCATGTCGTGCACGCCCTATTGCGAAAGCTCCTACAAGAGCGACGCGGAGAAATCGTCCGAAGCCGAGATGAGCGTCAGCAAATAAGCCATGCGGGCCGTGCCAGCGCCCAGGTTACTGCCTGGTTAAAGCGCCTGCGCCGAGTTTAACGATCATTCAAACCGGACCTCAATTGGTTTGCACTAATACACCTGTCAGCACCGTCCAGGATGGCAGGAACATCGCATGAGCAAGGAAATCGGCTCGACAGATCAACGCAAGATCGAGCGCGCCAGGCCTTTCCAGCGCTTCGTGCGCGACCGGCGCGGCGCCACGGCGCTCGAGTTCGCGCTGCTTGCGATGCCGTTCGCGCTTCTCGTCTTCGCCATCCTCGAAAGCTGCATCTCGTTTGCCAGCCAGGAGGTGATGGCCAACATTACAGACGATGTCGCGCGCCGGCTGCGCACCGGCCAGTTGAGGGCCGCCGACGTCGCCGGAGACAATTTGAAGAACATGATCTGCGGCAAGCTGGAAATCATCGTTTCGCAGGATTGCCCCAATCAGTTGAGCGTCGATCTTCGCCAGTACACGGCTTTCGCCGACGCGGCCCAGGCCGGCTTCAGGATTCAGGGCGGTAACATCCAGCTGACGAATAGCGGCGCCGATGTGCCCTTTACCGTCACGGCGGGTGCGGCGGAGTCAAGGAACATGCTGCGGGTTTTCTACAAATGGCCCATCATGACCAACCTGATGGCGCAGTCGATGGGCGGCAACAAAACGCTGCATTTCGCTTCGGTGACCTGGCAGAACGAGCCGTTCGACAATTGAGACAATCACCGAAGCAACAACAAGAAAAAAGGCAGTGAATATGATGCGTGCGGGGGCACATCAGGGAATTGCTGGGCCCTGGGGCAAATCAATGCTCTGGGGCAAATCAATCCGGTTCTGGTCCAATCGTCGTGGCGTCGCGGCGGTCGAGTTCGCGCTTATCGCGCCTATCCTGCTGGTCATGTATTTCATGACCATGGAGGCTTCGCAGGCCATCGAGACGAGCAAGAAGGTCAGCCGTGTCGGCAGCATGGTCGCCGATCTCGTCACACAACAGCCGACCATCGCCAAAGTGGACCTCGATGCCATCATGAAGATCGGCACCTTGACCCTTCAACCCTATAACCGCTCCGTGCCGGACATCACCATCACGGCCATACAGGTCACCACCGATGCCACGCCGCAGGTCCTGGTGGTGTGGTCGCGCAAGGTGGTCAACGGTGTGAACGGCGTCGGAGCCACCGCCGGCACCGCCACCACGGTTCCGGCAAGCCTCAGGGTCCCCGGAACCTTCCTCGTCCGCGTCGACAGCACCCTGGCCTATAAGCCGATCATCAGCTGGACGACCGACAGCCAACAGAAGCTCGGGTTTGTCGAGACGCTCGCCAAAGGCATGACGATGGGCGAAACCTATTATCTGCGTCCCCGCAGAAGCGTCACGATCCCTTGCAGCGATTGCTGAAAGACTTATTGCCGCCCATCGACCGATACCATCCGCACGATGGCCTCCGCCGCCGCATAGTCCTTGGGAGCCACGGGCATGAAGCCGCCAGCATGCTTCGGCTCCAGAAGGTCGTAGACATCCGGCGTCGTCGATTTGAGGTTGGTGAGGAACACGGTCAGCCGACGCTTGGCTTCCGGATCGAGGTCGCCGCGCACCGCATGGGGACCGTATCTCAGCAGACCCGACGTCCACACGACCTGAAGGGCCGAGGCCGAAAGGCCCGACGATTCGAGCCTTGCCTGCGTGCCCCCAGGCAGTCGCGGCTGACCGTCGGCCGCTGCCTTCACCCAGCCGAACATGGCGTCGGCCTCGCCGTCGACGAGCATGGTTTCAGCCGCCGACGCCGACGGGGCATGGACAAGGAATGGTGCGTCTTCGGCGATCCTGACGTGTTCGGCGGCCAAGCCCGCCAGCGGCAAAAGCGAACCGCCGACGCTGTCCGGCGGCGGCATGGCGATCCGGCGGGTCTCCATGTCAGCCAGGCCGGGCAATTCGCCGTCCCTGGTCAGCAGTACCGAGCGGATGCCGGCCGCACCGTCTGAATCGACCGGAGCTACGAGCGGCTCGACGCATTCGCAGCGTTGCAGCGCCGTGGCGTAGGCGGTCGCCGAATAGATGGCGTATTCGATCCGCGCATTGGCCTGTGCCTCGATCAGTGCCGCGTAATCGCGGGCAACGACGAATTCCACCTTCATGCCGAGCGCATTGGTAAAGGCTTGCGTCAGCACGGCCAGCCCCGGAACGGTATTGCCGGCGCCGGGTTCGGCGACGATACCGATGCGAAATGTGCCGATATCGTCGCGCCAGTCTGCCCACGCCGGTCCACAACAGAACGCACCGTTCACAGCCATGAGGGCAGTCCATGTCTTGAGCGCAGCCTTCATGACAGGACCGCCTTGCCTCTTGTTTCGTCCATGGGCGCCCAACTGGTCGCGACACCTGATCTTTGCGCCTTCCGAATTGCCAAGGCCGCTATGGAACCCTATGTCTTGAGGTCCACACTGGCAACAAATGACCCGATGGCGCGTGCATTCCTCTTTGTCCTGGATTCCTTCGGCATCGGCGGCGCGGCCGACGCAGAACGCTATGGCGACGCCGGTGCAAACACGCTGGCGCACATCGCCGAAGCTTGCGCGGAAGGGCGCGCCGATCGCGACGGGCTTCGTCAGGGACCACTGTTCGTCCCCCACATGGCATCGCTGGGACTTGGCAAGGCGGCCGAGACGGCGACAGGACTGGGTTTTGCTCATTTCGGGACGGACCTGCTCGCCAATGCCTTCCATGGCGCGGCGCAGGAGATTTCGAGCGGCAAGGACACGCCTTCCGGCCACTGGGAGATCGCAGGCCTGCCAGTACGCTTCGACTGGGGTTATTTCCCGGATACGGTTCCCGCCTTTCCGGCCGACCTGACTGAGGCGATCATCCGCGAGGGCAAGGTTTCAGGCATCCTCGGCAATTGCCATGCGCCAGGCACCGAGATCATCGAGCGGTTCGGCGAGGAACACATCCGCACGGGCAAGCCGATCTGCTACACATCGGTCGATTCCGTCCTGCAGATCGCCGCGCATGAGGTCCATTTCGGCCTGGAGCGGCTTTATGAATTGTGCCAGGTGGTTCGCCGGCTGGTTGACCCGCTGAGGATCGGACGGGTAATCGCGCGCCCCTTCGTCGGCGAGACATCAGCCACCTTCGAGCGAACCTACAACCGCCAGGACTACGCCGTGCCGCCACCCGAAGCGACATTGCTCGACCGGCTGACGGCGCGCGGCAGCCGCGTCATCGCCGTTGGCAAGATCGGCGACATCTTCGCCCATCGCGGGATTTCGCAGGTGCGCAAGGCGGCGGGCAACATGGCCATGTTCGACCAGGCGCTGGGCGCCATGGACGAGGCCGGCGACGGTGACCTCGTGTTCGCCAATTTCGTCGATTTCGACACCGAATTCGGCCATCGCCGCGACGTCGCCGGTTATGCCGCCGCACTCGAGGCCTTCGACCGGCGTCTGCCGGAGGCGTTTGCGAAGCTGAAGCAGGGCGACCTTCTCATCCTGACCGCCGACCACGGCAACGATCCGACCTGGCGCGGCACCGATCATACGCGCGAACGCATTCCGGTCATCGGCACTGGACCCGGCCTCAAAGGCGGCGACATAGGGCTGAGGGCGACATTCGCCGATATCGGCGAGACGGTTGCCGAACATCTGCGGCTGGCGCGCGGCCGTAACGGCACGTCCTTCCACGCCACGATTGGCGGCCATGCCTGAATTGCCCGAAGTCGAAACGGTCCGGCGCGGCCTGCAGCCGGTCCTGGAAGGTGCCCATCTGGCCAAGGTCGAGATGAGACGACCCGATCTGCGCTTCCCCTTTCCCGAACGGTTCTCGGAGCGGCTGACGGGCAGGACGGTCACGGCGCTTGGCCGGCGCGCCAAATATCTGACCATGCATATGCAAGGTGGTCCGGTTCTGATCTGCCACCTCGGCATGTCGGGCTCCTTTCGCATCGAGACCGGCGACGACGACGAGACAACGGGCGTGTTCCATCATGAGCGTTCGAAGAGCGCGGCGCACGATCATGTCGTGTTCCATGTCGTTTCCGCGGCCGGCGCGCGCTCCCGGGTGATCTTCAACGACCCGCGCCGCTTCGGTTTCATGCTGTTTGCGGAAGAGCCGCCGGAGACGCATCCGATGCTGGGCGGACTGGGTGTCGAGCCCACCGGCAATGCGCTGGACGGCGGTCTGCTTGCCTCGCTGCTGAAAGGCCGCAGAGCGCCGCTCAAGGCAGCGCTTCTCGACCAGAGGCTGATCGCCGGCTTAGGCAATATATACGTCTCGGAGGCGCTCTGGCGCGCAGGGCTGTCACCCCTGCGCGAGGCAGGCACCATCGCCAAGCCAGGCAAGAAGGCCAGGGAACAAAGCGAAGGCCTCGCCGAGGCAATCCGTTCGGTCGTCGCGGACGCCATCGCGGCCGGCGGGTCTTCACTGCGCGACTATGTGCGCACCGATGGGTCGCTGGGTTATTTCCAGCATTCCTTCGCCGTGTACGACCGCGAGGGTGAGCCTTGCCCCAAGCCCGGCTGCAGCGGCCATGTCCAACGTATCGTGCAGAGCGGACGCTCGACCTTCTATTGCCGAACCTGTCAGAGGTAAGCTAGACCGCCGTCGAGCAAGGAGAAGCAGCCCATGGACTATGAGACGATCATCACCGAGACGCGTGGCAAGGTCGGGCTGATCACGCTGAACCGGCCAAAAGCGCTCAATGCGTTGAATTCCCGGATCCTTGCTGAACTCGTCTCGGCCGTGAACGGTTTCTGCGCCGATCCTGGCATCGGCGCCGTGGTTGTTACCGGTTCCGACAAGGCCTTCGCCGCCGGTGCCGACATCAAGGAAATGCAGGCGATCTCCTACGCGGATGCCTACAGCCAGGACTTCTTCGTTGGCTGGGAAGAGTTCACGCGGGCACGAAAGCCGATCATCGCGGCGGTGGCCGGCTATGCCCTGGGAGGCGGCTGCGAACTCGCCATGATGTGCGACTTCATCATTGCCGCCGATACGGCCAAATTCGGCCAGCCCGAGATCACGCTCGGTGTCATTCCCGGCATGGGCGGGTCGCAACGCCTGACCCGGTTCGTCGGCAAATCGAAAGCAATGGACATGTGCCTGACGGGACGAATGATGGATGCCGCCGAGGCCGAACGTTCGGGCCTGGTGTCGCGGGTCGTTCCGGCCGCCGAGCTGGTCGAAGAGGCCGTCAAGGCGGCGGCCAAAATCGCGGATTTCTCGCTGCCATCGGTGATGATGGCCAAGGAAGCGGTGAACCGGGCCTATGAGACGACGCTTGCCGAGGGATTGCGCTTCGAACGCCGCCTGTTCCACTCGCTTTTCGCGCTCGAAGACCAGAAGGAAGGGATGGCGGCGTTCGCCGAAAAGCGGAAGCCGAATTTCACCAACCGGTAGGGCGTGGCGGGCCAGCGTCCGAAACCCGTGGCATCGGCAAAAAGAACGCCCGTCGGCGTTGACGCGCCGGAAAAGCTGAACTATAAGCCGCACCAACCGAGGCGGCCCCGTGGCTGCCCGTTTGTTTTTTGCGCCCTGCGGCACGCCGCGTGCGCCGACCAGATCAGAAGAGAGGCATCATGGCCAACACATCCTCGGCCAAAAAGGCAACGCGCAAGATCGCCCGCCGCGCAGCGATCAACAAGAACCGCCGCTCGCGCGTCCGCACCTACGTGCGCCAGGTCGAAGAGGCACTCGCCTCCGGCGACAAGGCCGCCGCACAGGCCGCCTTCAAGGCAGCCGAGCCGGAATTGATGCGCGCCGCAACCAAGGGCGTGATGCACAAGAACACAGCGTCCCGCAAGGTGTCGCGCCTCGCCCAGCGCCTCAAGGTGCTGTCGGCCTGACATCGCCTTTTCAGGACGATCTTCTTCGAACCCGGCCGATCGCGCCGGGTTTTTTCGTTTGCCGGCAAGTACTTAAAAAGAATAGCCGCAGACAGCCCCAAGTGCAGATTCCCGAGTGCGAAATGATTTGCCGGCACATACATGCCCGCCGATGACCGGCACGCTTGAAAAGCGCCGACTGAAAAAACTACGCTCCGCACAAATAGCTATTTTTTTTCAATCGGTTAGCGGCAGTCATCCACAGCTTGTCCACAACGCGCCGAAGAGACGGGAGGACAACTGGCTGTCAAGTGAATTATTTCAGAAAATTTCGCGCCGGCCCGGCTTTTTCATATTCCTCGGAAAAGGGTTTGAATCCCAATGGCTTTGTCAAAATATGCCGCTGCGGCATGGCGCTCCAACCTGCCCGAGGTAACCAGATTCCTTAAAAATCCGTTAGACGTGGCCTTGCCCTATCCACAGCGATTTCGGTAATGTCGATCTATCGAACGGGACGGGCCTCTGGCCCTAACCCAGCCTTACGCGGCCAGCTTAAATTGGCGGGATTTGCGACGTGGATCAAGTCCGCGAACGGGTATGGTTTGCTCTTTTTCGATACGGTAGGGGACTGGCGTAACTAGACATGGCAGGTAGGACGGCGCGCCGGCGCTCTTTCGCCGGACGGTGTTGTATTGCCCTGACATACCCAACGCGGACTGGCTTCCATGGGCCGGCACCGGTTCCCGTCGGATAGTGGGCGACGTTCATTGCCGGCGGCGGCAATGGCCATCGTAGCGAAGACACGGTCGCCGGAAAAGGATGCAGGAGGCGCATCCCCAGCGAAAAACAGGTACAGAAAGGCAAGGAACTCGATCATGCAGAGCGGCATCGAAAGGGAGCTTACGGGCGACCTCCCATTTCCTGGAACTTTGATCGGAGCAAACGAGATGGCGGTCTCCAGCGACGCGGAACAGAAGTTCGACCGGGTCAAGGCCCAGTTGAAGGCGCGCCTGGGAACCGAAGTCTATTCCAGCTGGTTTGGGCGCATGAAGGTCGCGGAAGCGTCCAAGGGCATTGTCCGCATCTCCGTGCCCACCGCATTCCTGCGCTCGTGGATCAACGGCCACTATCATGATCTCATTTCAGAGCTGTGGAAGCACGAGGATCCCGAGCTTCTCAAGATCGAAATCGTCGTGCGCACCGCAACCCGTCAGGGGCGCGGCCAGCCCGAACCGGAATTGGCGCCGGCCCGCAAGATGACGCGGCAGACGCAGACGGCGCTGGCCGCCGGCACCGTCAGTCCAAGTAGGGTGGAGCGGTCTCCGATGCCGCGTCCGGGCGTGCCGGTCGAGAGCGAGTTCCGCCACAATGTCCTGGGATCACCGCTTGATCCGCGTTACACGTTCGGCTCCTTCATCGAGGGACCGTCGAACCGCGTTGCCTTCGCCGCCGCCAAGGCCGTGGCGGAATCGCAGTCGAGCGCGGTACGCTTCAACCCGCTTTTCCTGCATGCCACCGTCGGGCTCGGCAAGACGCACCTGCTGCAGGCCATCGCGGCGGAATCGCTGAAGCAGAACCCGAAGTCACGCGTCGTCTACCTCACCGCGGAGTATTTCATGTGGCGCTTCGCCACGGCGATCCGCGACAACAACGCACTGACGCTCAAGGAGCAGTTGCGCGACATCGATCTCTTGATCATCGATGACATGCAATTCCTGCAGGGCAAATCGATCCAGCATGAATTCTGTCATCTGATCAACATGCTGCTCGACAGCGCCAAGCAGGTCGTCGTTGCCGCCGACCGGCCACCGTCGGAGCTGGAATCGCTCGAACCGCGGGTCCGTTCGCGTCTCAATGGCGGCGTCGCGCTCGAAATGTCGGCGCCCGATTTCGCCATGCGGCTCGGCATGCTCAAACTGCGTCTGGCCACGGCCAGGATCGACGATGCATCGCTGGGCATTTCCGAAGAGATCCTCAACCACGTTGCCCGCACCGTGACCGGCAGCGGACGTGAACTGGAGGGCGCCTTCAACCAGCTCCTGTTTCGCCAGTCGTTCGAGCCGCAGATCACCATCGACCGCATCGACGAGATCCTCGGCCACATCTATCGCACGGGCGAGCCGAAGCGGGTCCGCATCGAGGACATTCAGCGCATCGTGGCGCGTCACTACAACGTCTCGAAGACGGAATTGCTGTCCAATCGGCGCACGCGCACCATCGTCAAGCCGCGACAGGTCGCCATGTATCTGTCGAAGGTGATGACGCCGCGCTCGCTGCCGGAAATCGGACGGCGCTTCGGTGGCCGCGATCACACGACGGTGCTGCACGCCGTGCGCAAGATCGAGGACCTTTCCGGCAATGACAACACGCTGGCGCAGGAACTGGAATTGCTGAGAAGGCTGATCAACGACCAGGCCTGACCGGCTGGAAAGCGCCCGCTTGCGGGGTTGGCCAGCTTTATCCCCAGAAAGCCCGCGCAACCGGCCCGAACCGGTGGCGCGGGCTTGCGTTCACTGGTTTTTTCCTGTCAGTTTGCGTAGATTCTGAAGCCTGTTCAGAGCTTTCGCGGGGCGCCGGCAGCCGGAGACCCGTTCATTCATTCAAGCGAGCCTGTTTTCGTCATGCGTGTTATCCTGGAACGGTCAAATCTCCTGAAGTCGCTCAACCACGTGCACCGCGTGGTCGAACGGCGCAACACCATACCGATCCTGTCGAACGTGCTTCTCAGCGCGGACGGCGCCAGCCTCGAAATGAAAGCCACCGACCTCGACCTGGAGGTGACGGAAGCGACGCCCGCCAAGGTCGAGCGCGGCGGCGCGACGACGGTCCCCGCGCACCTGCTCTATGACATCGTGCGCAAGCTCTCCGACGGCGCCGAGGTAATGCTGAAGACGGATGAGGACGGCAACGCCATGACGGTGACGTCGGGCCGCTCGAGCTTCCGCCTGCAGTGCCTGCCGCAATCCGACTTTCCCGAGCTTTCGGCCGGATCCTTCTCGCACATCTTCCGCCTCGATGCGGTGGCGCTGAAGGGCCTGATCGAGAAGACGCAGTTCGCCATCTCCACCGAGGAGACGCGCTACTATCTCAACGGCATCTACCTGCACACGCATGAAGTCGGCGGCAAGCTGAAGCTGCGCTCGGTGGCAACCGACGGCCATCGGCTGGCGCGCGCCGAGATTGACGCGCCGGCCGGCTCCGAGGGCATGCCGGGCATCATCATTCCGCGCAAAACAGTGAGCGAGCTGCAGAAACTGGTCGACGATCCGGATGTCGCCGTGACCACCGAACTGTCCGACACCAAAATCCGCTTCACCATCGGCAGCGTCGTCCTCACCTCGAAGCTGATCGACGGCACCTTCCCGGACTATCAGCGGGTCATTCCGACCGGCAACGACAAGAAGCTGATCCTCGACCGCCAAAGCTTCGCCGCCGCGGTCGACCGGGTCTCGACCATCTCTTCCGAACGCGGCCGCGCGGTGAAGCTCTCGATCAGCGAAGGCCAGGTGACGCTTGCGGTCAACAATCCGGATTCAGGCAGCGCCACGGAAGAACTGGCGGCCGACTATTCGGCCGACCCGATCGAGATCGGCTTCAACGCCAAATACCTGCTCGATGTCGCCGCGCAATTGACCGGCACGGAGGCCAAATTCATGTTGGCCGATGCCGGTTCGCCGACGCTGATCCACGACATGGCCGATGAGACCGCGCTTTACGTGCTGATGCCGATGCGGGTATAGCCGGCGCGGCGTCGCTGGCGATACGACCGGCCTTGGTTGCGGCGACTTCTACAGGCGGATAGCGGTTGCCGGCACAAACCCACATAAGTAAGCTCACGCTTACCAATTTTCGCAACTATGCGACCCTTGCGATAGATGTCGCGCCGGGCGCCGTGGTCTTTTCCGGCGACAATGGTGCCGGTAAGACCAATCTCCTCGAAGCGATCTCCTTTTTGACACCGGGACGCGGCTTGCGCCGCGCAGCCTACGGGGATGTGGCCCGTGAGGGTGGCGATGGCGGTTTTGCCCTGCATGCACGGCTCGACGGACCTGAAGGCGAGGTCGAGATCGGTACAGGCATTTCCGGGGGCGACACCGCGGAGAGCGGCAGGCGGGTGCGTATAAATGGAGCCGCGGCGCGGGCCGAGGACATGCTGGAATGGCTGCGGGTCGTGTGGCTGACGCCGGCGATGGATTCGCTGTTCACCGGGCCGGCCGCGGATCGCCGGCGCTTTCTCGACCGGCTGGTGCTAGCGATCGATCCCGGCCATGGCCAGCGCGCACTCGATTACGAGAAGGCGATGCGAGGCCGTAACCGCTTGCTGACGGAAGGCTCGCGGGATGCCAGCTGGTTCGAGGCGATAGAGACGCAGATGGCCGAGACCGGCGTGGCGATAGCGGCCGCGCGCGCCGAGTTGGTGCGCCTGCTGGTGGCCATGATCGACAGGCTGCCCGACACCGGACCGTTTCCGCGGGCCGATATCGGCCTTTCGGGTGAGTTGGAGGCCGAGATTGCCGGTGCACCGGCGGTCGATGTCGAGGAGCGGTTCCGACGGGCGCTTGCCGATGGCCGCGACCGCGACCGCGCCGCCGGACGTACCCTCGAGGGCCCGCACCGCTCGGACCTCATGGTCCGGCACCGGCCCAAGGCAATGCCGGCCGAACTCTGCTCGACCGGAGAACAGAAGGCGTTGCTGGTCGGCATCGTGCTGTCGCATGCCCGGCTGACCGGCGAAATGTCCGGCCTGACGCCGATCCTGCTGCTCGACGAGATCGCGGCGCACCTCGATGGCGGCCGGCGCGCGGCACTGTTCTCGATCCTGGAAGACCTGAACTGCCAGGCTTTCATGACGGGTACCGATGCGGCGCTGTTTTCCAGCCTGCATGGCCGCGCTCAGTTCCTGACGGTCGACCATGGCACGGTTGGGCCAACCGAAGACCCCTGACAAGATTTTTCGGCCGCTATATGGTCCTGACATGACTACCGCCCTCACCGCCGACGAGATCGAACGCTATGCCCGCCACATCGTGCTGCCCGAGGTCGGCGGCGCTGGCCAGCAGAAGCTCAAGCAGGCGCGGGTGCTGGTGATCGGCGCTGGCGGGCTCGGGGCGCCGGTGCTTGAATATCTCGCCGCGGCCGGTGTCGGCACGCTCGGCATTGTCGACGACGACACTGTTTCGCTCTCCAACCTACAACGGCAGGTCATTCACGGCACCGATACGGTCGGCATGCTGAAAACCCAGAGCGCCGGCGCTGCGATCGCCCGCATCAATCCCAACATATCGGTCGAAACGCACACATTCCGGCTCACCGCGGAAAACGCCCCTGCCCTCGTCGCCAAGTACGATATCGTCGTCGACGGGTCCGACAATTTCGAGACGCGTTATGTGGTTGCCGATGCCTGCGCCAGCGAAGGGAAGCCGCTGGTGCATGCGGCCGTCGGACGTTTCGATGGCTCGGTCACCGTGTTGAAGCCTTTCGAGGACGGCAGGGACGGCAAGCCGAACCCGAGCTATCGGGATCTGTTTCCCGAAGCCCCGCCGCCGGGCCTGGTGCCGTCCTGTGCGGAGGCCGGAGTGCTCGGCGCGCTGACCGGCGTCGTCGGCACCCTGCAGGCAATGGAGGCGATCAAACTGGTCACCGGCATAGGCGAGCCGCTGATCGGCCGGCTGCTGCTTTACGATGCGCTCGCCGCCCGCTTCGAGACCATCCGCTACAAAAGACGCTGATCTTGGAACAACCCCCTGTTTCGATCACGCAAATCCCCGCCGATTTCGGCCGCTGGGGTGATGTGCTTGCCCTGATCATGCATGCCTTCGCCTTCATGGACGGCATCATCGACCCGCCGTCGTCGGCTCACCTGCTCACAGTCGAAGCACTGCGCGCCAAAGCCTTGCGGGAGACAGGCTTTCTGGCGCTCGACGGCGACAGGATCGTGGGCTGCGTTTTTGCTCTCGAAAAGGCCGAGGGTCTTTATGTCGGCAAGCTCGCCGTCGCCCCGGACCGGCAGGGGCAAGGCATTGGCCGGCGGCTGATGCAAGCGGCCGAAGATCTGGCCCGCAGCCTCGGCAAGGCCGACATCGAACTGGAGACGAGGATCGAACTGGCCGCAAATCATGCCGCCTTTGCCCGGCTCGGCTTTCGCGAAACCGAACGGACGGCGCATGAGGGCTATGACAGGCCGACGTCCATCACCATGCGCAAGACCATTTCGTAAGCTTCGGTTTATGAGAGCCGGCGCCTGGAAGGTTTTCAGGTCCTGAGCGGCAGCACGCGGTCCGGCGGGCGATGGCCATCGACGAAGGCGCGGATATTGATGATGACCTTCTCGCCCATGTCGATGCGGCCCTCGAGCGTGGCCGAGCCCATATGCGGCAGAAGCACGACCTTGTTCCTGGCGGCCAGCTTCAAGAGCTTGCCGTTCAGGGCCGGTTCGTGCTCGTAAACGTCCAGGCCGGCGCCGGCGATCTTGCCGTCTTGGATCAGCTTGACCAGCGCTTCTTCGTCGATAATGTCGCCGCGGGCAGTGTTGACGATATAGGCGGTGGGCTGCAGCAACGCGAGCCGCCGCGCCGACAGAAGATGAAAGGTAGCGGGTGTCGAGGGACAATTCACCGAGATGATGTCCATGCGGGCCAGCATCTGGTCGAGACTTTCCCAATAGGTCGCCTCCAGCCCATCCTCGACCGCCGGCAGCACACGATGCCGGTTGTGATAGTGAATGGACAGGCCGAAAGCCTTGGCTCGCCTGGCAACGGCGGTGCCGATGCGGCCCATGCCGACAATGCCGAGCCGCTTGCCCCAGATGCGCCGGCCAAGCATCCAGGTCGGCGACCAGCCGGCCCATTTCTTGTCGCCCGTGAGCACACTGGCGCCTTCCGCCAGCCGGCGCGGCACCGCCAGCATCAACGCCATGGTCATGTCGGCGGTATCTTCGGTGAGCACGTTGGGCGTGTTGGTGACGGTGATGCCCCTCTTGGCCGCCGCCGCCACGTCGATCTTGTCGACGCCGTTGCCGAAATTGGCGATCAGCTTGAGATTGTCGCCGGCCTGGGCAATCAGTGCGGCGTCGATCTGGTCGGTCACGGTCGGCACCAGCACGTCGGCTTCCTTGACCGCGGCGACCAGTTCCGGCTGCGTCATCGGCCTGTCCTCGACGTTCAGCCTTGCGTCGAACAGCTCGCGCATGCGGGTCTCGACCGGGTCGGGCAGCTTTCGCGTGATGACCACGAGAGGCTTCTTTTTGCCTACCATTGTTTCCCTCGTTGAGACCTCTTTAACCAAGACAGGCGAAACTGAAAGCCGGTCGCGGTAGCCGATTTACCCATGTAACAAGCGGTGCCGCCGAAGACAAAGAAAAAGGGGTGCCGCAGCCATCGGGCCGGTGCCGAAAGGAACGAAAGTGTCTGGTTTCGCGTCGCTTCGCCTGGCCCTCAGCGCAGCATTTCTCGGCGCTCTTCTCTATTCTCCGCTTGCCGGCGCGCAAAGCGCGGCCGCTCCCGCCCAGAGCGCCATCACGCTCGGACCGAGCGGCCTGCCGCTGCCGCGATTCGTCAGCCTGAAATCCGGCCGCGTCAACTCGCGTGTCGGCCCCGGCGCCAACTATTCGGTCGACTGGATGTACATGAAGGCTGGCCTGCCCATGGAAATCATCCAGGAATTCGATACGTGGCGGCGCGTGCGCGACGCCGACGGCTCGGAAGGATGGATCAACCAGTCGCTGCTTTCGGGCCGACGTACCGCAATCGTCGCTCCCTGGCAGCGCGGCAAGGGCGGCCAGATCAACCTTCTCAAGAGCCCCGAAAAGGATGCCAGAGTGGTGGCGATCGTAGAACCCGGCGTCATGGGCACGATCAAAGCCTGCGACGGCCAGTGGTGCGAGATGACGTTCGACGGCCACACCGGCTGGCTTGCCCAGTCGGTCGTCTGGGGCGCTTATCCGGGCGAGCGGGTCAAGGACTGAACGTCTCGCTTTTGCGCCCGATACGGCCGAGATGGGTATCCTGAAATCCTGTTGACAGCTTCAAGCCGTAGCCCAGCGCGCGGTCGATCGCGATATGCGCGATCCAGATCAGTGCGACGGCGTTGCCGACCGCACTGCCGGCGAGGTGCCCGGCAAGCAACAGAAGCACCGGTACGATCAGAATGTGCAAGGCGTTGTAGGCAATGGCGCCAACGCGTGGGCCGCCGAGATAACCCAGCATCGACAGGTCCGGCGCCAGGATGAGCAACGCGAAGAGCCACCAGGAAACGCCTGTCGCGCCATAGAAGACGATCGCGGTAGCCGCCGCGACGGCCCATTCGAGCCGGACTATCCAATCAAGGAATTTCATCCCAGACCGATTATTCGGGCCGGACCGATTATTCGGGCCAGACCGATTGTTCGGGCCAGACCGATCATTCCGGACGCTTGGGACGAAGCCTCACCACGATATCGACATTGGCGATCTCCATGCCTTCGGGCGGCTCCGGCAGATTGGTGACGGTTACCGGGCCGTTGGCGATGTCGAAAATCCTGTTTTCGCCTTCGATGTAGAAATGGTGGTGGTCGGAGGTGTTGGTGTCGAAGTAGGTCTTGGAACCTTCGACGGCGAGAATGCGCAGCAGCCCCGCCTGGGTAAACTGGTGAAGCGCGTTGTAGACGGTGGCCAGCGATACCGGCACGCCGGCGGCCTGCGCCTCCTCATGCAGTTCCTCAGCCGACAAATGGCGGTCGCCCTTGGCGAAAAGCAGGTCGGCCAGCGCAATGCGCTGACGGGTCGGCCTCAGGCCGGCTTCACGTACCCGCTTGTCCACAGCGACATTTTCCTTCCGGCAGCCCCGGTCCATCTGGTCTTCCAAGCTCGCAGTCCCGCTTCAAGACACGCCCAGAATGGCAAAAAAATGAATGTCTGCCGGAACCGGACCCCTGTTGACATATATTCTGTCGCCCGAATGCGATCAATAGCGCGCATTGACCCGGGCAGACTGGCGGGTTAAGCGCAAACGCCGGTTTCCGGCCTGAAACAGATTGTGTTAGGACACCAACGACAAGGGCGCGCTACCGCCCGGACGATATGGGGACGAAATTGATGGCGGGTTCGAAATCCAGCTACGACTACGAAGAATTGCTGGCCTGCGCTCGTGGCGAGCTGTTCGGAGAGGGCAATGCCCAGTTGCCCTACCCGCCGATGCTGATGTTCGACCGTATCACCGAGGTCAGCGAGACCGGCGGCGCCTTCGACAAGGGTTTCATTCGCGCGGAATTCGATATCAATCCCGACCTGTGGTTCTTTGCCTGCCATTTCATCGGCAATCCGATCATGCCGGGCTGTCTGGGCCTTGACGCCCTGTGGCAATTGACCGGCTTCTATCTCGGCTGGCTTGGTGAACCCGGCAAGGGAATGGCGCTGTCGACCGGAGAGGTCAAGTTCAAGGGCATGGTCACGCCATCGGTCAAGAAGGTCGAGTACGGCGTTGATTTCAAGCGTGTGATGCGCGGCCGGCTGGTGCTCGGCATCGCCGATGGCTGGATGAAGGCGGATGGCGAGCCCATATATGCGGCGACGGACCTGAAGGTCGGTCTGTCCAAGCAGTCGGCGGTCGCTTGACCGCAGCCCTGGCCCGCGCATTGGCCAGCATCCCTGGAAGGAGTTGCGAATGAGACGTGTCGTAGTCACAGGCCTCGGCATCGTGTCGTCGATCGGCAACAATGCCAACGAGGTGCAGACCTCGCTGCATGACGCCAGATCCGGCATCAGCTTTTCCGACTCCTTTGCCGAACATGGCTTCCGGTGCCAGGTCTGGGGCGCGCCGACGCTCGATCCTTCGGCGATGATCGACCGCCGCGCGATGCGATTCCTGAGCCAGGGCGCGGCGTGGAATCACGTCGCCATGGACCAGGCGATCGCGGATGCCGGCCTCGACGAGAGCGACATCACCAACGAGCGCACCGGCATCGTCATGGGTTCGGGCGGCCCCTCCACGCGCACCATCGTCGAGGCGGCCGAAACCACGCTCAAGAACGGCAGCCCCAAGCGCATCGGTCCCTTCGCGGTGCCGAAGGCGATGTCGTCGACGGCCTCGGCAACCTTGGCCACATGGTTCAAGATCCATGGCGTCAACTATTCGATCTCCTCGGCCTGCTCGACCTCGGCGCATTGCATCGGCAATGGCTACGAGCTGATCCAGTGGGGCAAGCAGGACATGGTCTTTGCCGGCGGCCACGAGGATCTTGACTGGACGATGTCGGACTTGTTCGACGCCATGGGCGCCATGTCGTCGAAGTTCAACGACAGGGCCTCGACCGCATCGCGCGCCTATGACGCCAATCGCGACGGCTTCGTCATAGCCGGCGGCGCCGGCGTGCTGGTGCTGGAAGAGCTGGAGCACGCCAAGGCGCGCGGCGCCAAGATCTATGCCGAGATCGTCGGCTACGGAGCCACTTCGGACGGTTTCGACATGGTTGCGCCCTCGGGCGAAGGCGCGGTCCGCTGCATGCGCCAGGCGCTGGCGACGGTTTCCACGCCGGTCGACTACATCAACACGCACGGCACCTCGACGCCGGTCGGCGATTCCAAGGAAATGGGCGCAATCCGTGAAGTGTTCGGCGAGAAGATGCCGTTCATCACGTCGACGAAGTCGCTGACCGGCCATTCTCTGGGCGCGGCGGGCGTGCAGGAATCCATCTATTCGATCCTGATGATGCAAGGCGGCTTCATCGGCGAAAGCGCCCATATCGAGACGCTCGATCCGGAATTCGAGGGCATGCCGATCGTACGCAAGCGCATCGACAACGCAGGGATCGACACCGTTCTGTCGAACTCCTTCGGTTTCGGCGGCACCAACGCGACGCTCGTTTTCCAGCGCTACTCCGCATAAGGCCAAGTTTTTCATATAAGGATTGGCGGCCATGGACGGACTGATGAAGGGCAAGCGCGGGCTTGTCATGGGTGTTGCCAACGATCATTCGATCGCCTGGGGCATTGCCAGGAAATTGTCCGAACAGCGGGCGGAACTGGCCTTCACCTACCAGGGCGAGGCTTTTGGCCGCCGGGTCAAGCCGCTCGCCGACAAGCTCGGCGCTTCGCTGGTCGTTCCCTGCGACGTCGAGGACAGCGCTTCGGTCGCCGCCACGTTCGAGACGCTTGGCAAGGCGTGGGGCGGACTGGACTTCGTCGTCCATGCCATCGGCTTTTCCGACAAGAACGAGTTGAAAGGCCTCTATGCCGATACCAGCCGGGACAATTTCGTCCGCACCATGGTGATCTCCTGCTATTCCTTCACCGAGGTGGCGCGCAATGCCGCGCCCCTGATGACCGCCGGCGGCTCGATGATCACGCTGACCTATGCCGGCTCGGTCCGCGTCATGCCGAACTATAATGTCATGGGCGTCGCCAAGGCCGGCCTGGAGGCCAGCGTGCGCTACCTCGCCAACGACTACGGTCCGCGCGGCATCCGGGTCAACGGCATCTCGGCCGGTCCGGTGCGTACACTGGCCGGCGCCGGCATTTCGGATGCCCGCCACATGTTCTCCTACCAGCAACGAAACTCGCCGCTGCGCCGGACGGTGACGATCGACGAGGTCGGCGGCTCCGCGCTGTATCTCCTGTCCGACCTTGCTTCCGGCGTCACAGGCGAAATCCACTATGTCGATTCCGGCTACCATATCGTGTCGATGCCGACCCTCGACGAGTTGAAGCAGACGGATGGCGGCCGCGACTGACGGCGGCCCCGGTCACGCGGGTCTTTTGCCAGTAAAGAAAATAATCCTCTCCAGTAAAATTGGATTCATTCGCGGAAACTCATTTTAAGAAGGTTTCCGCTATAAAGCTTCCCATCTGGGGACCTTTTCATGCCTGCCGCCATCAACCCGAAGCGAACACCCGTGTTCCGACTGCTCACGATAGCAAGTTCGGGCATAGGCAGTTTCGTCATCGGAATCTGGGGGCTGAAGCACGGTCTCGGCGACGGATTTGCCGGCATTTCGGCTGATATGATGGTGTCGATCATGGCCGCGCTTTGTGCGCTGGCCGCATCGGTGGCGGCAATGTCCTTCTTTGCTGGTGTCGATGAATCAGCGGATTTCGTCTTCAACGAAACCCATTTCGACAAGCTGACCGGACTGCTGGCCCGCCCGGCGATGGTCGGCAAGATCGCCGAGGCGGCATGCGCGACAAGCCGCACCGGGGAACCGATGTTCCTGATCGACATCGACATCGACCGGTTCAAGCAGATCAACGATGCAATCGGCTACACTCACGGTGACGAACTGATCCGCGCCTTCACCAAGCGGCTGCGCGACTGCGTGCCGGCGCGCGTACTGATCGGGCGGATCGGGGCCGGCGAGTTCGCGGTGCTGCTTCCCGATCACCAGATCCAGGGGACCCTGGAAAGCATGGTCGAGAGGCTCATCGACGAGATGATGGAGCCGTATGAACTCAGCACCCACCAGCAATCGGTGAGCCTGTCGGTGGGCATCGTGGCGATGCCCAAGGATGGGATCGATCCGGTCCTCATCCTGCGCCGTTCCAACCTGGCGCTGCAGAATGCGCGTGCCAGCGGGGTTGGCAACTGGTCGGTCTTCAACAGCGATATGGGGCGGGTGGCCGACCATCGCCAATGGGTCGAGTCCGAACTGCACAATGCGTTCGAGCGCGGCGATTTCGACCTGCATTATCAGCCGCAGCTCGACCTTCCGACCGGCCGCATCGTCGGCTACGAGGCGTTGATCCGGTGGCAGCATCCCGAACGCGGCATGATCCCTCCGATGGAGTTTATCCAGATCGCCGAAGAGACCGGCATGATCAATCCGATCGGCGAATGGGTGCTGCGCAAGGCCTGCAGCGATGCCCGCCATCTGCCGGACGACTGTTTCGTCGCCGTCAACATCTCGCCGGTCCAGTTCATGACCAAGGATTTCGTCGGGCTTGTGCGCGACACGATGCGGAGCACCGGCATCAAGCCGTCACGGCTGGAACTGGAAGTCACCGAGACGGCGATGATGCAGGACCGCGACCGCGCGGCCGCCATCCTGAAAGAACTCGCCGAGATGGGGATCTCGGTCGCTGTCGATGATTTCGGCACCGGCTATTCCAACCTCAGCTATCTGATCGACTTCTCATTCGGCAAGCTGAAGATCGACCGCTCCTTCGTCAGCCGCATCGATACCGATGCGAGCTCCGGCGCGGTCGTGTCGACCATTGTCGGGCTTTCCCGGGCGCTTGGCGTCAGCATCATTGCCGAGGGCGTCGAGACCGAGAACCAGGCGACACTACTGCGGGCAGCTGGTTGCGAAGTGGTGCAGGGCTATCTGTTCGGCCGGCCGGCGCCGCTCAAATTCAGCGCTGGTGACAGGCACGCCACCGACGAAGTCCGGCGCGTCGCCAATCTACACTGACCTACAACATGTCGCGGCAATAGGATTCGCCCGACCTGCTGTAAGCTTCCGATTTATGGATGGCGTTGTCCCCGAACCGATGACACTTCCGGGCGACACGCATTAAATGCATCGCGTCAGCGCCGTGCGACAAACACCTTGAACATGCCGTCGCGGGCAAGCTCGGCGTGGCTGGCAAAGGCGGCCGACAGCACCGGCTCGTAGGGAAGCTGGCGGTTGGCGACCACGAACAGGCGCCCACCGGGCTTCAAGGCCTTGGCCGCGGCGCGGATCATGCCGACGCCGATCTCGGGCTCGGCCGCACGGCTGCGGTGGAAGGGTGGGTTCATTGCGATGACGTCGTAGCGGCGCTCGACAGGCTCGGCCAGCAGATCCGTCCAGAAGAAGCCCTGCGCCACGGTGTTGGCAAGGTTGCCCCTGGCGGCCTCCAGCGCATCGAAATCGGCTTCGTAAAGATCGAGGGCCGACAAGCCCGGACAGCGGGCAGCCATCTCGGCCGCCACATAGCCCCAGCCGGCGCAGAAATCGGCCGCGGTGCCACGCAAATCACCGGGCAGATTGTCGACCAGCAGTTTCGAACCGGCATCGACGCGGTCGAAGGAGAACATGCCGGGTGCGGTGCGGAACCGGTCCTCAACAAGCAAGGCGGGATTGGCGGCGCGAAGCGCGGCGGCGGCTTGCACATCAACCGGACGACGCAGCCAGAAGGCAATGCCGTGATATTTTGGCATGTGGCTATCAAGGAGAACAAGATCGCCGACGCGCTTACGCAGGCTTGCGATGCCATCCTCCTTGCCACCGGCAATGACGATCAATCCGCCCTCCGCCACCCGCTCGAGAGCCTCGGCGATGCGCAGTTCGTTTTCGCCGCGATGGCGGCCGGCGAGCACAAGCACGGCATCAAAATCCTCACCGGCCGATCGCGGCGTGACCGTGAAGCCAGCCGCCTGCAAAGCGCGGAAATACGGGCGAAAGCCCTGTACGAGATGCAGCGTAGCCTCGAAGCCCTGTGGCAAGCGCAGGCCGGGTTCGGCGCCAAGGAAGAGAATGCGCTCGTCCCTGCCCGGCGGGGAAAGAGCCTCGGCCTCGAATGGATGAAAAAGCGTCTTCAACGCTTCAGCGGACATGGCCGTGCTCCATAAACAAAAACGGGCGCGACATAAGCCGCGCCCGCTTCGATTTTTCCGTCAGAGGCCTCAGGCGGCGTTTTCTTCGCCTTCGGTCTTCTTGTCGCGGGCGATTTCCTTGCCGGTGGCCTGGTCGACGACCTTCATCGACAGGCGGACCTTGCCGCGCTCGTCGAAGCCCATCAGCTTGACCCAGACCTTGTCGCCTTCCTTGACGACGTCCGAGGTCTTGGCGACCCGGTCGTTGGCAAGCTGCGAGATGTGGACGAGGCCGTCACGCGGACCGAAGAAGTTGACGAAGGCGCCGAAGTCGGCGGTCTTGACGACCGTGCCTTCGTAGATCTCGCCGACTTCCGGCTCGGCGACGATGGTGTGGATCCACTTCTTCGCCGCCTCGATCTCCTTGGCGTTCGACGAAGCGATCTTGACCGTGCCGTCGTCCTCGATGTTGATCTTGGCGCCGGTCTTCTCGACGATCTCGCGGATGACCTTGCCGCCCGAACCGATGACGTCGCGGATCTTATCGGTCGGGATGTGCATGACCTCGATGCGCGGCGCGAACTCGCCGAGTTCAGGGCGGGCGCCGGTCAGGGCATGGGACATCTCGCCGAGGATATGCAGGCGACCGTCCTTGGCCTGGCCAAGGGCGATCTTCATGATCTCCTCGGTGATGCCGTCGATCTTGATGTCCATCTGCAGCGAGGTGATGCCGCCTTCGGTGCCGGCAACCTTGAAGTCCATGTCGCCGAGGTGATCCTCGTCGCCCAAGATGTCGGAGAGCACGGCGAAGCGCTCGCCTTCCTTGATCAGGCCCATGGCGATACCGGCCACCGGCTTGGCCAGCGGCACGCCGGCATCCATCAGCGCCAGCGAGGTGCCGCAGACGGTAGCCATCGAGGACGAGCCGTTGGACTCGGTGATCTCCGAGACGACGCGCAGCGTGTAGGGGAACTGGTCGGCGGAGGGCAGCATCGGACGGATGGCGCGCCAGGCGAGCTTGCCATGGCCGATTTCGCGGCGGCCCGGCGAACCCATGCGGCCCGTCTCACCGACGGAGTAGGGAGGGAAGTTGTAGTGAAGGAGGAACTTCTCCTTGTACATGCCGGTCAAGGAATCGACGTACTGCTCATCCTCGCCGGTGCCGAGCGTGGCAACCACCAGCGCCTGGGTCTCGCCGCGGGTGAACAGCGCCGAACCATGGGTGCGCGGCAGGACGCCGACTTCGGAGACGATCTTGCGAACCGTGCTCAAATCGCGGCCATCGATGCGCGCGCCAGTGTCGAGGATGTTCCAGCGAACGACCTTCGCCTGCAATTCCTTGAATACCGAGCCGATCTGTTCGGAGGTGTACTTTGCGTCCTCGCCTTCAGCCGGGGCAAACGCGGCCTTGACCTTCGCCTTGACGGCGTCGACGGCGGCGTAGCGCTTCTGCTTGTCGACGTTCTTGTAGGCATTGCTGAGCTCGTCGCCGACGATCTTCAGCATCTCGGCCTCAAGCGCCGAATAATCCGGCGCGGTGAAGTCGCGCGGCTCCTTGGCGGCAACTTCCGCCAGCTTGATGATGGCGTCGATGACCGGCTGGAAACCCTTGTGGCCGAACATGACAGCGCCGAGCATCAGCTCTTCGCCGAGTTCCTTGGCTTCCGACTCGACCATCAGCACGGCATCAGTGGTGCCGGCGACGATGAGGTCGAGCTTGGACTCCTGCATCTCGTCGACATGCGGGTTCAGCACATATTCGCCATTGATGTAGCCGACGCGCGCGCCGCCGATCGGGCCCATGAAGGGAACGCCCGACAGGGTCAGGGCCGCCGAGGTGGCGACGATCGACAGGATGTCCGGGTCATTTTCGAGATCGTGCTGGACGACGGTGACGACGATCTGCGTGTCGTTCTTGTAGCCGGCGGCGAAGAGCGGGCGGATCGGGCGGTCGATGAGACGGGAAACCAGCGTTTCCTTCTCGCTCGGACGGCCTTCGCGCTTGAAATAGCCGCCCGGGATTTTGCCGGCGGCATAGGTCTTTTCCTGGTAATTGACGGTCAGCGGAAAGAAGTCGAGACCGGGCTTGGGCTCCTTCATCGAAACGACGGTGGCGAGAACCTTGGTCTCGCCGTAGGTGGCGAGCACCGCGCCGTCGGCCTGGCGCGCGATCTTGCCGGTCTCCAGGATGAGCGGACGACCGCCCCATTCGATTTCCACTTTGTGGTGATTGAACATGTCTTGTCCTTAATAAGCGGAAAGGGCCGCGCCGTTTCACGGTGCGCGGATGCCCTTTGCCTGGCTTCCTTTCTCGGGCAGCCACGGGCAAGACAACGGGAAGCTCGGGTGATTTAGGCGCGACAAGCGCGCGCGAGCGTCCTGCAATCCTGCCCCATGACCGTCCATGGGCGGTTTCGAACGGCCCTTTGCACGCTCGAAACCGGGTCTGGCCAGCCTATGCGACTGGCAGAATGCGCGACCGGCGGGCTCTCCGAAGAAAGCCCGCCGGTCAATTCGTCAACGGCGCAGACCGAGCTTCTCGATCAGTGTCTGATAGCGCGAGTCGTCCTTGCGCTTGAGATAATCAAGCAGGCTGCGGCGCTGGGACACGAGAGCGAGCAGACCACGGCGGGAATGGTTATCCTTCTTGTGGTCCTTGAAATGGTCGGTCAGGTTCTTGATGCGCTCGGAAAGGATGGCCACCTGGACTTCCGGAGACCCGGTATCGCCCTTGGCGGTTGCGAATTCACCCATCAATTCCTGTTTGCGCTCGGCAGTAATCGACATCGTGTTTTTCCTTATCTGTTTGAGGAAACGGGTCGCCCGCAGCCGGGATGTCGTCCAGCAGGGGCCGTGCATGCAAAGCGTCAAGGCGCTATGCTGCGGCGCATATAGTGCAATTCCCAGAAAAACACCAGCCCAATTCACAAGCCGGCTTTTGAGGCTCAAATGACAGGTTTAAACCCGGTCAAAGCCATTTCTTCCATTTGAAGAATGCAATCAGCCCGACAGCGACGGCAGCCATGAACAGCAGAGACAAGGGATAGCCGTAGTACGCCTTCAGCTCCGGCATATTCCATGGCGAGCTGGCGGGGTCGAAGTTCATGCCCCAGATGCCGACCAGGAAGGTGAGCGGCATGAAGATGACCGAAACGATGGTGAGATAGGAGATGACATCGTTGGTGCGGGCCTGGCTCAGCGACAGATGCATTTCGATCAGGCCGGTCAGCATGTCGCGCTGGGTCTCGACCAGCTCGATCAGCCTGAGCGAATGGTCGAGCGTATCGTTGAGGAAGACCTTGGTCTCGGCTGTGACATAGGCCACGTCGTTGCGGATCAGCGTTGCCAGCGCATCGCGCATGGGCCACAGCACGCCTTTCAAAACATTGGCATCGCGCCGCAATTCGTGCAGCTGCCGCATCTGGTGCTTGTGCGTCGAATGCAGCATCTGGTCCTCAATGCTGTCGACCAGGTCGCCGGCAGCCTCGATCGGCGGAAAATAGCTGTCGACGATGGCGTCGATCAGCGCATAGGCGAGATAGTCGGCGCCGCGCGTGCGCAACCGGTTGGGGGCCGAACTCTCGATCCGCTTGCGCACCGGATCGAACGGATCGCCTTCGCGCTCCTGGAAGGTGACGACGAAGTTCTCGCCGAGGAAGAGAGCGATCTGCTCGTAGCGATGCGACGTGACATCGTCGATCATGCGCATGACGACGAAGGCGTGATCCTCGAAGAAGTCGACTTTCGGCCGCTGGCCGGTGTTGACGACGTCCTCCAGCGCCAGCGGATGCAGGCTGAAGATGCGGCCGATCTCCTCGATCAATTGGATGTTGGCAAGGCCGGTGCAGTCGAGCCAGATGACGGGCCATTTCCGGCAACTGGCCTCGACATCGTCGATGCTGGCGTTCTCGATGGTCTTGAACTTCTGCGGCGAGATCAAGGTCAGCCGCAGTTCGGAGCGCCGCGCCGCCGGATCGGCGATCAGCGTGCCGGGCGAGGCGCCAACCGGAGGCCGCCTCGTCTTCACCGGCGCCCGTTTTTTCACCACCTCGGCCTTTGCCATGCCCCCACCCGTCGAACCTGCTTGTCCTATACCGCCATCGCGATCAGACCGGTCACCCGGCAAAGACCCGCTTGGGCTTGAACATGCCTTGCTCGATAGCGCCGATGGCGACGAGCTTGCCGCGCGCCGTCGCACAGGCTTCTTCCGCCTCCACCGGCGCGTCACGGCCACGAATGATGACCGGATTGCCGAGGCGGATCTTGGTCGCGGCATCGTCGCTGATCGCGATCTGCGGCAGGCAGTCGAGCGCCGCCGAGGTGTCGACGAGAAGCCCGTCGATGGCGCCGAAATCGATAGGCATCTCCACTGCGTCCGCGGCATCTGCCTCCGGATCCGGTTTATCGTCACCTTGCGCGCCGAAGCGCGCGGCCTCGAGTTCGGCGATGGTGACGAAGTCCTCTGGCGTAAACGGCTCGACCTCGACCCGGCGCAGTTCGCTGATATGGCCGAAGCAGCCGAGGTCGCGGCCCATGTCGCGGGCCAGCGAACGCACATAAGTGCCCTTGCCGCATTCGACCTCGAAAATCGTCTGGTCCGGCTTGTGCTCGACAATGTCGAGCCGGCCGATCTCGATCTCGCGCGGCGGTATGTCGACCGTCTCGCCTTCGCGGGCGAGGTCGTAGGCGCGTTCACCCGCAATCTTGATCGCGGAAAATTGCGGTGGCGTCTGCATGATGACGCCGGTGTATTTCGGCAGCAACACCCGGATATCGGCTTCCGATGGACGCTGATCGGCCTCTTTCGTCACCGGACCTTCGAGGTCATCGGTCGACCGCTCCTGTCCCCAGGCAACGGTGAAACGGTAAATCTTGGCGCCGTCCTGCACGTAGGGCACGGTCTTGGTGGCCTCGCCGAGCGCGATCGGCAGCATGCCGGAGGCAAGAGGGTCGAGCGTGCCGGCATGGCCGGCCTTTTCGGCCTGGAACAGCCATTTGATCTTGGAGACGGCCTCGGTCGAGCCCATACCGACCGGCTTGTCCAGCACCACCCAGCCGGAGACCGGCCGGCCCTTCTTCTTGCCGCGACGCCCCATTATTCTTCTTCCTTGTTGTCGTCGCTATCCAGGTCGCGTGCCACTTCGGGTGACTTCAGCAGGTCGTTGATCCTGGCGAAATTGTCGAAGGACGTATCCAGCCGGAAACGGAACTCCGGCATGTACTTCATCTGCCGGAGCGCGCCGGAGACGCGGCCGCGCACGAACTTGGCATGCTTGTTCAGCGCTTCGATCACGGCGTCGGTATCCTTTGCGCCGAGCGGAGAAACGAAGGCTGTGGCGATCTTGAGATCCGGCGACATCCGCACTTCCGACACCGAAACGACGGTATTTTCAATCAACGGGTCGATGATGTCCCCGCGCTGCAGGGTTTCCGAGAGCGCATGGCGCACCTGTTCACCGACGCGCAACATGCGCTGGGATGGGCTTGATGTGGTGGAACGGGGCATTTTTCTCGATCCTGAAGCGTGAGGCGCGGGATGGGACAGTGCCGCATGTCTCAAATGATTATTCTCAACAGGCTTACGGTCAACAGGCTTGGGGCGGCGGTCTTTCGACCACCGCCCGATATCGACAAGTCACTCGACCTCAGAGTGTGCGGGTCACCATCTCGACGCGGAAGCACTCGATGACGTCGCCGACGCGCATGTCCTCGTAGTTCTGGAAGGCCATGCCGCATTCCTGGCCGCCCGGGACTTCCGAAACTTCGTCCTTGAAGCGCTTCAGGGTCTTCAGCGTGCCTTCGTGGATGACGACGTTATCGCGGATCAGGCGTACGCCCGCACCACGCTCGACCTTGCCTTCGGTGACACGGCAGCCGGCGATCTTGCCGACCTTGGTGATGTCGAAGATCTCGAGGATCTCGGCATTGCCGATGAAGGTCTCGCGACGCTCCGGCGAGAGCAGGCCCGACAGAGCCGCCTTCACGTCATCCACGAGGTTGTAGATGATCGAATAATAGCGGATCTCGATGCCCGCGGCCGCGGCCGCGGCACGTGCCTGCACATTGGCGCGAACGTTGAAGCCGATGATCGCCGCGCCAGACGTTTCCGCCAGCGAGACGTCGCTTTCGGTGATGGCGCCGGCGCCGGAATGAACGATGCGCGCACGAACCTCGTCGGTCCCAAGCTTGTCGAGCGCGGCATTGATCGCCTCGATCGAACCCTGCACGTCGCCCTTGATGACCAGCGGGAATTCCTTCAGCCCGCTCGTCTGCAACTGCGACATCATCTGTTCGAGCGAGCCGCGCTGGCCGGCATGCCTGGCCACCGCCTTCTCGCGCGCCAGACGCTGGCGATATTCGGTGATCTCGCGGGCACGGGCCTCGTTGTTGACCACGGCGAAGCGGTCGCCGGCCTGCGGCGTTCCCTGAAGGCCGAGCACCTCGACCGGCATCGCCGGCGGTGCTTCCTTGATCTGCTCGCCGCGATCGTTGACCAGAGCGCGCACGCGGCCCCACTCATTGCCGGCGACGAGGATGTCGCCCGGCATCAAGGTGCCGGTCTGCACCAGAACGGTGGCGACGGGACCACGGCCCTTATCGAGCTGCGCCTCGATGACGACGCCCTCGGCGGTACGGTCGGGGTTGGCCTTGAGGTCGAGGATTTCGGCCTGCAGCAGGATCGCCTCGAGCAGCTTGTCGAGATTGGTGCCCTTGGTCGCCGACACTTCGACGTCCAGCACTTCACCGCCCATGGATTCGACGAAGACCTCATGGCGCAACAGTTCGGAACGCACCTTCTGCGGATCGGCGTCATGCTTGTCGATCTTGTTGATCGCCACGATGATCGGAACGCCGGCCGCCTTGGCGTGGCTGATCGATTCGATCGTCTGCGGCATGACGCTGTCGTCGGCCGCGACCACCAGGATGGCGATGTCGGTCGCCTGGGCGCCACGGGCGCGCATCGCCGTGAAAGCGGCGTGGCCGGGCGTGTCGATGAAGGTGATCTTCTGACCGTTCTTCTCGACCTGATAGGCGCCGATATGCTGGGTGATGCCGCCGGCCTCGCCGGAAACGACATTGGCATTGCGGATCGCATCGAGCAGCGAGGTCTTGCCGTGGTCGACGTGGCCCATGATGGTCACGACCGGCGGACGCGACACCAGGTCCTCGGCATTGTCGGCGATGTTGAACAGGCCTTCCTCGATGTCGGACTCGGCAACGCGGCGGACCGTATGACCGAATTCGGTGGCGACCAGTTCGGCCGTGTCGGCGTCGATGACGTCGCCTGGCTTCAGGATCTGGCCCTGCTTCATGAAATACTTGACCAGGTCGACAGCACGCTCCGACATGCGCTGCGCCAGTTCCTGGATGGTGATGGTCTCGGGCAGGATCACTTCGCGCATGACCTTCTCGCGCGGCTCGTTGTGCATCGCGCGCTTGAATTTTTCCTGGCGGCGACGCATCGACGACAGCGAACGAGCCCGGGCATCCTCGTCGGACAGCGCGGAGTTCAGTGTCAGCTTGCCACGGCGGCGGTCTTCCTCGCTCTTGGTGGGCTTTGCCGGGCGCGCCACTTCGGGCGTGACCAGGCGGCGCACCGGTGCGCCGGCGGTCGCCCGCTTCGGCTTGACCTCTTCCTCCTCGTCGGCGGTCGCCAACTCGGCGGCTTGCGGTGCGCGGCGGCGCGCCTCTTCCTCGGCGCGGCGGCGCGATTCGGCCTCGGTCTGCAACCGTGCCTCTTCCTCGGCCTGGCGGCGCGCCGAATCCTCACGTTCGCGCTTGCGGCGCTCTTCGTCCTCGGCGCGGCGCTTGGCGTCCTCGGCGGCCCGCTGACGGTCTTCGACCTCGCGGACCTTCGAGCCCTCGAGCGCCCTGCGGCGCGCTTCCATCTCGCTGCGCGACAATTCGTTCAGCACCATGCCGCTGCGCTCGACCGGAGCCGGCGGCGGGGGTGGCGCCTTGGGCGCTTCCTGGACGACAGGCGCCGCCACGACCGCCGGCTTCGGCGTGAAGACGGGCGCAGGCGGAGCCGCGGCCGGCTCCGGCTTGTCGCCGGGCAGCGAGAACTTGCGCTTCTTGGTCTCGACCACGACCGACTTGGTACGGCCGTGCGAGAAGTTCTGGCGCACGGTGCCCTGTTCCATGCCGGGGCGCTTCAGCGTCAAGGTCTTCTTCGGTGTAACACTCAACGTCTTGTCGTCGCCCGATTTCGTATCGCTCATTCCATATCCTCTGCGGCATCATCTTCGTCAGCAACGGCCGCAAGCATTGCAAGATCGTCCGGGGTACCGCCCCGATATCGGTCGAGCGCAACCATGCGCTTCTGGACCGCCTTACCCGCGTCTCCCGCGAGGACGGCAGCATGTATCACATTTGTACCCCCCAATGCCAAGCTCAACTCGGCCTCGGAGAAAAGTTTGTAGGCAAGGATGGAGGGGCCGCCGATATGGACGGTCGCCCGCCGCGCCTGGCTGATCTTGCGCACGCCATCCTCGGACGCTTCGGTCGCGTGGAGCACGAAAAGCGCCAGTCCGCCGCGCACCGCGCTCTCGACCTTGGTAGCGCCTAGCGAAATCGAGCCTGCCTTGCGGGCAAGACCCAGCATACCGAGAGCGTATCTGGAAAGCAGCCCGTCAACCATGCCGCCGAGATCGGGCGGCACGACCACCTGTGCCTTGAAGGCGCGGGCAAAAAGGTTCTTGGCCGCCGCCTTCTCGATATGTAGGCGGTCCGCACTCACCCAGCAACCACGGCCGGGCAGATTTCTCTTGAGATCGGGAACGACGGCCGAATCCGGGCCGACGACGAACCGGATCAGTTCATCCGGTTCGGCCTGTTTGCGGGTGACGATGCAGGTGCGATCGTTCATCTCGTCCAAGGGCGGGTTGTGTGCGATGCGGTTTCACCTCACGCACCAACGGCTTCGTCGGCCGTTTCTTCTTCGGCCGCAAGCTCGTCTTCGGTGATCCAGCCGGCCTTGAGGCGAGCGGCCAGAACCATCTGCTCGGCATCGGCGCGCGAAACGCCGTGATTGGCCAGCACGCCGGGATAGACCTTGGTCTCGCCGTCCTTGCGTTCCTTCCAGCCGGTGAGGTCGTCGGCGGCATAGCCGGCGAAATCCTCGATCGTCTTCACGCCATCCTCGCCGAGCGTCACCATCATGGCGGTGGTGACGCCGGGGAGTTCGCGCAGATCATCCGAAACGCCCAGCGCCTTGCGCTTCTCGTCGTGCTCGGCCTCGATCTTCTCCAGATATTCGCGGGCGCGGGTCTGGATTTCCGAGGCTGTATCCTCATCGAAGCCGTCGATCGAGGCGATCTCGCCGGCATCAACATAGGCGACTTCCTCGACGCTGGTGAAGCCTTCCGAGGCCAGCACCTGGCCGACCATCTCGTCGACATCGAGGGCTTCCATGAACAGCGCCGAGCGCTCGACGAATTCCTTCTGGCGGCGCTCGGATTCCTCGGCCTCGGTCAGGATGTCGATGTCCCAGCCGGTGAGCTGCGAGGCAAGGCGCACGTTCTGGCCGCGGCGGCCGATGGCCAGCGACAGCTGATCGTCGGGAACCACCACTTCGATACGCTCCGCATCCTCGTCGAGCACGACCTTGGCGACTTCCGCCGGCTGCAGCGCATTGACGATGAAGGAGGCCGCCGAAGGCGACCACGGAATTATGTCGATCTTCTCGCCCTGCAATTCGCCGACGACGGCCTGGACGCGGCTGCCGCGCATACCGACGCAGGCGCCGACCGGATCGATCGAGCTGTCACGCGAAATGACGGCGATCTTGGCGCGCGAGCCCGGGTCGCGGGCGACCGACTTGATCTCGATGATGCCGTCATAGATCTCCGGCACTTCCATGGTGAAGAGTTTGGCCATGAACTGCGGATGGGTGCGCGACAGGAATATCTGCGGGCCGCGCTGCTCGCGCCGCACGTCGTAGACATAGGCACGCACGCGATCGCCATATTTGTAGTTTTCGCGCGGGATCAGCTCGTCGCGGCGGATGATCGCCTCGCCACGGCCGAGATCGACGATGACGTTGCCATACTCGACGCGCTTGACGGTGCCGTTGACGATCTCGCCGATACGGTCCTTGTATTCGTCGTATTGACGGTCACGCTCGGCCTCGCGCACCTTCTGCACGATGACCTGCTTGGCAGACTGGGCGGCGATGCGGCCGAAGTCCATCGGCGGCAGCAGTTCGGCGATGAAATCGCCAAGCTGGGCGTCGGGATTGCGCTCACGCGCCGAGGAAATGGCGATCTGGGTGGCGTAATCGTCGACCTTCTCGACCACTTCCATCAGCCGCTGCAGCTTCATCTCGCCGGTGTTCGGGTTGATGTCGGCGCGAATGTTGGTCTCCTGGCCATAACGCGAACGTGCCGCCTTCTGGATCGCATCGGCCATGGCGGCGATGACGATCGACTTGTCGATCGACTTCTCACGCGCGACCGCGTCGGCAATCTGCAGCAGTTCAAGTCTGTTGGCGCTTACAACCATGTTCTTTCTCCCGAGCCTGTTCGCCGGACCTTTGCGCCCGGCAGCTCAATCAAATTTCCTGTTCGTGTTCTTCCGTGGCGTCCGGTTCCGTACCCTCGGACACATCGTCGTCCGGTTCACCGCGGCGTCTCTTGGCTTCCTTGCGCTCCCTGTTGTCCTTGGACAACGCTTCGCGAATGAGGTCGTCGGTCAGGATCAGCCTGACATCGGCAATGGCATCGTAGGGCACGCGCACTGTCGGCTCCTCGCCATAGGCCGCCTTGTCGCGCTCGATCAGCACGTCGTTCTCACCGGCTTCGGCGATCTTGCCCTTGAAGCGCTTGCGGTCGGCGACGACGACCGATGTTTCCATCTTCACCAGATGACCGGTCCAGGTCACGAAATCCGATTTACGCACCAGAGGCCGATCGATGCCGGGCGAAGAGACTTCGAGGTGATAGGCCTTTTCGATCGGATCGTCGACGTCGAGCGCCGGCGACACCGCGCGGCTGACCTCTTCGCAATCCTCGACGGTCATGGTGCCGTCCTCACGCTCGGCCATGATCTGCAGCGTCAGCCCGTTCTGGCCGGACAGATGCACGCGCACGAGGCGAAAGCCGATGCCGCGCAGCACCGGCTGGACGATCAGCGCAATGCGCGCATCGATGCCGCTTTCGCGGATGATGCGATCGTCACCTTCGTTTGCCGTTCCAGTCATCGTTGCCTATCGTTGGTCTCGAACCTATCGGCAGGTAATAAAAAAGAGCGGGACCGGGTGGACCCACTCTTCGTCATACCGACCAAGAATTTGAGGCTGATATAAACGAACACGGTTCGTGTTTCAAGTCCGCAGTCCCGGCCGGACGAAAGCCTGTGGGTTCAGGGTTGTTCCAGGCGCATGGCCGCCATGCGGCAATCCGCCTGTGAGAGCCGGCGGCGCGCTCTTATTTATTAGCCATCAAACGAATTGAATTGGCGCGCTGGCGCGCGAAAGGACAAGACCATGAGCAACCGCAGGATATTCTCCGCCTTGGGCGATCTGTTCACCACATTCGGCAGCGCCGTTGCCGCGTCTCGCGCCGTGGAAGCCGGGCGCAAGCCCAGAGCCGACGACCTGCGCAATCTCGGCATGGATCCGGCCGTATTCAACAGGATCGGTCGTTTCTGACTCCAACAGGCATTCGACCCCGTCCTCCCGGCAGGTTGCCGGTTGGGCGGACCTAGGTCCTGACGAAAGTCAGATAGGCCGGCCGGCGCCCCTCGCGAATGGCCTTTGCCTCATAGCGCGTGCCGGGCCAGCCCTCATAGGAGCGATGCCAGTCCGCCGCTTCCGCAGCCTGCCATGCGAAAGCGCCATGCGCCCGGCAATGCAGCAAGGTCCAGTTCACATAAGTGTCGATGTCGGACGCAAAGCGGAATTTCGAGCCGGGTTTCAGGACGCGTGCGAAACGATCGAGATTGACCGGACTGACGAAACGCCGCTTCCAGTGTTTTTTCTTTGGCCAGGGATCGGGATAGAGAAGATCGATGCCGTCGAGCGAGGCCGGCGGCAACCAGTCAAGCAACTGGGTGGCGTCGTCGTCGTAGACCCTGAGATTGGCCAGCGGCGCTGCCCGCACGGCCATCATCATCTTGGCCATGCCGTTGACGAAGGGCTCGACGCCTATGAAGCCTGTCGCGGGCGCCTCGATGGCGCGATGCAGGAGATGTTCACCGCCGCCAAAGCCGATCTCGAGCCGAACCGCCGAAACCTCTGCTGCAAACAGGACGCGCAGGTCTGGCGGTGCCTCGGCCGTCAGATCGAGCCGGTATTTGCCAAGCCCGCTTTCCAGCGCCGCGGCCTGCAGCGGGCGCACGGGCTTGCCGCGCCGGCGACCGAAGAAGGCTTCGGTCGTGCGGCTTGGCCTGTCCGCGTCACTCATCGACTGGCGCCAGTCCTGCCGCCGCCCTCAGGCCGCGACAGCATCCTTGAGCGCCTTGGCCAGATCGGTCCTTTCCCAGGAGAAAGACCCGTCACGGCCAGCCTTGCGGCCGAAATGGCCGTAAGACGACGTCTTGGCGTAGATCGGCTTGTTGAGGTCGAGATGACGGCGGATGCCTGACGGCGACAGGTCCATCACGCTGCGCAGCGCGTCCTCGAGCTTTGCCTCGTCGACCTTGCCGGTGCCGTGCAGGTCGACATAGACCGATAGCGGCTGGGCGACACCGATGGCGTAGGAAAGCTGGATGGTGCAGCGCTCGGCGAGCTTCGCCGCCACGACATTCTTGGCTAGGTAGCGCGCCGCATAGGCAGCCGACCGGTCGACCTTGGTGGTATCTTTGCCGGAAAAGGCGCCGCCGCCATGGGGGGCTGCGCCGCCATAGGTGTCGACGATGATCTTGCGGCCGGTCAGGCCTGCATCGCCATCCGGACCGCCGATGACGAACTTGCCGGTCGGGTTGATGTACCACATGCAATCGTCAGCGATCTTGAGGTCGCCCAATGCCTCGCGGATATAAGGTTCCACGACCTTGCGGACCTTCTTGGAATCCCAGCTTGAATCCAGATGCTGGGTCGACAGCACGATCTGCGTCGCCTCGGCGGCCTTGCCGTCGACATAGCGCACGGTGACCTGGCTTTTCGCGTCCGGCCCGAGCTTGCCGGCCTCACCGTTGTTTTCGTGGCGGGCCGCTGCCAGCAGTTCGAGAATCTTGTGGCTGTAGTAGATCGGCGCCGGCATCAGGTCCGGCGTCTCGCGGCAGGCATAGCCGAACATGATGCCCTGGTCGCCGGCACCTTCCTCGCCCTGACGGTCGGCGGCATTGTCGACGCCCTGGCCGATATCAGGCGACTGGCCATGCAGCAGGACCTCGATCTTGGCCGTCTTCCAGTGAAAGCCGGCCTGCTCGTAGCCGATCTCACGGATCGCCTTGCGGGCGACGGATTTGAACTTCGCCGGGTTGACGACGGGGTGGCCCGCGGCATCCTTGAGGATGTTGCCGGCCTTGTCCTTCTTCAACAACGTCTCGGGAACGCGCACTTCACCGGCGATGACGACCCGGTTGGTGGTCGCGAGCGTCTCGCAGGCGACACGGACTTTCCATGGGTCCATGCCGGTCTTCTTGGCTTCACGATAGACCAGATCGACGATTTCGTCGGAGATGCGGTCACAGACTTTGTCGGGATGGCCCTCGGCTACGGATTCCGAGGTAAAGAAGTAGTTCTGCCGCGTCACGGGTGTCCCCTCTTGAAAAACGATCGGCAGGCTGCCGATTTTGGCGCGCCACGTGTTAGCGGGGCAAAGCGCTGCTCGTCAAGCGCTGCCGCGGCTCTGGCCTGAATGTCGGAGGCGATATCTTGTGCCACCGGCGGCGCATGCCGCCGGTGCAAAGCGCATTGCGGATCAGTCGAGATCGTCCTCGGCGAGCGATTTCACCAGGTCAATGATCCTGCGGCGCACCTTGACGTCGGCGATCTTGACAAAGGCCCGGTTGAGCTGAAGTCCTTCGGGACTGCCGCAGAACTCAACAGCGAAAGCCATCGAACTATCCTCGGCAAAGCCGCGGTTGGCAGTCAATTCCTGGCCTGGCGCATCCTCGAAAAAGAAGGCGACGGGGACGCCGAGTATGGAGGCAATCGCCTGCAGGCGGCTGGCACCGACGCGATTGGTGCCCTTTTCATATTTCTGGATTTGTTGGAACGTGATGCCGAGATTCTCGCCCAGCTTTTCCTGGCTCATTCCGAGCATATTGCGGCGAAGCCGGACCCGGCTTCCCACGTGAATATCGATGGGATTGGGTTTCTTCTTGTTTTCTTCTGTCATTTTTTCCTCGCCGAATTTTTTCGGCTTTGTGATTTTTTCCTGCCCAAAGAAAGCCGGAGGCGACTGCCCCAACAGAACGATCCACCAGCTTCGAGAAATTTTCAGGCGGTACAGTATGAGTTTCTAATGTGCCAGCTGTCAATTCACCCGTAGCTTTTGCCTTACGTTCAACAGCCCCCCTACAAGCGCAAACAGCAACATGATCAGCATTCCGTTAATGCGCCGCTGGCTGGACGAAATGACCGTCTGTGCGGAAACAGGCACCTTCACATCGATGGCTCCGCGCGCGTCGATCGCAAGGGCGTCGATGACGCGGCCACGGGCGTCGACCACGGCCGAGATGCCGTTGTTGGCAGCACGCAACAAGGGCAATCCATTCTCCACCGCGCGAATCTGGGCCTGTCTGAAATGCTGATACGGTCCCGGCGTGTCGCCGAACCATGCATCGTTGGTAACGTTCACAATAAGCTGCGCTGACGTAGCGTCAACTGCCACCAGATCGGGAAAGATCACCTCATAACAGATAAATGGCAGGGCACGAATGCCGCCCGGAAGCGTGATGGCATGACGCTCGTTGCCGGCCGTGAACGTCAGCGGCCCGGCGACGAGCTGTTCGATGCCGAAACGAGCGAGCAGGTCGGCGAAAGGCAGGTACTCGCCGAACGGCACCAGATGGACCTTGTCCACGGCGTCGGCGATCTCGCCCTTGTCGTTGATCGCCACCACGGAGTTGTAGTAGCGGCTGTCGGCGCTGGCCGCCGAGCCGCCCTCCTCACGCACGACGCCGGCGATCAGCATCTGGCCGTCGCCCAGCATGTCGCCCAGCGCCGTCAAGGCGTCAGGGCGCTCCGTGAAAAGGAACGGTACCGAGGTTTCCGGCCAGAGAATCAATTGCGGTTTTTCGTGACCTGGGTCCGGTGCCTTTGCGGAGAGGCCCAGCAAGGTGGCGAAGATGCGGTCGCGCACCGAGGCATCCCATTTTTCCGACAGATCCACGGCCGGCTGGACGATGCGGACATCGAGACTGCGCGTCGCCGGCTTTTCGGGGGCGTTGAGCCTGACATAGCCAAAGCCGACATGGGCGGCGGCGAGCACGACAAACAGCGCGGCGCCCAGCCGAAGATGCCGACGCGCCGCCAGCAGCGCCGGCAGCGCGAAAAGGAAAACCGCGAGCGCGTTCATGCCGATCATGCCGGTCATCGAGACGCTCTGCATCAAAAGCGGCACCGGCATCGCCGCGTAGCCGATGGCGTTCCAGGGGAAACCGGTGAACAGGAAGCCGCGCAGCCACTCCGCCAGCGCAAAACCGAAGGCAAGGGCAGCGATACGGCCGATATCGCTGCTCCACAGGAGCCGCGCGACCACCGTTGCGAAGCCGTAGAAAAATGCGAGCGCGAAGGGAATGCCGACCACCGCGAACGGCAGCGCCCAGGCAAAGTCGTCGGCCTCGACCAGCAGCGCCGAGCCGATCCACCAAAGGCCGGCGAGGAAATAACCGAAGCCGAACCACCAGCCGACGGCGAAAGCCGGCCGCAGGCGCCGCAACAGGCTGCCCGAGGCTTCGCCGGTCGCGCCATCGAGCAGCCAGACCAGCAGCGGAAACGAAATGAAACAGGCGGCAAAGAAATCGTAAGGCGCCTGGCCCAGAACCGTCAGCGCCCCAGCGAAAAACGCCACAAGCGAACGCCGCCAACCCCAAAGCAGAATTATCCGGCCGGCAAGGCGCTCCATGCGTATTTCCGTCGCGCGAATCAGGAGCTAAGATTTATCAGGCCGCGCCGCGCGCTCCAAACGCCGGCGTGGTTACCGGCCGCTCTCTACCGGTGCCAGCCTTCGATGCGCAGGCCACCCAACCGCTCGGCCTCTTCACGAGAAACAGAACCCATCGGTTGCGTGAACGTCCAGACATGGCCCTCGGGATCGCGCGCCCGATACTGGCGTTCGCCGTAGAACTGGTCGGCCGGCTCGTGGATTATTGCAGCACCGGCCGCGCGGGCCTGCTCGCAATGCGCATCCAGGCCGTCTTTCAACCTGACATAGACCGATTGCGTGTTCTTGCCCTGGACCGACGCGGGCTCGCGACATGATCGGCCCATTCAGAATCGACAATGAGGTAGCAATCGCCGAACCGCATTTCGGCGTGGACCAGCTTTCCCTCGGCATTGCTGACCACCATGCTGCGCTCGAAGCCAAAGGCTGTTTCAAGCCAATCCAGGGCAGAGCGTGGATCTTTGTAAAACACACCGGAGCCGAGGACCGAGTGCTTGAACGGATCTTCGATCGTCATGCGACAGCAGGCTTTCAGGCCTGTTCGGTGCGCGCCGTGGCCCGCCGGCGGCGTTCGCCCTTCTGGCTCTGCACGATGCGAACGCGCTTGACGCGGCGCGGATCG
This sequence comes from Mesorhizobium sp. BR115XR7A, assembly GCF_020165315.1. Lineage (NCBI taxonomy): Bacteria > Pseudomonadati > Pseudomonadota > Alphaproteobacteria > Hyphomicrobiales > Phyllobacteriaceae > Mesorhizobium > Mesorhizobium sp. BR115XR7A. The sequence continues at coordinate 166,506 of NZ_JAIUHW010000007.1, forward strand.
GCGTCCAGCACATGGAATTCGAAGCCGGGAATGGCCTGCACCACCTCGCCGCGCGCCGGCACGCGGCCGAGCGTGTTGAAGATCATGCCGCCAATGGTGTCGACATACTCACCATGTTCACCGGCGGCGAAATCCTCGCCGATCATCTTGGCGACCTCGTCGATCTCGGCCTTGCCGTCGACGATAAACACGCCGTCGCCGGTCTGGGTGATCATCGGCTCGTCGTCGTCGTGCTCGTCCTCGATGTCGCCAACCACCATCTCGACGATGTCCTCGAGCGAGACGAGGCCGTCCGTGCCGCCATATTCATCGATGACCAGGGCCATCTGCGTGCGCGTAGTCTGCATGCGGCCCATCAAGTCGGACGCAAGCATCGACGGCGGCACGAACAGGACCTGCCGGATCAGGTTGAGCTCTCCGATGGTGCGCGCGAGGTCGACCTGGGCGAGATCGAGAACCGTGGCGACAGGCGTTTTGCGGGTTGCACGGCCCTTCCTGACGCGCGCCAGCTTGGTGATATGGGCCAGCACGTCGCGGATATGGACCATGCCGCGCGGGTCGTCGAGCGTCTCGGAATAGACCGGCATGCGGGAATGGCCGGATTGTTCGAACATGCCAAGCAAGTCACCGAGCGACGTGGCGATCTCGACCGCCTCGATATCGGCGCGCGGCACCATGACGTCCTCGACGCGCACCTCGCGCAGGCGCAGGATGTTGTTGAGCATGGCGCGCTCGCCAGGCGAGAAGGATTCGACATCGCTCGTCGTCTCGGCGAGCGCGCCGGCGATCTCTTCGCGCAGGCTGGTGCCGTTGCGTTGCCGGAACAGGCCCAGCACGCGGTTGAACAGGGAGGGGCCGGCAGGCGACGGCTCGATGGCCGCGCTGCCGGTGTTGGCAACACCAGGGGTGACGGTACTCGGACCTGATCCCTCTTCCGACGTATCGGAAGCCTTGATCGCACTGCCGACATCGGGGCGGGCGGCAGTCTCTGGTTTGTCGTTCATCGTCGTCCGGTCAATTGGTCTTTTTTAGTTACGCGTAGGGATCGGGAATGGCAAGCCTTGCCAGCGCGGCGCGCTCGATGGCTTCCATCTCCTCGGCCTCCGCGTCGGCCTCGTGATCATGGCCCATGAGATGCAGCAGGCCATGGATGACGAGATGGCAGATATGGTTCTCCAGCGGCTTGTCTTCTAGTGCCGCCTCGCGCGCCACCGTCTCGGCGGCAAGCACGATGTCGCCGAGCATCGGCGGCAGCGGGCCGCCTTTTGCCGGCGGAAAAGCCGGGAAAGACAAGACATTGGTAGGCTTGTCCTTGCCGCGCCAGCCGGCATTCAAGGTACGGACATGGGCGTCGTCGGAAAAAACAATGCTGAGTTCGGAATGACCCGTCGCACCGGTCTCGGCAAAGGCTGCGTCAACCGCGCGATCGACCAGCCGCGTCAGGCTTGCTTCATCGGGCCAGTCGCCCGCTTCAACCGATATATCGATCTCGACGGGAACCGGAAGGCTCCCGCCGCCGGATGTGTTGTCCTCAGCCATGAGGCCGCGTCGTCAAGATCAATTCTCGGCACCGAGGCCACGAGCCAGCTTGGCGTCGCGGTCATAGGCCCTGACGATTTCCGCCACCAGCGGATGGCGGACGACGTCGACATCGTTGAAGCGCACGGTTACCGCGCCTGCCACACCGTCGAGGACACGCAAGGCTTCGACCAGGCCCGACTTGGTGCTCGGAGGAAGGTCGATCTGTGTCGGATCGCCAGTGACGATCATGCGCGAGTTCTCGCCGAGACGGGTGAGAAACATCTTCATCTGCATCGGCGTGGTGTTCTGAGCCTCGTCGAGAATGACGGCGGCGTGCGCCAGCGTGCGGCCGCGCATGAAGGCGAGCGGCGCGATTTCGATTACTTCGGCGGCAATGGCGCGCTCGACCTTGTCGGCCGGCATCATGTCGTAGAGCGCGTCATAGAGCGGCCGCAGATAGGGATCGACCTTCTCCTTCATGTCGCCCGGCAGGAAGCCCAGCCGTTCGCCGGCCTCGACAGCCGGTCGCGATAAAATGATGCGCTCGACCATGCCGCGTTCGAGAAGCATCGCCGCATGCGCCACCGCCAGATAGGTCTTGCCGGTGCCGGCCGGACCGATGCCGAACACCAGTTCCGACCGCTCCAGCGCGCGCATATAGGCGTCCTGGTTCAGGGAGCGGGCATAGATGGTCTTCTTGCGGGTGGCGATCTGGGCGGCGGAGACCTTGCCCTTGCGCTCCAATGTCGGCAGCGTGAGCTGGTCGTCGGCGGCGATAGCCATGCGCACGGCCCCGTCGACATCGGACTGGCTGATATCGACGCCCTTCTGCAGGATGCCGTAGAGATTGTCCAAGGCGCGGCGCGCCTGTTCGGCGGCCGAAGCGGATCCCTTGATGGTCAGCTGGTTGCCGCGCGAGCGTATGTCGACGCCGAGCTTCTGCTCAAGCCGGGCCAGGTTTTCGTCGAACTGGCCGTAAAGGGCGCTGGCAAGCTTGTTGTTGTCGAAAGTCAAAACGATGTGCGCCATGTCAGAAGCCCCGGATGCCGGTACCGGGGGCAGATTCTTCAGCTCCGCTGCGCTCAACCGTCTCTCCTCATCTGCCGAGACCATCAGGCCAATTCGGCGAACAGGCTGTTGTAGCCCGTCTTCGTGATTCGCACCTTGATAATGTCACCGATTTCGCCGGCGTTTTCATCAACAATAACTGGCTGCAGCCAAGGCGAGCGGCCGACCTTCTGGCCGGCCTGACGACCGGGCTTCTCGATCAGCGTATCTATGGTGCTGCCGATCAAACTCAAGCCGAAATCCTGCTGTTGTTTCAACAGCAGTGCCTGCAGGCGCTGCAAGCGGTCGTCCTTGACCGCTTCCGGCACGTGGTCGGACATCTCGGCGCCGGGCGTACCGGGACGCGGCGAATATTTGAACGAGAAGGCCGAGGCATAGTTCACCTGGCGCACCAGATCCATGGTCGCCTCGAAATCGGCCTCCGTCTCACCGGGGAAACCAACGATGAAATCGCCCGACAGCGCGATATCGGGGCGGGCGGCGCGGATGCGGTCGAGCAGCGCCAGATAGTCCTTGGCCGTATGCCTGCGGTTCATCGCCTTCAGAATGCGATCCGACCCGGATTGCACCGGCAGGTGCAGATAAGGCATCAGGGCGGCCAAGTCGCGGTGTGCGGCGATCAATTCGTCGTCCATGTCGCGCGGATGGCTGGTGGTGTAGCGCAGCCGCGCCAGGCCGGGGATTTCGGCCAGCCGGAACAGCAGACGGCCAAGACCCCATTCCGCGGTCTTGCCCCCTTTGGTCTCGCCCTGGCCATGCCACGCGTTGACGTTCTGGCCGAGCAGCGTCACCTCGCGCACCCCGGCCTCGGCCAAGCGCTCGGCCTCGGCGACGATCTGCGCCACCGGCCGCGACACTTCCGAGCCTCTCGTATAGGGCACGACGCAGAAGGTGCAGAACTTGTCGCAGCCTTCCTGGACGGTGAGGAAGGCGGTGACGCCGCGCTTGATCACCTCGGCACGCTTGGGCTGCGGCAGATGCTCGAACTTGTCCTCGATGGCGTACTCGGTTTCGACGATCTTTTCGCCGCCGCGAACACGCGCCAGCACGTCGGGCAGACGGTGATAGGTCTGCGGACCGATGACCAGGTCGACGGCCGGCGAACGCCGGATGATCTCGGCGCCCTCGGCTTGCGCCACGCAGCCGGCAACACCGATCAGCATCTCGCGGCCAGCGCTGGCCCGCTCGGCCTTCATGTCGCGGATGCGGCCAAGTTCGGAATAGACCTTTTCGGCGGCTTTTTCCCTGATATGGCAGGTGTTGAGCAGCACCAGATCGGCCTCGCCGATGGCATCGGTCGCCGTATAGCCGTCAGCGACCAGTGCGTCGGTCATGCGCTGTGAATCATAGACGTTCATCTGGCAGCCATAGGTCTTGACGAAGACCTTCTTGGCTGCCGTGGCGTTCGCCGCCGGCTGTCCGGCCACAGTGCCGATGTCGTCGCTCTCAATCGTGTTCAAGTCCATCCGGCGGCTTCTAACGCCTTTCCGTGACAAAAAACAGACGATTCTGCCTTGGGCCGCTGGGTTCAGCGGCTCGGGAGCGGATCGGTGAGGGCCGCCTGCATCATCTCGCGCACCCGGCCTTCCATCAGCTTGGCCGTTTCCTTGCGGTTGGAACCCTTGGCAAAGGCGATCGGTTCGCCGAAATGCACCTCGACGTCGAGCGCGCCCTCGGCCATCAGCACCTTGAGATGCGGCATCAGGTCCTCATCGCCGATCCAGGCTGCGATCGGGCGGTGGCGGCGGCCGAGCGGTACGCCGTGCAGGCGCGTATAGGCGATCGCAACGGGCTGGATGAAGACCTGCTCGGCCGCGCCTTCGGAAATGGCCATCGAGGCGGCGCCGAACAGGGTGCTTTTGAAGGGCAGGACGACATTGCCGTCACCGGTCGAGCCCTCGGCGAACAGCACCATGGCATCGCCCTTGGCCATGCGTCTGGCGATCTCGCTGGCCTGATCGCCAGACGAACGCTTGCGTTCGCGCTCGATGAAAACAGTGCGCTGCAGTTTTGACAGCATGCCGATCAGCGGCCAGCCTTCCATGTCGGCTCGGGCGATGAATTTCACATCGGCAAAGGAGCCCAGCACCATGATGTCGGTCCAGGAGATGTGGTTCGAGGCAACCAGCAAGGGGCGTTTGTCGGACAGTGCCCCCCTGACATGGATACGCATGCCGAGCGCCCGGATGATCAGCCGGTGCCAGATTTTGAGGATGAAGGTTTCCGGCCACCAACCGGTCTTCATCGACAGGATCTGCAGCGGCACGAAAACCAGCGACCCAGCGACGACGAGGCCCAGCGCCAGGAAAATCCTGATTTTCTTGATCATCGCCCTACCATTACAGCGCCGCGCGTCCTCTTGGACGCGCAAAGGACGCTGTAACACCTTAATTCTGGCGCATGATCCTCTCCGAAATCGGATTCGATTTTCGGGATCATGCGGTCCCTGGCTAGCGAAGATCGCGGCGCATGACAAGCGCCCCAGTCGGCCCCCGATCGGGCGACTTGTAGTAATCCGGACGCTTGCCGACTTCCCGAAAACCCAACCGACGATAGAGAGCGATCGCCGCGGCATTGGTCTCATCGACCTCGAGGAACAAGGCTTCGGCGCGCTGCGAATGCAATTCGCGCAGCACTGCGTCCATCAACTGCCAGCCCAGGCCCTGGCGACGATGCGACCGTGCCACCGCGACGGTCAGGATTTCACCCTCGCCCGCGGCCAGCCGGGCGAGGACGAAGCCGACAGGCGGCTTGGCGCCCTGCCCGGTTTCGCGCGCGGCATAACCGAACACGGTGTCCTGTTCGAGCAAGGCGGCGAACTCACCATCGGTCCAGGGGCGGACAAAATCCTCGCGGTGCAGCAGCGAGACCGCGGCGCTGTCAGTGATCCTGAGCGGCTCGAGCGCGTAGTCGCGGCGACGTGGTTGAAGAAAAGGTATGCGCATCAATTCTCGTTTTCTCGTCTGACCATGGTCTCCGGGCGAACGGGACCGTTTGTCCGCGAAAACCGGCTTCCACTTTTCGGGATCATGGTCTCTGCCTCGAAAGTATAAACCCGGCCTGCGGCTTGGCATCGGCACCGCGCAGATAAAGCGGCTTCGGCCTTTCGCCCTGCCCCTTTGCGGCAGCCAGCCGGGCGTAGGTGAGAATGTCGGCGGTGGCCATCCGAGGCCCGATGTCGAAGGTGCGGCCGGCCGCGTCAGCGATCAGCGTCGCTGCCGTGCCGGCGAGCACCGCGGAACGTTCCGACGCCATCGTCACCGCATCCGCAAGCGTGGCCACGGCCGGACCGTAAGTCAACACTGACATTTCATCGTACAGTGCGGCATGGATTTCCTCGCGGCCGGCATCAAGCGCCGCCAGCACGGCGCGGCCAGGAAAGGCACTGGCCGCCTCGGCGGCCAGTGCCTCGAGGGTCGTCACCCCGATTGCCGGCAGCTTGAGCGCCAGCGCCAGGCCACGCGCCGTCGACACGCCGACGCGCAGGCCGGTGAAGGAACCCGGACCGACAGAGACGGCAATGGCGCCAAGTCCGGCGTAGTCGGTCGCGCCGGTCTTCAACGCGTCAGCGATGACGGCCATCAGGTGCTCGGCATGACCCTTGCCCAGATCAAGCACCGAGCGGCCAAGCTCCAGCCCAGCCGCCGCGTCGTAGACGCAGGCGGCGCAGAGGCTGGCGGCACAGTCGATGGCGAGAACTTTCATGAAACGACCGGTTCGAGAAACAATTCCCTGTGCCCGCCATGGCGCGCAACCGCAAGTGTGTAGTGCATAATTTGTTAAGCGGCTTCGGTTTGGCCCGGCAGAAGAGCTTATGCCGCCGGCCCTATGCGCAGCATGTGATTGTCCCAGACATAGTCCGGTTCCGTCCGCGTGGCACCACCGCCCTCGATGATCTCGCCGGCGCCCGTGGTGGCCATGAAACCTGCCCCGTCGGGCGCCACGCCGCAGACCTCGACCAGCGCGCTGGAGGAGACGATCCGGCCGCTGCTCGCATCGATCACGACAAGCGAATTGCCTTCCGGCGAGGAGACGGCGACGGTGCCGGCACCAGGATTGGCGGCGACCGAGCCGATATAATTGCGGAAACCGGACAGCACATCCGGCGGCATGTCGAGCAATGCCAATTCCTTGCCCCGCGCGGCGCGACCGACCAGAAGCGGACGATCGGTGCCGGAGCCCCTGTATTGGCAGCCGAACCAGACGGTGCCTGTCTGGTCGGTATCCATGTGACGGATCGACAATTGGTGCAGGGCGGCCGGCAGTTCATGCTTTTCGATCAGGTCACCGGTGGCGCGGTCGATCAGCACATAGGAAGGTTTCATGGTGGCAATGTTGAGCTCGGCGCGTCCATAGTCTGGGTGGGTCTCGATGCCGCCATTGGCGACCGCGATCGTCTTGCCATCGCGCAGCAGAAGAAGTTCGTGCGGGCCCATGCCGTAGGTCGGGAATTCGCCGACGCGATTGAATTTCGCCCGCGCGTCATAGACGCCGACCACGCCAGCGGCGTTGTCGAAGTCGTTTTCGGTGGCGTAGAGCAGAGAGCCGTCGGGCGAAAAGACACCATGACCGAAGAAGTGCCGGCCTGCGATGCTGGCGATGGTCCGCGGGGCGTCGCGCCCGGCGTGATCGAATACGACGGCGAAGGTGCCGGGCTGGCGGGCGAAAACCACCGAACGCTTCGAGATCGGATCGAAGGTGACGTCATGACCGCGATCGGGCAGGTCAACCGTATGCAGCACCTTGCCGGCCTCGGACAGGACGGCGGCACCAAAACTGCCGTCGCGCTTGACGAAGGCGGTGGCGAACACGGCATCCGCCGCGAGCGTATTTGCCCAGGCCGAGGGCGTCACGGCGGCGGCAAAGCCAATGCCGGCGGCCCTCAAGAAATCGCGGCGGTCGATGAGCAATCCCTTCATGCTCAGTCTCCATCCAGCGACGAGAAGCCGGCGGTCAGGCCGAATTCGGCGGTCAGCCTGGTGCCGATCAGGGTCGACAGGCTGGAGGTGATCAGGGCGAGATGCTCGAGTTTTTCGCGCAGCGCCGGATCGGCGAGCGCCTTGTCGATCGGGCCCTGGACGGCCTTGGCGGTCGCAACGCCGTTGAGCAGCTGGATGTGGATCGACTCTGCCATCCAGCGCGCATCCGGCGGCAGCGCGTTGCCGAGCTTCGACACCTGGAACAGCGCATCGATGCCGGCCAGATTTCCGGCCAGCGCGTTGGCGGTGTTCTGCGAACGCCAGTAGATCGCCTGTTTTGGCTTGTCGGCCTCGGGCTTGGCGCCCAGAAAACCCTTCAGGCGCACATCGCGGACCATTTCCAGTTCGTTGATCAAGACGCCGACCAGTTCGGTCACCGCCTCGTTACCATCGCGATAGAGCGTGTTTTGCGGCCCCGGATTGGCCCACAGTGCCGCGAATCCATCTGGTTTGTCCCAGGCAGCGCTGACGTCCGCGGCGATGGTTTCGATGTTGCCGGCGACAGCCGCCCCGTAAGCGCAGCGATAGGATTCAGCCTTGCCCGTCAAGCCGTCGGCGCCGTCGCCGTAGAGCACGAATTCCAGCGCCCCGAGCCCCTGCATGGCAACGCTCTTGCCGGCAAGCTGGACAGGATCGGTGGCAGCGGGATCCTTGTCCGACAACGCCGCCTGCACCTGCTTCAGACCGATGCTCTTGCGATCCGGCCAGAACAGCATGCGTTCCAGCCTGTTGTTCTCCTTGATCGGCCCGAAACCGATGATCTCGGCCGATGACCAGGCGTAGACGGTAGCCGAGAACGCGGCTCGCGCCGCTTCTAGGTCCGCTTGCGAGGGCGCCCCGCAAAGCTTGTGCATGGCTTTGGCGAGGGCTTCCGCATGCTGGTGCAGGTCCTCATATGCCGGGCGGACAAAGCCGTCGATCGCGCGCTGGATGACATCAGAGGCTTTCACCGCGGCCGATGCGGGCAACGCGCCCAGCAGAACCAGCGGAAGAACGAGAACCAGCGCGAAACGCTTCGCCATTAAAGTGACCCCAGGAATTTGACCAATGCATCGCGCTCGGTGGCGCTGGTGGCGGCAAAGCGGTCGCGCGCCTTCTGCGCCTCGCCGCCATGCCACAGGATGGCCTCGACCAAAGTGCGCGCACGACCATCGTGCAGATAGAAGGAATTGCCGTTGACCATTTCGGTGAGGCCGATGCCCCATAGCGGCGGCGTGCGCCACTCATTGCCGGTCGCATCGCCCACAGCCTGGCCGTCGGCAAGATCCGGCCCCATGTCGTGCAGCAGGAAATCGGAATAAGGCCAGATCAACTGGAACGCCTGCGGCTTGTCAGGTGCATCGCGACGGGTAACGAATTTCGACGTGTGACAGGCAACGCAGCCGATTTCATAAAAGACCTTCTTGCCGGCGAGCACCTCAGGCGAGGCGAGGTCGCGTCGCGCCGGCACCGCCAGGTTGCGCGAATAGAAGGTGACGAGATCCATCACCGGCGCCGGCGCCTCGACCGGGCCGAGGCGCGCCTGCACGCCGTTGGGCATGGCGAGGCACTTTTCCTGCGCGGCGGTGCAATCGCCCCAGTGTTTCGGCGCCTCCGGCGTCGAGATGCCGATATCGCCGGCAAAGGCATCGGCGGCCTGCTGGCGGATCGACGCGGTCTGCGCCTTCCAGCCGAAACGGCCAAGCGTCAGCTCGCCGCTCAGGCCATCACGCACGATGTTGGGCTTGCCGGAAATACCATCGCCATCCCTGTCGTCAGGGTCGGCACGGGCCAGAATGTCGGCCGGCGCGATCTGTTCGATGAGGCCGAGGCCGATCATCGGCGGCGTCAGGCGCGGCGACAGCGTGGTGCGCGGATCGAGCGGCCCGTAGCCGAGATCATCGATCGTATAGGCGGGTTTGCGCAGTAAAACCGCGGTGCCGTCCGGCAGTTCCACCTTCCGTTCCCGATAGTCGACACGCATCCTGCCCTCACCCCTGAGACCAGGCACGGCCAGTTGCTGCAATTGCGTGCCATAGACCGGGTCTGGAAGGTTGAGCAGCCTATAGTCGGCGAGCGCCGCCTTTTCTTCCGCGCTGCTGGCATCGCGCGCCAGCCGCAGGAACATCGAGGTGGTGCCAACATCGGCTTGCGGCGGCCGTCCGCGTCCATCCTTCAGATGGCAGTTCTGGCAGGCCCGTTCGTTGAACAAGGGTCCGAGCCCATCCGATGCCTGCGTCGAGGACGGCGATGAGACCCAGTTCTTGCGGAAAAGCGCATTGCCGAGCTTGAAGGTGCCTTCTTCCTCGAAGCTGATGTTGGCCGAAGATTGCGAGAAGGAAGCACGGCTGATGTCTTTCCGCGAGGTACCTGCGCCACCTTGCATCAGTTCGAAAGGCTCGGGCTTGGAAAAATCCGTGGTCGGCCTGGTAATGGCTGTGACGCGCACCTGATCCTTGGCATTAAGGTCGGTGCGCGTGGTGGCGAGACCGGCGGGTAGAAGGTCGCCGGCGATGGCAGAAGTGGTCAGCGCCAGCATCAGAATAATGCCGTGCCGACCAGCCGATATGGCTGGCATTTTCCGGAGGCGCGGCGGGCCCTTGGCCCGCCGCAAGCGGCGCAGGACGTCTAAGAGGCGCCGCATTCCCGCATATCCTTAGTCTGCCTCGTCCGCCGGTGCGGCGTTGAGCTGGCCGTACTTTTCCTCACCGATCGAGGCCAGCAGGTCGAGCTGCGTCTCGAGGAAGTCGATATGGCTTTCCTCGTCGGCGAGCAGTTCCTCGAACAGTTTCATCGTCACGTAGTCGCCCGCTTCCTCGCAGATTTCGCGCGAGCGCTTATAGGCAGTGCGCGCGTCATATTCACCGGCCAAGTCGGATTCGAGCACTTCCTTGACGTTCTGGCCGATGCGCAGCGGCGCCACGGACTGCAGGTTGGGATGGCCTTCAAGGAAGATGATGCGGGCGACGAGCTTATCGGCGTGGTGCATCTCCTCGATCGATTCCGCCCGCTCCTTCTTGGCCAGCTTGGCGTATCCCCAATCCTCGAGCAGGCGGAAATGCACCCAATACTGGTTGACGGCGCCGAGCTCCAGAAAGAGAGCCTCGTTAAGCCGCTCGATGATCTGTGGTTCGCCTTTCATGGGTCCTGCTCCCGTATTGGACGCGCAGGCCTCTGACGCGATCCAGATGTGAAACGATGTCCACGCCGCTTGCCTGCGAGCGGGCGTGGTAGTTCTCGGTGACCCGAATGATCGTTTCGACCACATTTGGGAAGCAGCCGCAACAGCGACCCCGTTTGTGCATGGCGTGATAGACCTTTGCCGGCACGATGAGCTGCCAGGGATCCTGGTCCAGCAGGCCGATGATCGTCTGCTCGATCTCCTTCTCGGTGATGATGTTGCAATGGCAGATCAGCATTTCGTCGCTCTGGCTGACGGCGCTCCGATGCGCCGTTTGGCTGGGGGCTTACTTGAACACTTTGTCGGGCGCGTCGAGACTGTCGGAGCCTTCGAAGGCGATGTTGTTGAGCTTCAAGGCGCCGACGGCGCGTTCGATCGACTTGGTCTGGTCGATCAATGCGTCGATTGCCGCCTGCACGGTGGCATTGCCCGCCGTATTGCCCTCGGCGATCTGCTGGTCGTAGGCCTCGCCGGCCAATGCCCGTGCCTTGATGGCTTCCATCTTGGCGACCGAAACATCGAGCTTGTCGGACAGTTCCTTGTCGATTGCCGGATCCGCTGCCTTGACCATGTCGTGCACCGAGGGACCCGAAACGACGGTACCATCCAGCCTTGTGTAGCTGGCGTGATAGGCGGCGCGAATGCCGACTGCATCATAGAGATGAGAATTGTAGGTGTTGTCGGAGAAGCAGTCATGCTCCTCTTCGGGATCGTGCAGCAGCAGGCCGAGCTTCATGCGCTCGCCGGCCAGTTCGCCGTAGGAGAGCGAGCCCATGCCGGTGAAGATGATCGAGATCGCGGTGTTCGGCTCGCCATCGACGAGGTTCTTGCGCGCGGCGCCGTCTTCCTTCCAGTCATTGACCATCTTCTGCAGGTCGGAGACCAGAAGGTCAGTTGCCGATTTCAGGTACTGTGCGCGGCGGTCGCAATTGCCGCCGGTGCAGTTCTTGAAGTCGTAATCCGTATAGGGACGCTCGCCGGCGCCTGGATCGGTGCCATGCAGATCCTGGCCCCAGAGCAGGAACTCGATGGCGTGATAGCCGGTAGCGACGTTGGCCTCGATACCGCCGGCTTGCTGCAAGGTCCCGGAGAGGAATTCCGGCGAAAGCGTCGAGGCGTCGATCTTCTTGCCGTTGATTTCGATCTCCTTGTTGGCGATCACATTGGCGGTGTAGAGAGAATTCGCGTCCGATTCCGTGCCGTAGCTCTTGGCGACATAGTCGATCAGGCCTTCGTCCAGCGGCCAGGAATTCACCTCGCCCTCCCAGTCGTCGACGACCTTGTTGCCGAAGCGATAGACCTCGGTCTGCTGGTAGGGCACGCGCGCCGCCTTCCAGGCGTCGCGGGCGGCATTGAGCGTTTCCGCCGACGGGTTGGCCAGCAGCACGTCGACCGCCTTGTCCAGCGTCCGCGCCGTGGTTAGCGAATCCTCGTACTTGGCAAGCGCGATGTCGGAATAGGTCTTGATCACCGCCTTCGCATCGGTTTGCGCCTTTGCAGGCAGCACGAACACCGCCGCCGTCAGCAGCGCCGTGGCGCCGATCGCCACAAGCCTGCCGCCATATCGTGCCGTCATTATCGCTCTCCAGTTTCTCGGGAATTCCGCAAACGGCGCGCGCGGCAACCAGCACCAGGCCGTGTGCATGCCACCGGCCGCAAGATATGCCGCGCTGCCGCGCGGCTCAGGGAAGAAAGACACCAAAATGCCTCCAATCGAACGGGTTCAAGGCCCAGACATCAAAGGGATGCGCCAATGCGCAAGCTTCCTTAAAACTTCGCGCTCGATGGAGTCAACGGAAATTACTGAAAAACCCAATCGAAACAACAGTTTAGAATTATTCTAAACTACAACTGTCAACTTTACGCGTTCCCTTGCACCGACTTTGCGGCCGAACTGTACGATTGACAGTCGCCATCCCGGGTGCGACCCGCAGACATTCTCTTGCGGCGGTGCCAGGCAATTGCCGCTTGGCGAGACGTCCTAGGATCGAATCGGGATCGGAATGCGATGAAGAACGGCGTGGTCATTGTCGGTGCGGGTCATGCAGGCGTGCAGGCAGCCGCCAGTCTGCGCGAGGATGGTTATGACGGGCCGGTGATCCTGGTCGGCGACGAGAACGAACTGCCCTATCACAAGCCGCCGCTGTCGAAGACCTTCATCAAGGATGCCACGGCCAAGCCGCAGCCCTTGCGCGGCGAAGCCTTCTACACCGGCAGCGCCATCGACTACCGGCCGGGCATCCGGATCGAGCGCATCGATACCGGCCGCGGCAGTCTCGACATTGCCGGCGGTGGCGCACTTGCCTTCGACCATCTGATCCTGGCGACCGGATCGCGCCCGCGTGCCTTGCCATTACCCGGCGCGGAGCTGTTCGGCGTGGTGTCGCTGCGCTCGCTGGCCGATGCCCGGCTGATCCGGGACTTGAGCGCGCACAGCGAAGATGTCGTTATTCTCGGCGGCGGCTTCATCGGACTGGAAATCGCCGCGACGCTTCGGGCGGCGGGCCGCACCGTCACCGTTGTCGAGGCGGTCGACCGGCTGCTTGGCCGCGCCGTGGCGCCGGTGGTGGCTAGCCATGTCCGGCAAAGGCTGGAAGCGACAGGCGTGCGCATCCTCACCGGCACCTCGATTGCAAGGCTCGAAGGCGAAGACGGCCATGTCACCGCCGCGATCACCACCTCAGGCGAAAGGCTGCCGGCGCGCATGGTCGTGGTGGGCATCGGTGCCGTGCCGAATGTCGAACTGGCGCAGGAAGCCGGCCTCACCATCGCCAACGGCATCCGCGTCGATCACCAGATGCGCAGCTCGGTACCGGATATCCTCGCCATCGGCGACGCCGCCTCGTACCGGCACTGGTTCACCGGCGGCGACGTGCGGCTGGAATCGGTGCAAAACGCCACCGACCAGGCGCGGCTCGCCGCGCGCACCATATCAGGCCACGCCGACGCTTATTCGGCGGTGCCATGGTTCTGGTCCGACATTGGCGACATGAAATTGCAGATGGTCGGGCTGACATCAGGCGGCGACAGCCATGTCGTGCTCGGTGACCTGCCCGACAACAAGTTCTCGATCTACCACTACGCGGGAGACCGGCTGCTCGGCATCGAGTCCGTCAATCGCCCCGGCGACCACATGCTTGGCCGCAAGATGCTCGGTGCCGGCTTCTCGCCGACACCGCAAACGGTAGCCACGGGTCCCGAAGGGCTGAAGGCGGCTCTGGCTGCCTTTCAGCAGGATGAGCTGGCAAGAGCTGCGGGATAGCCGCCCTCCCCTTGTGGGAGGGTCGCTGCGAAGCAGCGGCGGGGTGGGTCGGCGCCAAGCCCCCCACCCGGACCTGCGGTCCGACCTCCCCACGAGGGGGAGGTAACGTGGTTCAGGCGGCGCAGACTTCGCGGAGCGAGCTTTCCAGAATGTCGAGCGCTTCGTTCATGACCTCGTCTTGGATGGTGATCGGCGCCAGGAAGCGGATGACGTTGCCGTAGACGCCGCAGGTCAACAGGATCAGACCCTTGTCGAGAGCCTTCAGGCGGATCGCGTTGGCGATCTCGGCCGACGGCAGGCCCTTCTTGACGTCGTTGAACTCAACCGCGTTCATGAAGCCCAGACCCCTGATGTCGACGATCTCGGGCACGTCGTCACGGATCGACTGCAGACGCTGCTTCAGCCGCGCACCCAGCGTGTTGGCGCGGTCGCAGAGCTTTTCGTCCTCGATGACATCCAGGACGGCGTGTGCCGCGGCGACGCCGATCGGGCTGCCGCCATAGGTGCCGCCGAGCCCGCCGGGGCTGGGCGCATCCATGATCTCGGCGCGGCCGGTGACCGCCGCAAGCGGGAAGCCGCCGGCCAGGCTCTTGGCCATCGTGGTGATGTCGGCCGCCACCTCGTGATGGTCCATGGCGAACATCCTGCCGGTGCGGGCAAAGCCGGTCTGCACTTCGTCGGCGATGAGCAGCATGCCGTGCTGGTCGCACAGCTTGCGCAGCGCCGTCAGGAGTTCACGCGGCGCGTCGTAGAAGCCGCCCTCGCCCTGAACCGGCTCGATGATGATCGCGGCGACGCGGGCCGGATCGACATCCGCCTTGAACAGCTTGTCAAGTGCCGCCAGCGAATCGGCGACCGAGACGCCATGCAGTTGCACGGGGAACGGCACGTGGTAGACGTCGCCCGGCATGGCGCCGAAGCCAACCTTGTAGGGCACGACCTTGCCGGTCAGCGCCATGCCCATGAAGGTGCGGCCGTGGAAGCCGCCGCCGAAGGCGATGACGGCCTGGCGGCCGGTGGCGTTGCGAGCGATCTTGATGGCATTCTCCACCGCCTCGGCGCCGGTGGTGACGAAGATCGTCTTCTTCTCGAACTTGCCGGGCAGCATGGCGTTCAGCCGTTCGGCCAGCCGCACATAGCTCTCGTAAGGCACGACCTGGTGGCAGGTGTGGGTGAAGCGGTCGAGTTGCGCCTTGACCGCCTCGATCACCCTGGGATGGCGATGGCCGGTGTTGACGACGGCGATGCCCGAGGAGAAGTCGATATAGCGGCGGCCCTCGACATCCCAGATTTCCGAATTCTCGGCCCGGTCGGCGTAGATTTGCGTGGTCATGCCGACGCCGCGCGAGATCGACTGGTTCTTGCGTTCGGAAATGGCGGAGTTCTTCATCATATCCCTCATCGGGCCGACGCCCGTTCTGTTTGATCCGTTGAGTTCCCTTCTGGCCTTATTTCAGGTTTTCCTCAAGCCGGCACCATCGCCGGGTCGATTGGGCCTGACTTAACCAGTCCGGCGATACGTCTACGAGACCGGTTTCCTTTTTTTCGGGATCGACTATCCTCCTGACTATCCGCGAGGGACCGCGATCAGCGACCGGCGCGCGGCCGAGGGGAGCCATGAGCAGGAACGTGACATCGTCCGTCTCGCCGCCATCCGCCAAAACTCCCAGCCTTTTGTCGTTTCCAGCCGCTTCAATTCTCGCCTGCACGGCCCTGGCGCTGCTCGCCGGTTGCCAGAAGCAGGAGGCGGCGGAAAAGAAGCTGCCGGTCATGGTGCGCACCGAAACGGTGGCGATGGCCGACTATGCGCCGAGAACCTCGCTGACCGGGGTGATCGCGGCGCGCACGCTGAACAATCTTTCGTTCCGGGTTGGCGGACGCGTCGCCGAGCGGCTTGTCGATGTCGGCCAGCATGTCGATCAGGGGACAGTGCTTGCCCGCATCGATCCGCAGGAGCAGGAATCCGATCTGCGATCGGCGCAGGCCGATCTCGATGCCGCGCAGGCGCAATTGACCCAGGCCGCGGCCACTTTCGAGCGGCAAAAGACGCTGCTTGCCCAGGGTTTCACCACCAGGCGCGATTACGACGCGGCCGACCAGGCACTGAAGGTGGCGCAAGGCAGCGTCGATGCCGCGCAGAGCGCACTCGCCAATGCCCGGCAGAACCTGTCTTTCACCGAACTCAAGGCCGGTGCCGCCGGCGTGATCACCGCCCGCCAGGTCGAAGCCGGCCAGGTGGTGCAGGCGGCGCAGACCGTCTTCACCGTTGCCGAGGACGGCGACCGCGACGCCGTGTTCAACGTGCAGGAAACGCTGGTCGCCAGGACACCGGCCTCGCCGGCGGTGACGATCACGCTGTTATCCGATCCGCAGGTCAGAGCAACGGGCAAGGTGCGCGAGATCTCGCCGGCGGTCGACCCGGCTTCGGGCTCGATAAGGGTCAAGGTAGCCATTCCCGAGACGCCCGCCGGCATGCCGCTTGGGGCGGCCGTCATCGGCTCGGTCGGCGCCAAGCCGGCGAAGGCGATCCTGTTGCCCTGGCAGGCCCTGACATCCAGCGCCGGCAAGCCGGCGGTCTGGATCGTCGATCCCGCGACCAAGGCAGTCGCGACGACGCCGGTCGAGGTGCTGGCGTTCGATTCGGGTACCGTCGTCATTGCCAAGGGACTTAACGAAGGCCAGAGCGTCGTTACATCAGGCGGGCAATTGCTCAGCCCCGGCCAGACAGTCGAAATATCGGGAGCGGCGCAATGAAGCGGCTCCTGCTTGGCCTTGCCGCGCTTGGCACGCTCGCAGCCTGTTCGAAATCGGAGGAAAAACCGCCGGAGATCGTCCGGCCGGTGCTGTCGGTCGTGGTCGAGCCGCGCACCACCCAGATCTTCGGTTTCGCCGGCTCGGTCGAACCGCAGGTCAGTGCCGATCTTGCCTTCCGACTGCTCGGTCGCGTCGTCTCGCGCGACGTCAAGGTCGGCGACATCGTCAGCAAGGGCACGACGATCGCGGCACTCGACCCGACCGCGCTGGAGCTGGCCGTCCAGGCGGCCAGGGCCGAACTCTCCAATGCGCAGGCGCAGTTCGCCAATGCCGCGGCCAGCGAGGAGCGCCAGCGCCAGTTGCTCACCTCGGCCAATACGTCGCAGTCCGTCTTCGATGCCGCGCAGCAGGCACGCAAAGCCGCGGAAGCCAGCGTCGAGCGGGCCAAGGCTTCGCTGGCCAAGTCCCAGGAGCAGCTCGGCTACGCCAGGCTGTTCTCGGATTTCGACGGCGTCGTCACCGCCGTCGGCGCGGAGGTCGGCCAAACCGTCTCACCGGGCCAGACGGTCGTCACCGTGGCACGCTCGGACCCGCGTGAAGCGGTTGTCGATATTCCCGACCAGTTGACCAGCGATCTCTCGGCCGGCACGCCCTTCCAGGTCATCTTGCAGTCGCTGCCGACAATCCAGACAGAGGCCAAGCTGCGCGAGATCGCGCCCCAGTCCGAGGGCTCGACCCGCACCCGGCGCGTCAAGCTGACGCTCACCGACCCGCCCCAAGCCTTTAGGCTCGGTTCGACGGTAACCGCGACGCGGATGACCAAGGTCGTACCAACGATCGAACTGCCCATCTCGGCGCTGCTCGAAAAAAACGGTTCTGAAAAAGTGTGGATCGTCGATCCAAAGACGTCGAGCGTGAGCGCGCGCGATATCAAGGTCGCTTCGAAGTCTGGAGGCACCTTCATCGTGGCGGACGGGCTCGAAGCCGGCATGCGCGTCGTCACCGCCGGCGTTCACAGCCTCGTCGACGGCCAGAAGGTCAAAGTCCCCGCGGGAGGGGCCTCATGAAGGGCTTCAACCTCTCCGACTGGGCGCTCAACCACCGCTCGCTGGTCTGGTATTTCATGCTGGTCTTCGTGGTGGCCGGCGTATTTTCCTATCTTAATCTCGGCCGCGAGGAAGACCCCAACTTCACCATCAAGACCATGATCATCCAGGCCAACTGGCCGGGTGCCTCGGTCAAGGAGACGGTGCAGCAGGTGACCGATCGCATCGAGAAAAAGCTCGAGGAGCTCGACAGTCTCGACTTCACCAGATCCGTCACCACCGCCGGCCAGACCGTCATCTTCGTCAACCTGAAGGACACCACCAAGGCGCGCGAAGTCGTGCCGAACTGGCTTCAGGTGCGCAACATGGTCAACGACATCAAGGCGCAATTTCCGCAAGGCGTGCAGGGACCGTTCTTCAACGACCGCTTCGGCGATGTCTACGGCAACATCTATGCCTTCACGTCAGACGGGCTGACGCCACGCCAGTTGCGCGACTATGTGGAGGATGTCAGGACCAAGATCCTGACCGTGCCCAATGCCGGCAAGGTCGATCTGGTCGGCGCGCAGGACGAGGCCATCTATCTCGAATTCTCGACGCGCCAGATAGCGGCGCTTGGCCTCAACCAGCAGCAAATCGTCGCCAGCCTGCAGGCCCAGAATGCGATCACCCCGTCCGGCGTCATCCAGTCCGGGCCGGAGCGCATCAGCGTGCGCGTCGGCGGCCAGTTCACCTCCGAGGAGAGCCTGCGCGCGATCAACCTGCGCGTCAACGATCGGTTCTTCCGGCTGAGCGACGTGGCGACGATCACGCGCGGTTATGCCGACCCGCCGACGGCCTTGTTCCGCTTCAACGGCCAGAACGCGATCGGGCTTGCCATCGGCATGAAGCCCAACGCCAATCTGCTCAAATTCGGCGAGGCGCTGCATGAGGAGATGAACAAGGTGCTGGCCGACCTGCCGGTCGGCGTCGGCGTGCATCTGGTAGCCGACCAGCCCGTCATCGTCGAGGAGGCGGTCTCAGGGTTCACGCGTGCGCTGTTCGAGGCGGTGGCGATCGTGCTTGCCGTCTCGTTCATCAGCCTTGGCATGCGCGCCGGCTTCGTGGTGGCGCTGTCGATCCCGCTGGTGCTGGCCATCACCTTCACGGTCATGGAGTATCTGGGGATATCGCTGCAGCGCATTTCGCTCGGCGCTCTGATCATCGCGCTCGGGCTGCTGGTCGACGACGCGATGATCGCGGTCGAAATGATGGTGGCGCGGCTGGAGGTCGGCGACAGCCTGCGCAAGGCGGCGACCTATGTCTACACCTCGACCGCCTTCCCGATGCTGACCGGCACGCTGGTGACGGTCGCGGGCTTCATCCCGATCGGGCTCAACTCGAGTGCTGCCGGCGAATACACCTTCACCTTATTCGTCGTCATCGCGGTGTCGCTGCTGGTGTCATGGATCGTGGCGGTGCTGTTCGCGCCGCTGCTCGGCGTGACCATCCTGCCGGCGACGATGAAGACCAAGCATCATGACCAGCCAGGACGCTTCACGTCGCTGTTCCGGCGCGTCCTTGTCGGCTCGGTGCGCCATCACTGGCTGACGATCATCGTGACCGTGCTTCTGTTCGCCGCCTCGATCGCCGGCTTCGGCCTGGTGCAGCAGCAGTTCTTCCCACCTTCCGACCGGCCGGAGCTGATCGTCGATTGGAACCTGCCACAGAACTCCTCGATTACCGAGACGCGCGACCAGATGGAGCGCTTCGAACAGCGGGCGCTGGTTGGCAATCCCGACATCGATCATTTTTCGTCCTATATCGGTCAGGGCGCCGTGCGCTTCGTGCTGGCCTATGACGTGCAGCCGGCCAATCCCTATTTCGGCCAGACGGTGATCGTCACCAAGAGCATCGAGGCGCGCAACCGGGTGAAGCCGGCGCTGGAGAAGCTGCTGCGCGCGGAGTTTGTCGGCACCGACGCTTTTGTCAAGCCGCTTGAACTCGGACCGCCGGTCGGGCGGCCTGTGCAGTACCGCGTCGGCGGCCCCGACATCCAGACGGTGCGAGAACTGGCGCAGCAATTCGCCGGCGTGATCTCGGTCAATCCGAAACTCGCGGCGCCGACTTTCGACTGGAACGAACCGCAGCGTGTGCTGAGGGTCGACGTGCTGCAGGACAAGGCGCGCCAACTCGGCATCACCTCGTCCGACATCGCCAGCACACTGAACAGCACGGTGGGCGGCGCGACGATCACGCAGGTGCGTGACGCGACGTACCTGATCAACGTCGTGGCTCGCTCGCGCGAGGCCGAACGCGGCTCGATCGAGACGCTGCAAAACATCCAATTGCCGACCGGAAATGGCGAGGCGATCCCACTCGCCGCGGTGGCCAATTTTCGCTACGATCTGGAGCAGCCCACCGTGTGGCGACGCGACCGCATCCCGACCATCACCGTGCGCGCCGGCTTGGTCGGCGACGTGCTGCCGGCGACCGTCGTCAACGAGTTGAAACCGTCGGTCGACGCCTTTATCGCCAAGCTGCCGGCCGGCTATTCGGTCGAGACCGCCGGCTCCGTCGAGGAAAGCGCCAAGAGCCAGGGGCCGATCGCGGCCGTGGTGCCGCTGATGCTGTTCGTCATGGCGACCATCCTGATGGTGCAGTTGCAGAGCTTCCAGCGCCTGTTCCTGGTGGTGGCGGTGGCGCCGCTCGGGCTGATCGGCGTGGTCGCGGCCCTGGTGCCGAGCGGAGCGCCGCTCGGCTTCGTCGCCATTCTCGGCGTCTTGGCGCTGATCGGCATCCTGATCCGCAACTCGGTCATCCTGATCGTGCAGATCGAGGATCTTGTGGCCGAGGGCAGGGATCGCTGGGCCGCGGTCATCGAGGCAACGGAGCACCGCATGCGGCCGATCGCGCTGACGGCGGCCGCGGCCAGCCTGGCGCTGATCCCGATCGCGCGCGAAGTGTTCTGGGGGCCGATGGCGTATGCGATGATGGGCGGCATCATAGCGGGTACCGCGATCACGCTCTTGTTCCTGCCGGCGCTTTATGTGACGTGGTTCAGGATCAAGGAGCCGAAGCGGGAACAGGGCGGCGAAGTAGACCTCGCCGCTGTTGCGGAAACTTAAGGCGAGGTCGAGCTCCTTGGCGTGAAGCGGAGAACTATCGTCAGATCTGCTCGGGAGCCGTCCTCACAAACCCGTCGCTGGCCCGCAACAGGTTGCGCGTATAATCCTTCGTCACACGGCGTTCGACGAGATCGTTGGCCACCAGATTCTCCACCGCCTCGCCGCCCTGCATCACCATCAGCCGCTCGCACATATGGGTGATGATGGCGAGGTCGTGGCTGACCATCAGGAAGGTCAGCTTGCGCCGCCGGCGGACTTCCTCCAGCAGGTTGAGGACTTCCGCCTGCACCGAGGCGTCGAGGGCCGAGGTCGGCTCGTCGAGCAGCAGGATCGAGGGCTCGAGGATAAGCGCGCGCGCGATCGCCACGCGCTGGCGCTGACCGCCGGAAAGCTGGTGCGCGTAACGGAAACGAAAGCCGTTGCCGAGGCCGACCTCGTCGAGCGCGCGTTCGATCCGCTTTTCGCCATCGGCAAAACCATGGATGGCGAGCGGCTCCTGCAGCAGGCGGTCGACGGTCTGGCGCGGGTGCAGCGAGCCGTAAGGATCCTGAAAGACCATCTGCACTTCGCGGTAAAAGGCCTTGTCGCGGCGCGCGCCGAGCGTCTTGCCATTGACTGTGATGCTGCCCGAGGCGACCGGCGCGAGGCCGGCTATGGCCCGCAGCAATGTCGATTTGCCCGAGCCGGATTCGCCGACCAGGCCGAAGGATTCGCCCTGCTGCACGTCGAGGCTGACGCCCTTCAGCGCGCGAAAACGGTCGAAGATCACCTCCAGCCTGTCGACGGCAATCGCAGAAGTCATGCCGCCCACTCCGGCTTGCGGTCGAGCACCGGCAGCGGGTGACGGTCGGCGCCGATTTTTGGCATGCAGTTGAGCAGCCCGCGCGTGTAGGGATGCTGGGCCTGGCTCAATTCCGACGCCTTGAGCTGCTCGACGACCTTGCCGGCATACATGACGATGACGCGGTCGCAGAAGGACGAGACCAGGCGCAGATCGTGCGAAATGAAGATCAGCCCCATGCCGCGCTCCGCGACCAGCCTGTCGAGGATGCCGAGCACGTCGAGCTGCACCGTGACGTCGAGCGCCGAGGTCGGCTCGTCGGCGATCATCATTTCCGGTCCGGCGATCAGCATCATGGCGATCATGGCGCGCTGGCCCATGCCGCCCGACACTTCGTGTGGATGCAGGTCGAAAACGCGTTTGGGATCGCGGATCTGCACCGCCTCGAGCATGGCCAGCGCGCGCTCGCGCGCCTCGGCCTTGCCGACCTTTTCGTGGGTGCGCAGCGTCTCGACGATCTGGCGGCCGATGCTCATCACCGGATCGAGCGAATATTTCGGGTCCTGCAGGATCATGGCGATGCGGTTGCCCCGCAGCGCCCGACGTTGGCGCGGCGAGATGCCGAGCAGGTCGATGCCGTCGAAAGTCAATTTATTGGCCGATATCCGGGCCTGCGGCGGTGTCAGGCCCATGATGGCGCGGCCCGTCTGCGACTTGCCGGAACCGGACTCGCCGACGATGCCGAGGCGTTCGCGGCCAAGCGAAAAGGAAACGCCGCGCACCGCCTCGATCATGCCGGTGCGGGTCGGAAAGGTGACGCGCAGATCCTCGACGTCGAGAAGCGTGCTCTTGGATCGCTGCTGATCAGGGGGGCCACTCATTGGTCACCGCTGCGGGGATCGAGTGCGTCGCGCAGGCCGTCGCCAAGCAGGTTGAAGCCGAGGCTGACGATGAGGATGGCGAAGCCCGGCGCACCAGCCACCCACCATTGGTCGAGGATGAAGCGGCGACCCGAAGCGATCATGGTGCCCCATTCCGGCAGCGGCGGCTGCGCGCCAAGGCCGAGGAAGCCGAGGCCCGCGGCCGTCAGGATGATGCCCGCCATGTCGAGCGTCACGCGGACGATCAGCGAGGAGATGCACAATGGCATGATGTGGCGAAGCACGATACGGAAAGGCGAGGCGCCCATCAATTGCACGGCCTTGATGTAGTCCGAGTTGCGCACGGTGAGCGTCTCGGCGCGGGCGATGCGCGCATAGGGCGGCCAGGAGGTGATGGCGATCGCCAGCACGGCGTTCTCGATGCCGGGGCCAAGGGCGGCGACGAAGGCCAGCGCCAGCACCAGCTTGGGGAAGGCAAGGAAGATGTCGGTGATGCGCATCAGTATGGCATCGGTCCAGCCGCCGGCATAGCCGGCGACGGTGCCGACCAGGAGACCGATGGGAGCGGCGATGATGGCGACCAGGACGACGACATAAAGCGTCCAGCGGGAGCCGTAGAGGATGCGCGAATAGATGTCGCGGCCGAGGTCGTCGGTGCCGAACCAGTGCTGCGCACTCGGCGCCAGCAGCCGCGCGTTCTTCAGGTCACCGAAGGTCGGCGAATACGGCGCCAGCACACCGGCAAGGACGGCGACGAGCAGCAGCGCGATGATGATCAGCAGGCCGACAAAGGCCAGCCGGTTGGCGGAAAAGCGCCGCCACGCAACATAGGCGCGGCCGAGCCTCGCCTGCAAGCGCGATGCCGGCCGCTCCGACAGCAACCATTCGCGACGGGAGAAGGTGCGGGCGTCGGAGGCGGTCATGACGATGCCTCTTTAAGCTGTCGACCCCCACTCCGGTTTGCTTCGCAGACCACCTCTCCCCCGTTCGACGGGGGAGAGGAAAGGCGCCAAGCGTGCGACCGCGTTTTCCTCTCCCCCGGGCAGGGGGAGAGGTGG
This sequence comes from Mesorhizobium sp. BR115XR7A, assembly GCF_020165315.1. Lineage (NCBI taxonomy): Bacteria > Pseudomonadati > Pseudomonadota > Alphaproteobacteria > Hyphomicrobiales > Phyllobacteriaceae > Mesorhizobium > Mesorhizobium sp. BR115XR7A. Next base: position 190,123 of record NZ_JAIUHW010000007.1, read on the forward strand.
CCCGAAGGGCCGGAGTGGGGGTGATTAGCGGCAGCCAAGCCCGAAAGTGCAGTACCTCTACTCATCCTGTCTTCGTCCTCGGGTCGAGCACACGGTAGAGCAGGTCGGACAGAAGATTGATGGCGATGAACACCGAGCCGATGACGATGGTACCGCCGAGAACGGCGTTCATGTCGGCGTTCTGCAGCGAGTTGGTGATGTAGAGGCCGATGCCCGGCCAGGAGAAGACGGTCTCGGTCAGCACCGAGCCCTCGAGCAGCCCGGCATAGGACAACGCGATCACGGTCACCATCGGCACGGCGGCATTGCGCAGCGCGTGGCCCCAGATGATGCGGGTTTCCGACAGGCCCTTGGCGCGCGCGGCGACGACATATTCCTGGGCGAGTTCGTTGAGCATGAACGAGCGCGTCATGCGGCTGATATAGGCCAGCGAGAAATAGCCGAGCAGCGAGGCCGGCAGGATGATGTGACGGAAGGCGTCGTAAAAGACGTCCCACTGTCCCTGCATCGCGGAGTCGAGCAGGTAGAAACCGGTGATCGGCGTGAACGTGTATTCGTAGACGACGTCGAGCCGTGCAGGGAAGGCCACCCATTGCAGCTTCGCGTAGAACAGCACCAGGGCCAGCAGACCCAGCCAGAAGATAGGTACGGAATAGCCGATCAGGCCGATGATGCGCACGACCTGGTCGACGAAGCTGCCGCGTTTGACCGCGGCCAGCACCCCGAGCGGCACACCGAACAGCGCGCCGATCAGTGTCCCGAATGTCGCCAGTTCCGTGGTTGCCGGAAGGGCGCGGCGGATATCGGTCATGACAGGGTTGGTGGTCAGCACCGAGGTGCCGAAATCGCCGCTCAGCGCATGTTTCACATAGATGTAGAACTGCTCGATCAGCGGCAGGTCGAGACCCATCTCGCGGCGCGTGCGCTCCACGACATTGGCGGGTGCCCGGTCGCCGAGAACGGCCAGCACCGGGTCGATCGGGATGACACGGCCAATGAAGAAGGTGACCGCGAGAAGACCAAGATAGGTCGTCACCGCAATGACCAGGAATCGGCCAAGCGAAGATGCAAGGGCTACGGCGCGGGCGCTGCCGCGCCCGCCCTCGTTTTCAATCGCGCTCATGCGGGCGTGTCCGCGAACGCTATTCCTTGGAGACCGGCCCGACGAAGTTGGTGTCGAAGCTCGGACCAAGCGCGAAGCCCTTGAGGTTCTTGCGCAGACCGGCGACTTCCAGCTGCTGGTGGATGACGACGAAGGGGCTGGTGTCGAGGATCTTCTTTTCGAGATCCTTGTACATGTCGGCGCGCTTGCCAGAATCCTTCTCGAGCAGGGCTGCTTCCGTCTGCTTGGTCAGGTCCGGAATGTCCCAGGCATTGCGCCATGCCAGCGTCTTCGACTTGCCAGCATCCGAATTGTCCGGGTTCGAGGCAAAGGTCTGGGCATTGGAGTTCGGATCGAAATAGTCCTGGCCCCACTGGCCGATATAGATGTCGTGGTTGCGGGCACGGTATTTGGTCAGCGTCTGCTTGCCGTCGCCGGGGATGATCTCCAGCTTGATGCCGGCCTGGCCGAGCGTCTGCTGGATGGATTCCGCCATGCCGGTGGTCGGCTGGCCGGTGCGCACGTCCATGGTGACGCTGAAGCCGTCGGGCAGGCCGGCCTTGGCCAGCAGCTCCTTGGCCTTGGCGACATCGAGCTTGAACGGGTTCTCGTCCAGTTCGCCCAGAACGCCCTTGGGCAGGAAGGTCTGGTGGATCTCGCCGATGCCCTTGAGGATGGTCGTGCTCAAGGCATCATAGTCGACCAGGTATTTGAAGGCCTGGCGGACCTCGGGCTTGGCGAGGTTCGGGTTCTTCTGGTTGAGGCTGATGTAGTAGACGGTGCCTTTCGGCGCGCTGGTGGTGGTGAGGTCGGCATTCTTGGCGATGGCGTCGAGGTCGTTCGGCTCGAGGTTGCGGGCAACGTCGATGTCGCCGGCTTCGAGCGCCAGGCGCTGCGCCGAGCTTTCCTTCATGTTGCGGTAGATGACGCGGGCGAGCTTGGCCTTTTCGCCGTAATAATTGTCGTTGCGCTCCATGACGACCGCCTCGTTGGCACGCCATTCACGCAGCTTGTAGACGCCCGAGCCGGCGTAGCCCGTCTTCAGCCAGGCGTTGCCGAAGTCGTTGTCCCATTTGTAGTCGGCGCTCGGCGTCACCGCCGCGACATGTTCCTTGACCAGCTTGGCGTCGACGATGGAAGCGACGGTGGCCGACAGGCAGTTCAGCACGAAACTTGGCGCATAGGCCTTGTCGACGGTGAACTGGAAGGTTGTGTCGTCGACCGCCTTGGCCTTCTCGGTGACGTTGTCGCCGCTGATGCCGAACTGGTCGATGATGAAGGCCGGGCTCTTGTCCAGCTTGACGGCGCGCTCGAACGACCAGGCGACATCGGCGGCGGTGATCGGGTTGCCGGAGGCAAATTTCAGGCCCGGCTTGAGCTTGAACGTATAGGTCAGGCCATCGTCGGAGACGGTCCAGCTTTCGGCGAGATCGGGCTTGACCTTAGAAGTGTCGCTGAGGTCGAGGCGGACAAGAAGATCATAGGTGTTGCCGGTGACTTCGGCGGTCGACAGCTCGAACGCCTCGCCCGGATCCATCGAGATGATGTCGTCGATGGCAAAACCTTCGACAAGCGTATCGGCGGGGGTGACCGCGCCAGCCGGCGCTCCGGCCAGAAGCAGCGCCGACATGGCGGCGCCCGCAAGCAGGATACGGGATCGTAGAGCAAGCTTTTCCATCATCATGATGATTGTTCCCTGTTTTGTTGTTGGTTGACCTGAGTTCCCGGCTCAGGGTTACGGTGTTCTTTCAAGGCTCGACGAGAGCCTCTGCCCCACTAACGTCGTGGTTTTTGTCCAGTTGGTCAACAGCATATCCGGCGGCCCAGCGGTGGGCAACGAGCATTTATGCGACGGTTCATTGGACCAGAATGGCGGGCGGGCGTGTCGACGCATACATCAGCCAATCGAGGCACCGATCGAGAAAAAATCTGCTAAATTCGGAGCTATTTCAGCGCCGCGACGAGGCCGGCATCGGGAAAACAGGTGGCGGCCTGGCCATTCTTTTCCTGCCATCTACCGATCGAGCGGCGGGTCTTGAAGCCAGGCAGGCCGTCGGCGCGGCCGACATCGTAGCCCTTGGCTTCCAAGGCACGCTGCAGGGCGGCGATATCGGAGCGGTGGAGATCGCCGACCGGACCCCAGCCACCGGTAAAATTCTGATCGCCACGGGCGATGCGGTCGGCGCCATGGCCGATGAACAGCGCATAGAGGTCGCTGGTGTTGTATTCCTTCAGCACGTAGAAATTGGGGGTCGCGATGAAGGCCGGACCGCTGCGCCCGGCCGGCATCAGCAGGAAACCTTCCGCCTTCAGCTCGCTTGCCGGGAACGCCTTGCCGCCGACGCGCTCGACGCCCATGGCAGCCCATTGTGCAATCTTTTTGCCTTGGTCCGGGCCCTCCAGCGAACAGGAGACGCTCTGGGGCACCATCACCTCGAAACCCCAGCTGCGTCCCCTCACCCAGCCGTAGTGGACAAGATAATTGGCGATCGAGGCCAGCACATCGGGCGTCGAATTCCAGATGTCGACGCGGCCGTCGCCGTCGAAATCGACGGCATGCTTGAGCAACGAGATCGGCATGAATTGCGGCTGGCCGAGCGCGCCGGCCCAGGACGATTTCATCGCGCCGACCGGCGCCAGCCCACGCTCGACGATTTCCAGCGCCGCCAGCAGTTCTGTGCGGAAGAAATCCTTTTTCGTCGACATGAATGCCTTGGTGCCCAGCACCTCGAAGGCGTCGTAGGGCATCTTCGCCGCGCCGAAGCCGGTTTCGCGGCCCCAGATCGCCAGAAGGATTTCGCCCGGCACGCCATAGCGCTTCTCGATCGAGGCAAGCGTGCGGGCGTTGGCGGCTTCGCGGGCGCGTCCACCTGATGTCACCGCACGAACCGTCTTCTCGGCGAAATAGGCGCCGGGCGATCCGAACTCGGCCTGATGCTGCTTCTGCGGGGTTTTGGGTTTCTCGCCGGGCATGACAAGGTCCGGCAGCTTGAGATTGGGCTTCACGCCGTCGAAGGCGGCGTCGAAGGTGTTTTTGGAAATGCCTTTGGTTTTGGCTTCCGGCCAGAGGTCGTTTTGCAGCCAGGCGCGGAACTGGTCGTCAATGGGGGCGGCGTGGGTGGGGACGGTGAGGACCATCCCCACTAGAGCAGCCAGAAAAAATGCAAGGCTGAATTTGCGAAAGTCGCGTTCCGTCGCACCCCCCTCTGTCCTGCCGGACATCTCCCCCGCAAGGGGGGAGATCGGCTGTCGGCTCGGCTTTCGCCAATCACCAACGTTGAAAGGAGTTCGCCGACGCCGAAGCTGCCAATCTCCCCCCTTGCGGGGGAGATGTCCGGCAGGACAGAGGGGGGTGCCTGGCACAGACAGGTGAATGACGGCCATAGAATGCACCTTCCCCACCAATAACGTTAAAACGCCGTCCTGGACCGCAGTGCCGCGGCCAGCGTGCCTTCGTCGAGATAGTCGAGCTCACCGCCGACCGGCACGCCGTGCGCCAGCCGCGTTATCTTGACCTCGAAACCGGAGAGCTGATCGGTGAGGTAGTGCGCGGTGGTCTGGCCCTCGACCGTCGCGTTGACGGCGAGGATGATTTCCTTGATTTCGCCGCCGGCGACACGATCGATCAGCGAGCGGATGTTGAGCTGGTCCGGGCCGATGCCGTCGAGCGGCGACAGCGTGCCGCCGAGCACATGGTAGCGCACGTTCATCGCCGCCGCCCGCTCCAGCGCCCAGAGATCAGAGACGTCCTCGACGATGATCAGGGTGGCGGCATCGCGGCGTGGGTCCGTGCAGATCATGCAGGGGTCCGAGGTGTCGACATTGCCGCAGGTCGAGCAGATGCGCACCTTGTCGGCGGCCTCGCCCATGGCGGCGGCCAGCGGCGAAAGCAGCTGTTCCTTCTTCTTGATCAGGTGCAGCGCGGCGCGCCTGGCCGAACGGGGGCCAAGCCCCGGCACCTTGGCCAGGAGCTGGATCAGGCGTTCGATCTCGGGACCGGCGATTCGCTTGGACATCGCTCTGATCTAGGATTTTTCAGAGCGCTTTGAAACATCCCCCGTCGACGCACGGTTCGCCATGCTGCCATGCGAGAATTAGTTTGTTTCGAGCGGGCGGCCCTGGCTGACAATCATCGCGCCTATGGCATCGGTGTTTTCAGGCGTCGACTGGAATCCCATCGAGGCTTCCTGTGGAGCGTCCTGGATCGAGGAGATGACCCGTTTGTTCGAGGTTCCGCTGTTCAGGGTTCCGCCGAAACGGGCGGCATCCGGCTCTTCCATCGGCTCCTGCATGGCAACTTCCACCGGCTTCGCCGAGACCCGCGCGGATTTTGCCGTCGGCGCCGCGGCCGCGGTCAGATAGGTCTGCTGCGCGGGGGCGGTACGGACGGGCTCCGGCTTGGCCGCCGGTTCCGCCGCGGCGGTCATGTAGACTTGCTGGGCTGGAGCGTTGCGAACTGATGCCTTGGCCGGGCGCACTGTCTCGATGGATGCGACCCGTGTCGCGGGTACCCCCGGCAACGCCGCCGGCTGCTCGGCCGAGGCAATCATCGGCTCATCCGGCAGCGGCTGCCAGTTGCGGCCGCGCTTCTCGTAGAAGGCGTTGCCGCCGGCAACCATGGTGTAGTGCATGTTCTTGTAGGGGAAGCGCAGGCCGGCGGTGTGGAAATACATCGTGTTCTTGAGCTTGGTCTTGCGCTCGCCCTTGAGCACGGCGTCGGCGGCCTCTTCTACATCGGGCATTGCGCGCGAATTCATCGATCTGGTCATGACGCCCGGCGCGAATTGCCCTGGCTCACCGACCACTTGGCAGATGGTGCTGCCATGGTTGCCCGAGCGCAGCCGGTTCATCACCACCGTGCCGACCGCGATCATGCCGTCGCGGCTCGACCGGTTGGATTCGAAGAACATCGCCCGTTCCAGGCATTCCCTGTCCTTCGGCGTGTGACTGTAGGCGCGCGAACTCAGAAAGCTCGGCGTGATGGCGTCGGTCAGGCTGGCGACGGACATGCCGTGCGAGGTTGTCTGGCTGCAAGCGGCCAAGAAAAGGGGAGACGTAACGACGCCGAGCAACAGCGGCGTCTTCCATCGCATCGCGAACAACAGGTAACCCTCTCACTTCAACGCCCGCCCCCAGGCTGCGGCAAGAATGAGACACTTTCGGGCAAAATGATGGCCAAAACGTTATTAACGGCATACTGTTGCCGAATTGACACAAAATCGAGGCTTTCCAGATAGATCGAGCCATCGTTTCACACGGATGATGACCGCTCTCTCTTCGTTTTGCCGCAATTCCCTTGGGGAAACGCCAAGTGCTTTTCCCGGCAAGACCGCGCCACGCGTTCCAAAACGGCTTATTGCCCGGCGGCGATTGCTGCCGGCCGGCCGGGCTCGATCTCTTCGATCTTCTCTGAAAACAGGCCGCGCCTGAGAAACAGCGCACGCGCCTCCCTGGCCGTCGGCGCGATCTTGCCCGGCCAGTCGCTGTCGATGAACTCGGCCTTGGTGAAATCAGGATTTGTTTCGGAGGCCGCCTCCAGGAATTCGGCGATTTCCAGCACGATCGCGCGTTCGTCCCTTGAAAGCGCCGACGTGCCGGCCTCGATCGACGGCCGATGCACGAAATCCTCGAACAGGTTGAAGTAGCCCTTGATGCCGACGAGATCGACACCGGCGTCGCAATCGGCGAGGATTTCCAGAATCTCGTAGATCCTGTTGCGGATACGCTGCTCGATCAGTCTTTCGGACGGCTCGTCGATCATGGGCGCCGGTCTCAGCTTTCATGCATATCGTTGCCTGCGCACCTCAGGGCCGAGCCCGTGGGCATGCTTTTGGGCGACATGCATCAGAAAGGCAGTTTCATTCCCGGGGGAATGGGCAGGCCGGCGGTCAGCGCCTTGGTCTTTTCCTGCATGATCTGCTCGACCTTGGCCTTGGCGTCATTGTGCGCGGCAAGAATCAAATCCTCGAGGATTTCGACGTCGTCCTCCTTGAACAAGGACGGGTCGATCTTCAGCGACTTGATATCGAATTTTCCGCTCAGCGTGACGCTGACCAGGCCGCCGCCGGCCTGGCCGAGGGCTTCGACCGTCGCAATCTCATCCTGCATGGCCTGGAACTTGGCCTGCATTTCCTTCGCCTTGCCCATCAGGCCGAGAAGATCTTTCATGGTCCGATCCTTTGCGGATTAGTGCTGGATATCAGGGTTCGTCGTCATCGGCCGGCGGCTCGACCGGCATTTCGGCCTCGCTCGCGTCGGCGTCGGGCGTGTCGGGAATGCGCACATCGATGATCTTGGCGCCGGGAAAGCGGGCCAGGATGGAGGCCACGGTCGGGTCGTTCCTGGCATCGAGGAAAGCGTTTTCACGCTTCGTCGATTCCATCTCGGCCAGCGTCTGGCCGCCCTCCTCCTTCGACAGCGACACCAGCCAGTTGCGGCCGGTCCAGGCGCGTAGCTTCGTCGTCAGGTCGTTGAGCAGCATCTTGGGCGCATCGTCGGTCAGGCTTACGTCGATGCGGCCCGGTTCGATGCGCACGAGGCGGATGCAGCTCTTGATCAGCACCTTGAAGGCAATGTCGCGTTTCGCGTCGGCAAGGGCAACGATGTCGGCCAGCGATTTCAGCGGTACGGCTTGCGTCTCCGGCGCCGGCTGCGGGGGCGCGACGAATGCAGTCGGAGTAGGCGTGGCCTCGACCAGCCGCATGGTCTGCGCGCCGCCCGAGCCGCCAGGCATGCGCGCCTGCGCCACGGCGCCGGCGCCATTGCCGGGATTCACGGGGCCGGGGCTCATCGGCGCGCCGTTCGGGCGCGGCGCGGCGCCAGTTGCCGAGGCGCCGCTCTCCAGCGATCTCAGCGCCTCGTCCAATGTCGGGAGGTCGGCGGCATGCGCCAGCCGGATCAACACCATTTCGGCGGCACTGACCGGCCTGTTGGAGGACTGCACCTCGGGAATGCCCTTGAGCAGCATCTGCCAGGTCCGCGACAGCACCCTGACCGACAACGCCCGGGCGAAATCGGCACCGCGCTGACGCTCGTCCTGCGACAGCGAGGCATCGTCCATCGCGGTCGGCACGAAGCGCAGTCTGGTGACGAGATGGTTGAACTCGGCAAGATCGGTGAGCACGGCGGCCGGATCGGCGCCGGTATCGTATTGCGCGCGAAACTCCCCAAGCGCTGCCGCCACATCGCCCTTCATCACATGTTCGAACAGATCGACGATACGGGCGCGGTCGGCCAGGCCAAGCATGGCGCGCACGGCCTCGGCGCCGACCGAGCCGGCGCCATGGGCGATCGCCTGGTCGAGAATGGAGAGCGAATCGCGGGCGGAACCTTCCGCCGCGCGCGCGATCATCGCCAGCGCGTCGTCGTCGACCGAAATGCCTTCCTTGCCGGCGATCGAGGAGAGATGCGAGACGAGCGCGCCGGCGTCGATGCGCCTCAGGTCGAATCGCTGGCAGCGCGAAAGGACGGTGATCGGAACCTTGCGGATCTCGGTGGTGGCGAAGATGAACTTGACGTGCGGCGGCGGCTCTTCCAGCGTCTTCAGCAGGCCATTGAAGGCCTGCGTCGACAGCATGTGCACTTCGTCGATAATGTAGACCTTGTAGCGGGCCGAGACCGGCGCATAGCGCACGCGCTCGATGATGTCCCTGATGTCGTCGATGCCGGTGTGCGAGGCGGCGTCCATCTCGATGACGTCGACATGGCGGCCTTCCATGATCGCCTGGCAGTGCTCGCCAAGCACGGCGAGGTCGACCGAGGGCTGATCCGTGGTGGCGGTTTTATAGTTCAGGGCACGCGCCAAAATGCGCGCGGTGGTGGTCTTGCCGACGCCGCGCACGCCGGTCAGCATCCAGGCCTGGGCAATGCGGCCGGTGGCAAAAGCGTTGGTGAGGGTGCGCACCATCGGCTCCTGGCCGACGAGTTCGGAAAAATTCGACGGACGGTATTTGCGCGCCAGCACGCGGTAGGCGGCGGCCTTGCCCGTCGCCAGACTATCGGGCCCCGAATTTCCGGCTTCGCTCATTCGCCCGTTAAGCTCCAAAATGCCGCGCCCACAGGCGCCGGTTCCTGCGCATAGTCTCGCCCGCGCTGCAATGCGTCGTCAATGTCGCGAGGAGGGCCGATGAGGTGGGAGGCTGGAACAATGACCCGTTCCGGGCTCGTTAGGGCTGCTTCCTTCCGGACCTGACCCGGTTGGCGAGTGGATCGTCCACCACCAACCTCCCGCTGTCCATATCGGCAATTGCGCGACGAAATGCAAGTGCGCAGGCAAATCGGCACCGCGAACCACCAGATTCGCTTGCAGCACCGGTGCAGCCGCTTTAGCGTTCATGGTTTGAGGAAACCAAGAAAAGCAAGGGAAACGCCGATGCTGCCGGGCCTGAAGGCCGGATTCACGCTGGATGCCCGGCTGGAGGCCGACAGCGAGCAATTGATGTGGCTGGGGCTGTGCGAATTGCGGGTGATGAACGACCGCCGTTGGCCATGGCTGCTCCTGGTGCCGCAGCGGCCGGGCGCGGAGGAGATCCACGACATGACGCCGCTCGACCAGGCGATGCTGACCTTCGAGACCAATATGGTGGCGCAGGCGCTGAAGAAGGTGAGCGGCTGTACCAAGATCAACACCGGTGCGCTCGGCAACATCGTGCGCCAACTGCATGTCCACATCATCGCACGGTCCGAGGGCGATCCCGGCTGGCCCGGCCCGGTCTGGGGGCACGGGCTGCGCGAGCCCTATCAGCGTTCCGACCTGCGCCGGTTTGCCGAAACGATAAGGGCAGCGCTATAAGCCTTGCCGTGTCCATCCCAAGCATGTCCATCCCCAACACCAGAGTCCACATGACCTTCCGCCTGTTTGACGCGCCCGTGCGCGAGCCGAGCCAGTTCGTCGGCTTTGCCGGCAACACGATCGACCGGCAATCCGAGAACCGCGCCGACGATTCGGTCGACAAGGCGCTGGCCGACCCGACGACGCGGCTGCTGTTGATGAATGGCGGCAGGCTCCTGCTGAAGCCCGGCGAGGGCGGCCGCCTCGACCCATGGTTCGGCATCGCCGAAAGCGAGCCCTTCAGCCCTTCGGTCGACCAGGGCGTGCTGCTCGGCTTTTCCGAACAGGGGCCGGTGCTGGCGGTGCTGGCGGGCGTCGATGCCGAACAGCTGCCTGAAACCATTAAGGCGATCGATTACCGCTCGGTCTATATGCAAGGGCTGATCGACGAGGCCGCCGCCGGCGCGATGGCGCAGGGCGCCGCCCTGCTTGCCTGGCACGCCAGTCACCGCTTCTGCAGCAAATGCGGCACGCAATCGCAGATGCGGGCCGGCGGCTACAAACGGCATTGCCCCAATTGTGGCACCGAGCATTTTCCGCGCACCGACCCGGTAGCGATCATGCTGACCACGACGCGGGAGAAATGCCTGCTCGGGCGCGGCCGGCATTTCGCGCCGGGCATGTATTCGGCGCTTGCCGGCTTCATCGAGCCGGGCGAGACGATCGAGGCGGCGGTGCGCCGCGAAACGCTGGAGGAGGCGGGCATCCGGCTCGGCCGCGTCGTCTACCACGCCAGCCAGCCCTGGCCGTTCCCCTATTCGCTGATGATCGGATGCTTCGGCGAGCCGCTCAACGAGGACATCCAGGCCGATCTCAACGAACTGGAGGACTGCCGCTGGTTTTTGCGCGACGAGGTGCGCCTGATGCTGGACCGAACGCATCCCGACAATCTGGTCACGCCGCCGAAAGGCGCCATTGCGCACCACCTCATCCGCGCCTGGGTCGACAGCGAATAACGAATATCGAAGTCATTGCAGGAGAGACAAATGATCCGTCACACCGTCGTCTTCACGCTGAAGCACCCACCGCATTCGCTGGAGGAAAAGCGGTTCCTCGTCGACGCCAGGAAAATCCTCTCGGCGATCCGGGGCGTCACGCATTTCGAGCAATTGCGGCAGGTCAGCCCGAAGAACGACTATCAGTTCGGCTTCTCGATGGAGTTCGCCGACCAGGCCGCCTACACCAGGTACAACGACCATCCCGACCATGTCGCCTTCGTGCGCGACCGCTGGGTGCCGGAAGTCGAGACCTTCATGGAGATCGACTACGTGCCGTTGGGCTGGTAGCTCAATCCGCCACCTTCCACTGCTCGCGTGACTCGCTCGCTGGATAGACACCGAGGATCCGCACTTCGCGCGAGAAGAACCGCAGCTCGTCGAGCGCCAGCTTGACCAGCGGATCGTCGGGGTGGCCCTCGATGTCGGCGTAGAACAGCGTCGCCGTGAAGGCGCCGAGCTGGTAGCTTTCGAGCTTGGTCATGTTGATGCCGTTGGTGGCGAAGCCGCCCATGGCCTTGTAGAGCGCGGCCGGCACGTTACGGACGCGAAAGATGAAGGTCGTCATCATCTTGACGTCGGGTGACGGGCGCTCGGCCCATTGCTTGCTTTTGGTCAGGACGACGAAGCGGGTGACGTTGCTGTCGGTGTCCTCGACATTCTCCTCGATGATGTCGAGCCCGTAGAGCGTCGCTGCCAGCGCCGGCGACAACGCGGCCATGGTGCGGTCCTTGACCTCGGAGACCATCTTGGCGGCGCCCGCCGTGTCGCCGGCGACCACTCCCTTCCACCCGTTCTTGCGGATGTATTTGCGGCATTGGCCGAGGGCGTGGATGTGGGTGTGCACGGTCTTGATCTCGTCGCGCCTGACGCCCGGCAGCACCATCAGCTGGAAATGGATCGGCAGGAAATATTCGCCGACGATGTGCAGCTTCGATTCCGGCAGAAGGTGGTGGATGTCGGCGACGCGCCCGGCGATGGTGTTCTCGATCGGGATCATGGCAAGATCGGCCTTGCCGGTCTCCACGGCATTGAACGCGTCCTCGAAGGTCGGGCACGGCAATGGCTCCATAGAGGGATAGACGTTGCGGCTGGCGGTGTCGGAATTGGCGCCGGGCTCGCCCTGGAAGGATATTCTATTGGTCTTTTCAGGCATGCTGATATCTCAGTTGGAAAGGATTTGCCTGGCACGGTCCAGGTCTTCAGGGGTGTCGACACCAAGCGGCAGCGACTGCACGATCTCGGCATCGATGCGCATGCCGGCTTCCAGGGCCCGCAGCTGCTCCAGCCGCTCGCGGCGCTCAAGCGGCGACGGCTTCAGCGCGACGAAACGCTCGAGTGCCGCGCGTCGATAGGCGTATAGGCCGACGTGGTGATAGAGCGGCCCCTCACCCCAGGGTGCCGTGGCGCGGGTGAAGTAAAGCGCCCGCAACCGCGTGCCGGTGAGCGGCGACCCGACGATCTTGACGACGTTAGGATTGGTCTTTTCCCCCTCGCGGACGATCTCGACGCCGAGCGTGGCGATATCCACCAAGGGGTCGTCGAACGGCCTGAGCGAAGCGGCGATGATGCCGGGATCGATGGTCGGCAGGTCGCCCTGCACATTGACGATCGTTTCGACTTCGCCCCGGGGATCGAGTGCCAACAGTGCCTCGTGGATGCGATCCGAACCCGACTCATGATCCATGCGCGTCATCACCGCCTCGAAACCATGCGCCCGCACCGCTTCGGCCACGCTTTGCGTGTCGGTCGCCACCACCACACGACCAAGCCCGGCCTCGGCGGCGCGGCGCGCTACGTGGACGATCATCGGGGCGCCGGATATGTCGGCCAGCGGCTTGCCCGGGAGCCGGGTCGAGGCCATGCGGGCGGGGATCAGGATCAAGGTTGACATCGGTCTGGCAAGGCGTTCGAAACGAGGAGGGGAAAGTGGCAAAAGGTCTCACTGGAAGCGCCCTTATAGGTGTTGCAACGCCCGAGCAAAAGACCTAGTTTCCGCCCGATTTGACCGGCTCTGGAGGGCAGGTCTCGATACCGACGGACGGAGTGGACGGATCGGTCCGCCGGAAAAGGGAGCAAGGGGCGTATGGATTCCAACGAAGTCAACAAGCTGCTCGCCGGATTGCTCGGAACCATTTTCGTGGTCTTCTCGGTCGGCATCGTGTCGGACGCGCTGTTTGCCTCGCCCGCTCCGGAAAAGCCCGGCTTCGCCATCGAGGCCGCCGAGCCCGCCGAGGGCGGCCCCGCCGGGCCGGCAGCAGCCGAAAAGCCGATCGCAGATCTTCTGGCCAGCGCAAGTGTCGAACAGGGCGCCGCCATCTTCAAGAAATGCCAGGCCTGCCACTCCGGCGAGAAGGGCGGCCCCAACAAGGTCGGCCCGGATTTGTGGGATCTCATCGACCGCCCCGTCGCCGCGCATGAGGGCTTCGCCTATTCGGCCGGCATGAAGGAGTTTTCCAAGGGCGGCGCCGAGAAGTGGACCTACGACAACATCAACCACTTCATCACCTCGCCGAAGAAATTCGTGAAAGGCACGGCGATGGGCTTCGCCGGCCTGCCCAAGGAAGAGGACCGCGCCAACGTCATCGCCTATCTGCGCACGCTGTCGGACAATCCCAAGCCGCTGCCCGCGCCGGGCGCTGCCGCCGACGCGACGGCGCCGGCCAAGCCGGCTGAAGGTGCCGCACCGGCCAAGCCGGCCGAAGGGGCTGCTCCCGCCAAGCCGGCGGCACCTGCGGCTCCCGCCGCACCAGCTCCGGCCGCCCCAGCACCGGCGCCTGCTCAATAACCCAAATATCGTCTCGACGACCTTGAAAAAGCCGGGTTCAGCCCGGCTTTTTCGTTAGGAAAATCGCATATGCGGCGACAAAGCCGCGCATGGCGGTTTTCACGCGCGACAAATCATCTAGATTGCCTTTCTGGATGATGGCACGCATCGCGAAGAGGACAGTGGATGACGCTTGGCCGGGTGCTTCTCAAATCATTGCTGGCGGCGGCCCTGCTGGCCGCGGGGTTGCAGGCGGCCCTGGCCGACGAGTGGCGCACGACATCATCGCTGATCGGCGAATCCAAATATGGCGACAACTTCCAGCACTATGATTACGTCAATCCGAACGCGCCCAAAGGCGGCACGCTGAATTCGGTGGTGCTGGGCACTTTCGACAGCTTCAATCCCTATATCGTGCAGGGTTCGCCGGCCGCCGGCCTGGTCGGCTTCGGCGGCGGCCTGCTCTATGACACGCTGATGGAGCAGGCGACCGATGAGGGCAGCGTCAGCCATCCTCTGATCGCCGACGCCTACAAATTCCCGGCCGACTATTCCTCGGCGACTTACCGGCTCGACCCCCGCGCCAAATGGCATGACGATCAGCCGATCACCGTCGACGACGTGATCTGGTCGTTCCAGATGCTGAAGGCGAACAGCCCGCAATACAGCCGTTATTTCGAGAACGTCACCGATGCGGTGGCGATCTCCGACCGCGAGGTCGAGTTCCATTTCAACCAGAAGGGCAACCGCGAACTGCCGAAGATCCTTGGGGATCTCGCCGTGCTGCCGAAGCATTGGTGGGAAGGCACGGACGCCAATGGCAAGAAGCGCGACGTCACCAGGCCGACGCTGGAAATTCCGCTCGGTTCGGCTGCCTACAAGATCGCCAGCTTCAAGCCGGGCTCGGAGATCGTCTGGCAGCGCGTGCCCGACTACTGGGCGGCCAAGCTGCCGGTGAAGATCGGCCGCGAGAATTTCAACACGCGCCGATACACCTACATTCTCGACGACAATGCCGCCTGGCTTGCCTTCACCAAGGGTGGGCTGGAAGACATCAACCGCGAATACAGCTCCCGCAAATGGGCTACAGCCTATAATTTCCCGGCCATTCAGGCTGGCGACGTCATCAAGAAGGACTTCCAGACCCGGTCGCCGCAGCCGATGCAGGGCTTTGTGCTAAATCAGAGGCGGCCGCTGTTCCAGGACCGACTGGTCCGCGAGGCATTGACCATACCCTTCGATTTCGAGAGCATGAATCGCACCTTGTTCTTCGGCTTCAACACACGCACATCGAGCTATTTCCAAGGTACCGAACTGGCGTCCAGCGGATTGCCGCAGGGCAAGGAACTGGAAATCCTGGAAAAGTATCGCGACAAGCTGCCGCCAGAACTCTTCTCTCAGGAGTTCAAGCTGCCCGTCTACGACTCGCCGCAAGCGGAACGAAAGTATCTGAAGCAGGCCGTCGATCTCTTCGCCAAGGCCGGATGGATCATCAAGGGCGGCAAGATGCTCAACGCCAAGACAGGCGCACCGTTCAAGTTCGAGATCCTCGGCTGGAACGACACAGACCAGGTGATCGCCAGCCCCTACATCGCCAACCTGCGCAAGATCGGCGTCGACGCTACCCTGCGTATCATCGACCAGACGCAGTATATCAACCGCGTCAACAATTTCGATTTCGATGTCGTGACGGGTCTGTTCGGCCAGTCGGAGTCGCCCGGCAACGAGCAGCGCGATTTCTGGAGTTCCAAGGCCGCCGATGCGCCTGGTTCGCGCAACCTGATGGGTATCAAGGATCCAGTCGTCGACGCGCTTGTCGATCGCATCATCTTCGCCACCGATCGCGATGATCTCGTCGCCGCCACCCACGCACTCGACCGCATCCTGCTGTGGAACTTCTACGTCGTGCCGCAATATTACCGTTCAGCGGTATGGCTGGCCTATTGGAACAAGTTCAAGTTCCCCGACAAACAGCCTGCCTATGTCGGCGCCGACATCGATTCATGGTGGATCGACCCGGACAAGGAAAAAACGCTGGCGGCCAAATACAAGGGCGGCAATTGATGGGGCGGCAATTGATGGCGGCCCTGCCCCGCCGCGATTTCCTGGCTTTGGGTGGCGCTACCGCTGCAGCAGCGCTGATGCCGGGCAAAGCCTTTGCAAACGTTGCGACCGGCACCAAGCTGCACGGCCTTTCCGCCTTCGGCGACCTCAAATACAAGCCTGATTTCCCGCATTTCGACTATGTCAAAGTCGATGCGCCCAAGGGCGGCATCTTCAATTTCTCGCCGCCGAATTGGGGTTACAACCAGGATACGCAGACTTTCAACACGCTGAACTCCTTCGCCAACAAGGGCGATGCGCCGCCACGCATGGAGATGTGTTTCGACGCGCTGATGGTGCGGGCGCTCGATGAACCCGACGCGGTATATGGCCAGATCGCGGATGGCGTGACGCTCTCCGACGACCGCAATGGCTTCACCTTCTCGCTTCGACCCGAGACGCGTTTCCATGACGGCACGCCGCTGACGGCGCAGGATGCTGCCTTCACCTTCAAGCTCTACAAGGAGAAGGGCCATCCCGACCTATCGCTGTCGCTGACGCACATGATCGATGCCGTTGCCGTCGATGACCGCACACTGCGGCTTACTTTTTCCGGCAAGCAATCCGCCCGGACCGTGCTCAACGTGGTGGAATTCCCGATCCTGTCCAAGGCCTTCTACACGGCAAATCCCTTCGATTCCTCGCAATTGAACCCGCCGCTCGGGTCCGGCGCCTACAAGGTCGGGCGTTTCTCGGCCGGCGCATGGATCGAGTACGATCGGGTGGCGGACTATTGGGGTCGTGACCTCGCGTTCAATCGCGGACAGAACAATTTCGATCGTATCCGCATCGAGTTCTACCAGAACCGCAACGCCGGATTCGAAGCCTTCAAGAAAGGTGAGATCACTTATCGCGAGGAATTCGTGTCACGCGTTTGGGCCACCGCCTATGACTTCCCTGCAATGACCGCGGGCAAAGTGGCCAAGCATGAATTCCCGGCCGAAAAGCGACCCTCGATGCAGGCCACCGCGGTCAATCAGCGGCGAGAGCAGTTTCGCGACCCTAGGGTGAGGCGGGCGCTGGCGCTATGTTTCGATTTCGAGTGGACGCGCCGCAACTTCTTCTACGGCTCGTACGAGCGTTCGCAATCCTGCTTCGAGAAATCGGACTTTCGCGCCGAAGGGACACCGTCGCCGCAAGAACTGGCTCTGCTGGAGCCGCTGCGAAGCCAGTTGCCGGCAGAGGTCTTCGGCGAGGCAGTGACCCAGCCCGCGTCCGACGGCTCCGGTCGCGACCGCAAGCTGCTTGGCCAAGCGGCAAAACTTCTGTCCGCCGCCGGGTGGAAGCGATCAGGCGACTTTGTCGTTAACGACAAGGGAGGCCGGCTTTCAGCCGAGTTCATGGTCGATGACGACACCTTCGTCCAGGTCTATTCGCCCTGGGTCGCCAACATGAAGGCGATCGGCATCGACGCCACGATACGGTTGGTGGATTCGGCGCAATACCAGTCCAGGCAGGCGAGTTTCGACTTCGACCTCTTGTCTGCTGCTTTTTCGTTCAGCGCGACGCCGACTCGGGATGATCTCGAAGTCTTCTTCCATTCGAGCACCGTCGGCGTCTCCGGCTCCCGCAACTTGCCGGGTATCTCCGATCCCGCTGTCGACACGCTGATCAATGCCGTGGGCGCGGCAAAGGACCGTGAAAACCTGACCGTGGCGATGCGGGCGCTCGACCGGGTCTTGCGTGCGCGATGCGATTGGATTCCTAGTTGGTTCCTGGCGAATCACCGCGTCGCCTATTGGGACATGTTCGGCTTTGTCGAGCAAAAGCCCGATTACGGCTTTCCGGTCGAGACGCTGTGGTGGTTCGATAAGGGCAAGGCGGCAAAAATTGGCAAAGGCTGAATATCTTGCGGGTGTTGGCGCTGCCCCTCACCTGCCTGCCGGCATCCTCTCCCCGTATAGTGACGGGGAGAAGGGCGCTCTCATCGATAGTTTCGTCAACTGCAAGCGTTGCAATAAAAGCGCCGAGATCGCGGCCAGCCCCTTTCTCCCCGTTACTATACGGGGAGAAATGTCCGGCAGGACAATGAGGGGCGGCGCCCGCGCCGACAATTGGCCTGAAGCGATTGCCTTGGGGGTGTTGCCGGACGCGGTGGCTCTCCTCGAGGAGGATAACACCTGATGGGCGCCTATATACTGCGTCGCATCCTTTTGATGATCCCGACCCTGTTCGGCATCATGGCGATATCGTTCGCCGTTATCCAGTTCGCGCCTGGCGGGCCGGTCGAGCAGGTCATCGCCAAACTGACCAACCAGGGCGGCAGCGACCGCCTCGGCGGTGGTGGCGGCGATGCAGGCGGCTCCAATTTCGATGTCGCCGGCGATGTGAGCTCGAAATATCGCGGCGCCCAGGGCCTGGATCCGGAATTCATCAAGAAGCTGGAGAAGCAGTTCGGTTTCGACAAGCCGCCGCTCGAGCGCTTCGGCATGATGCTGTGGAATTATGCCAGGTTCGATTTCGGCAACAGCTATTTCCGCGATATCTCGGTGCTCGACCTGATCCTGGAAAAGATGCCCGTATCGATTTCGATCGGGCTCTGGATCACCTTGTTGTCCTATCTGATCTCGATCCCGCTCGGCATTCGCAAGGCGGTGAAGGACGGCACGCCCTTCGACGTCTGGACCAGTGGGGTCGTCATCGTCGGCTATGCCATTCCAGGCTTCCTGTTCGGCATCCTTTTGATGGTGCTGTTCGCTGGCGGCTCGTTCTGGGACTGGTTCCCGTTGCGCGGCATCGTCTCGGACAATTGGGACCAATTGTCGTGGCCGGCCAAGATCGTCGATTATTTCTGGCACATGACGCTGCCGCTGACGGCGCTGGTGTTGTCGGCCTTCGCAACGACCACGCTTTTGACCAAGAACTCCTTCCTGGAGGAAATCCGCAAGCAGTATGTGGTGACGGCGCGCGCCAAGGGCCTGTCGGAACGGCAGGTGCTTTATGGCCACGTTTTTCGCAACGCCATGCTGATCGTCATCGCCGGCTTCCCGGGTGCCTTCATCTCGGCCTTCTTCACGGGATCGCTGCTGATCGAGAACATCTTTTCGCTCGACGGGCTCGGCCTGCTCGGCTTCCGGTCGGTGGTCGAGCGCGACTATCCCGTGGTGTTCGCCAACCTTTATATCTTCTCGCTGCTTGGCCTCTTCGTCGGGCTCCTGTCCGACCTGATGTACACCTGGGTCGATCCGCGCATCGATTTCGAGCGGAGAGACATCTGATGTCGGAGGCAAGCGTGACCGCCGGTGTCTTGCCGGAGCGGCTCCCACGGCCGTTCCTGTCGCCGCTCAACAAGCGCCGCCTGCAGAATTTCAAAGCCAACCGCCGCGGCTACTGGTCGCTGTGGATTTTCCTCGTCCTGTTCGTGCTGTCGCTGTTTGCCGAATTCATCGCCAACGACAAACCGATCATCGCTTCCTACAAGGGCGAGATCCTTTTCCCGATGATGGTTGCGTATCCCGAGGAAAAATTCGGCGGCTTCTATGCCGTCACCGATTACCGCGACCCGGTTATCCAGGACGAGATCAACGCCCATGGCTGGATGATCTGGCCGCCGATCCGCTATTCCTACCAGACCGTCAACAACGCCATTCCGGAAGCAGCACCGGCCAAGCCATCATGGGAATATGACGCCAAGACGCGCTGCAACCAATATCCACGAGGAGCCGATGACCCGGCCTGCAATGTCGGCAACTGGAACTGGTTCGGCACCGACGACCAGGCGCGCGACGTGCTGGCGCGCGTCATTTACGGCTTCCGCATTTCGGTGCTGTTCGGCCTAATCCTGACCGCTGGTTCGGCGCTGATCGGCGTAGGCGCCGGTGCCTTGCAGGGCTATTTCGGCGGCTGGACGGATCTGCTGTTCCAGCGCTTCATCGAGATCTGGTCGGCCATTCCCGTGCTCTATCTGCTGCTCATCGTCGCGGCCATCCTGCCGCCGGGCTTCTTCATCCTGCTCGGCCTGATGCTGTTGTTTTCCTGGGTGGCGCTGGTCGGGGTGGTGCGGGCGGAGTTCCTGCGCGCCCGCAACTTCGAATATGTCAACGCGGCGCGCGCGCTCGGCGTGCCCAACCGCACCATCATGTTCCGGCATCTGCTGCCCAACGCCATGGTGGCGACATTGACCTTCCTGCCCTTTTTGCTGAGCGGCTCGATCTCGACGCTGACCTCGCTAGACTATCTCGGCTTCGGCCTGCCGCCCGGCTCCGCCTCGCTCGGTGAACTGCTCAAGCAGGCGCAGCGCAATCTCAACGCGCCCTGGCTCGGCATTTCCGGCTTCGTCGTCATCTCGCTGATGCTGTCGCTGCTGGTATTTGTCGGCGAGGCGACGCGCGACGCCTTCGATCCGCGCAAGACGTTCAAATGAGCGATGCTCCCTTGCTCAGCGTGCAGGACCTCAGCGTCGCCTTCAGCCAGGGCGGCGGCCAGTCAGTCGCCGTCGACCACATTTCGTTCGACATCGCCAGGGGCGAGACGGTGGCGCTGGTCGGCGAATCCGGCTCCGGCAAATCGGTCTCGGCGCTGTCGGTGCTGAAGCTGCTGCCCTATCCCAGCGCCAGCCACCCCTCAGGCAAGATCCTGTTTCAGGGTGCCGACCTGCTCGCCATGAGCGAGAAGCAATTGCGCCAGGTGCGCGGCAACAAGATCACCATGATCTTCCAGGAGCCGATGACCTCGCTCAATCCGTTGCACACGATCGAGCACCAGATCGTCGAAATCCTGAAGCTGCATCAAGGCATGGGCGACCGTCCGGCCAAGGCGCGCACGTTGGCCCTGCTCAACGAGGTCGGCATCCGCGATCCGCAGAAGCGTCTGGACGCCTATCCGCATCAGCTGTCCGGCGGCCAGCGCCAGCGCGTCATGATCGCCATGGCGCTCGCCAACGAGCCGGAACTGTTAATCGCGGACGAGCCGACAACCGCGCTCGACGTCACGGTGCAGGCACAGATCCTCGAACTGCTCGCGGGCCTCAAAAGCCGCAAGGGCATGTCGATGCTGTTCATCACCCATGACCTCGGCATCGTGCGCAAGATCGCCGACCGGGTCTGCGTGATGACCAAGGGCAAGATCGTCGAGACCGGACCGACCAAGGACATCTTCGCCAACCCGCAGCACCCCTATACGCGCCATCTTCTGGCCGCCGAGCCGAAAGGCAAGCCGCCGGCCGCCAATGCCGACGCCAAGCCTGTCATGACCGGCAAGGACATCAAGGTGTGGTTTCCGATCAAGCAGGGGTTCTTCCGACGCACGATCGATCATGTGAAGGCGGTCGACGGCAT
Organism: Mesorhizobium sp. BR115XR7A; assembly: GCF_020165315.1. Lineage (NCBI taxonomy): Bacteria > Pseudomonadati > Pseudomonadota > Alphaproteobacteria > Hyphomicrobiales > Phyllobacteriaceae > Mesorhizobium > Mesorhizobium sp. BR115XR7A. Next base: position 211,196 of record NZ_JAIUHW010000007.1, read on the forward strand.
CGACGTCACCGTGCGCGCCGGCCAGACGCTGGGCGTGGTCGGCGAATCCGGTTCGGGCAAGACGACGCTCGGCCTGGCGCTGGCGCGCATGATCTCGTCGACCGGGACGATCCAGTTCAACGGCCGCGACATCAACCAGCTCACCTTCAACGCGATGCGACCGCTCAGGCGCGAATTGCAGATCGTCTTCCAGGATCCGTTCGGCTCGCTCAGCCCGCGCATGTCGATCGCCGAGATCATCGAGGAAGGGCTTAAGATCCACGAGCCAAAGCTGTCGCCCGACGAGCGCGACGACAAGGTGGCCGCCGTGCTGAAGGAAGTCGGGCTCGATCCGGCGACCCGCAACCGCTATCCGCACGAGTTTTCCGGCGGCCAGCGCCAACGTGTCGCCATCGCCCGCGCCATGGTGCTCAACCCGCGCTTCGTCATGCTGGACGAGCCGACATCGGCGCTCGACATGAGCGTGCAGGCACAGGTCGTCGATCTGCTGCGCAATTTGCAGGCCAAGCACGACCTCGCCTATCTTTTCATCAGCCACGACCTCAAGGTCATCCGGGCGCTGGCCAACGACGTCATCGTCATGCGCAACGGCCAGATCGTCGAAGCCGGCCCTTCCGAACAGATTTTTGGAAATCCGCAAACCGACTATACTCGGGCTCTGATCTCGGCCGCTTTCAAGATCGAGACAGCGCCGACAGGCGTGGTCAGCGAGTGATCCGCACAAGGAAGGACTGAACGAACCGCGATGGAAAAAGGCCGCATCCTGCTTGCCGTCACCGGCTTTCATCCGCAGCGCTGGCGCGACCTGCTGTCGGCCGAACGCGAGGTGGTGCTGGAACCGGATGGAGCCGAGGATCCCTCGATCACCTATGCGGTGGTGTGGAAGCAGAAGCCGAATTTGATGTCGTCGCTGCCCAATCTGCGCGCCATCTTCTCGATCGGCGCCGGCGTCGACCATATCTTCGCCGATCCCGGCCTGCCCGACGTGCCGATTGTCAAGGTCGTCGCCGACAACCTCACCCAGTACATGACCGAGTACGTCGTCTGGCGGGTGCTCGATCACCATCGCCAGGGCCTGCTCTACCGGTCGCAGCAGCCAAAGAAGATCTGGCACGAGCCGCAGCAGAGGCCGGCCGGTGACATTTCCGTCGGCATCATGGGACTTGGCAGTCTCGGCCGCGCGGCAGCCTCGGCGCTGCTGTCGCTGGGCTTTGCGGTCAATGGCTGGTCGCGCACGGACCGGCCAATGGAAGGGGTGGCGACGTATAGCGGCGAGGCCGGGCTGATCCCGTTCCTCAACGCCACCGATATTCTGGTCGTGCTTTTGCCGCTGACGCCGGACACGCAAGGCATCGTCAACTACGGCGTGCTGAAGGAATTGAGGAAACGCAACGGCCTCGGCGGCTCGGTGCTGATCAATGCCGGACGCGGCCGCCTGCAGAAGGACGCCGACATCGTGCGCGCGCTGGATGACGGCACGCTGAAGGAGGCGAGCCTCGACGTGTTCGAGGTGGAACCACTGCCGAAGACCAGCCCGTTGTGGAACCACCCGAAGGTGTTCGTGACGCCGCATGCCGCGGCGACTTCCGATCCAGCCCATCTGGCGCCGCTCATGCTGCGCCAGATGGACGCTTTCGAACGCGGCGAAAGGCTCGACAATCTGGTGGACCGCAAAGCAGGATACTAGAGCGGTTCAGCGTTTTATGGAATCGCCGACCCGCTCTAATTCTTTGTTTTTACGCAATTCCGGACGGAAAACCGCTACGCACTTTTCCTGGAATTGCTCTAGCCAGACGTCCTCGTCACCTGGCCAAATCCCAGTCCTGAAAACATTTCTTGATCGCATTGGCGGACGACAGTTGCAGCTTCGGCAGGTTGACCTGCTCGAACGTCACCCGGTATCTTGAGCGGTTTTTCGGCGTGGTCACGGCAATGTGGTGGATCATGTCCCATTTGATGCTGTCGCGCCCACCCTCCAAGGCTCCGCGTCTTTCCTTCTCGAACAAGGTACGCCTGAAATAGCGCAGCAGACTTGCCGGGATGGAAATGTCCAGCAGGATCAATCCGGTCGCGCGCTGGAAGCGTTGCGGCATGCAAACCGAGTAATTTCCGTCCATCACCCACCGTTCGCCGGCGATCGCTGCGTCATGCAAGGCAATGAGTTCGTCCCTCGGACGCTGCAGCCAATCCGTGTTGGGCAGGTGAAAGAGCAGATCAAGATGAATGGGTGTCAGGCCACGCTTGCGCGCGATCGCGTCGGCAAGCGTCGACTTGCCGCTGTTCGACGGGCCCAGGATACAGATGCGGTCGCCGAGGTCCGAGAGCTTCATTTGGGCAACACGCATCAGCCAGGCAGCGCGAACTTCTTCTGCTTGTCCGGTTTGCCGCAGTCGCGGCGATCGATCGACCGGTTCATGGCATCGATTTCGCCTGACGCCTTGTCGCTGTCGCGCTGAGCCTTGGAACGCATATCGGGCGTGAACGGGCCAAAACCCATGGCGGGATTGGAAAAGGTCGGCTTGGCGGTCGTGGGGAGATTATATTGCTGCGCCAATCCGTTGCGCTGCGTCAGCAACTGATCGCATGGCACGCTGTCATATTGCAGCGAGGACTCGACGTTGGCGTCCTGCCGCTCGGACGCTGAATTGCCCACGCAGCCGGTGGTTACGAGGCAAGACGCCAAAATCATCACGTTCCAGCGCATCGAAGTGCTCCTCCTGATATACCGCCCTGATGCGACCAGATCGCAAATATCAGTCGCGCACGCAAATCGGACTTTTTCGCAGCAGCGCAAAGAGTTGCCCTCACAGGGGACCGGCTTTCCATGCCACGACGGCCAGGCCTTTGACAGGCTCGCGGCGATCCCAGCGGATGGTTGTCGGCTCCAGCGCGAGGACCGAGAGGCAGTTAGCCTCGAGGGTCCGTACGACATGGCCATCCGAATGGGCGTAGCGCCGGGAGGGCTGCAGCGCGAACTCGCCACCGCCTTCCGCCAGGCTCTCGACTGAAAAGACAAACAGGCCACCCTCGGCGAGCAGGCCGGCGACCGTTCCCACGAGACCTTCGAGGCCGCCGATGTAGATCAGCACGTCGGCTGACGTCACTAGATCGGCCTTGTCGCCTGAATAGGAAAAATCCTGCAAATCCGCTTTCGTCAGCGCGTCGTAGATGCCTTTTGCCCGCGCCTTCTTCAGCATCCTTGCCGAGATGTCGAACCCCTCCAGCCGGTTGACGATCGGCCTCAGCTTCTCGCCCATCAGCCCAGTGCCGCAACCCAGGTCGAGCGCCAGGCGGAAGCGGCCCGGCCTTACCTTGCGGATGGCCGCGTCGAGCACCTCGGGCAGCCGGTAGTCGAGTTTGCCGACCAGCATCGCCTCGAAGGTCTCTGCATAGTGGTCGAACAGCGTTTCGACAAAGGCGCTGGGCGGCGCCATAAAGACCGGACCTTTGCCGATCAGCTGCAATTTGAGAGCCGCGCCCTGGCGATCGGCCGGATCCAATTTCAACGCCGTCCTCCAGGCCTGCGCCGCCAGGTCGAGCCTGCCTGATGCCTCCTGCATCTCGCCCAGGCGAAACCAGCCCATTGCCCATTGCGGCGCCAGTTCCAGGCCGCCGAGCAGCAACTCGGCGGCAGCGGCATGATCGCCGGAGGCAACGAGCATTTCGGCATAGTCCGCACGGCGATCGGCGTTCGGGTCGCCCGACGAGGTCTGAAGCGGTTTCATGATGATGGTTTCCACCTGCAGGGAGCCGGCCGCCCATCTCTGTAGAGCAAGGAATGCCGAAGCTGAACCGAATTGGACAGGCTTTGTCCGGGAGTCAGCAGTCTCGGGCAACAGGCTTTCCGCGGCGGAATTATATCCTATCTTGGCATCATGCGCGCCAGCGACCTGCTTCATCCCCGGCCCGAAGGCCTCTACTGCCCGCCGGGCGATTTCTTCATCGACCCGGTGCGGCCGGTGAACCGGGCGCTGATCACGCACGGCCATTCCGACCATGCGCGTTCCGGCCACGGCTCGGTGCTTGCGACACAGCAGACGCTCGACATCATGGGACTTCGCTACGGCGAGGATTTCGCGGGGACGACGCAGGCAGCCAGGCTCGGCGAGACGATTGCCCTCAACGGCGTCGATGTCAGCTTTCATCCGGCCGGCCACGTGCTGGGTTCGGCGCAGATATCGGTCGAGCACCAGGGCAGGCGCATCGTCGCCTCCGGCGACTACAAGCGGCAGAAGGATGCGACCTGCGCGCCCTTCGAGCCGATCCGCTGCGACATCTTCATCACCGAGGCGACTTTCGGCCTGCCGGTGTTTCGCCATCCGCCAGACACGGAAGAGATCGCCCGGCTGCTGAAATCGGCGGCGCAATTCCCGGAGCGCTCGCACCTGGTCGGGGCTTACGCGCTGGGCAAGGCGCAACGCGTGATGCGGCTGTTGCGCGACGCCGGTTACGACAAGCCGCTCTACATCCATGGCGCGCTGGCCAGGCTCAGCGCGTATTACCAGAGCCAGGGCATCGATCTCGGCGATCTCGAGCCGGCGACGGTGGAGAGCGGAGCCAAGCAAGATTTCGCCGGCGCCATCGTGGTCGGCCCGCCATCGGCCTTCGCCGACCGCTGGGCGCGGCGCTTTCCCGATCCGATCTCGTGCTTCGCGTCGGGCTGGATGCGCATCCGCCAGCGCGCCAAGCAAGGCGGCGTCGAACTGCCGCTGATCATCTCGGACCATGCCGACTGGGACGAACTCACCGCCACCATCAAGGAGACCGGAGCCGCCGAAATCTGGGTCACGCACGGCCGCGAGGAAGCGCTGGTGCGCTGGTGCGAACTGGAAGGCATCGCCGCCCGCCCGCTGCATCTGGTGGGCTATGAGGATGAGGGCGATTGACGGCATGAACCGCTTCGCCGAGCTTCTCGACCGCCTGGTGCTGACGCCGTCGCGCAACGGCAAGCTGACCCTTTTGACCGACTATTTCCGCAGCGTGGAGGATCCCGATCGCGGCCTGGCGCTGGCGGCCATCACCGGCGATCTCAGGATTGCCGCGGTCAAGCCGGCCATGCTGCGCACGCTGGTCACCGAACGCATGGACCCGGTGCTGTTCGGCTATTCCTACGATTATGTCGGCGACCTCGCCGAGACGGTGTCGCTGGTCTGGCCGCAAACGCCTGGCAGGATCGCCAACCGCGAGCCGACGCTTGGCGAGGTGGTGGCCAAGCTGCAGGCGGCAAGCCGCTCCGATGGACCGAAGGTGCTGACAGGGCTGCTCGACAGCGCCGGCATCTCGGCACGCTTTGCCATCATCAAGCTGGTCACCGGCGGCCTGCGTATCGGCGTCTCGGCGCGGCTGGCCAAACAGGCGCTGGCCGATTTCGGCAAGGTCGACGTCGCCGAGATCGAGGAACTCTGGCATGGGCTATCGCCGCCCTACACGGCGCTTTTCGCCTGGCTGGAAGGCAAGGCCGAAAAACCGCGCAACACGGCGATGGCGCTGTTTCGCCCAGTCATGCTGTCGAACCCGGTCGGTGACGGCGACCTCGAAAAGCTCGATCCCGCCGACTACGCGGCGGAATGGAAATGGGACGGGATCCGGGTCCAGGCGGTAGCCGAAGGCGGCATCCGCCGGCTCTACTCGCGCACCGGCGACGATGTCTCAGGGGCCTTTCCAGACCTCGCCGACGCCATGCATTTTTCTGCTGCACTCGATGGCGAATTGTTGGTCGGCGATCCTCGGGAGGCGACGGGAACCTTCTCGGACCTGCAGCAGCGGCTGAACCGCAAGACGGTAACGCCGAAGATGCAGCAGCGATATCCAGCCTTCATGCGCTGTTACGACGTGCTTCAAATCGGCGCCGAGGATCTGCGCGGACTGTCCTTCCGCGAGCGACGCGGCCGGCTCGAAGCCTTCATCGGGACGCTCGACCCGAGCCGCTTCGATCTCTCCCCCTTCGTCGCGTTCACGGATTGGCAGTCGCTCGAGGACCTGCGCCGCGCGCCGCCGCATCCGATCATCGAAGGCGTGATGCTGAAGCGCTGGGATTCGCCCTATGTCGCCGGCCGGCCGAAGGGTCCATGGTTCAAATGGAAGCGCGATCCGCACACGGTGGACGCGGTGCTGATGTATGCCCAGCGGGGCCACGGCAAGCGCTCGAGCTTCTATTCCGACTACACGTTCGGCGTCTGGTCCGGAGCCGAGGGCGAGGAGGAACTCGTGCCGGTCGGCAAGGCCTATTTCGGATTCACTGATGAAGAGCTGAAGCAGATCGACAAATATGTCCGTGACAACACCGTCGAGCGTTTTGGACCGGTGCGCTCGGTGCGCGCCGACCGCGACAATGGCCTGGTGCTGGAAGTCGCCTTCGAGGGACTCAATCGTTCGACCCGGCACAAATCGGGTGTGGCCATGCGTTTCCCCAGGATTTCACGATTGCGCTGGGACAAGCCGGCCAACGAGGCCGATCGCATAGAAACCCTGCAGGCGCTGCTCGACCGCTAGGGACCGTCAATGTGTCAGTCGCAACGAATTCAGTTCAGGGTTCGACCGAGACACGGATCTCGTAGACGTCGACCGCCTTGCCCTGCTTGTCGAAATCGGAATTGATGGCGATGGTTCCGGCCGAGCCCGGATGCTTGCCGGGAAACTTCACGTCGAACAGATACTCGTTCTTCTGCTGGCCGACCGCGTAACGCTTGCGGCCGCAGTCGCCGAGCTCGCCGAAATTGCAGTCGACGGAGATCTGCGTGTCCTTGCCGTCCTCGGCCCGGGCGATGATGTCGAACACGGCGTGCTTGCCGGCGAGTTTTTCCAGCACGCCCTGTCCGACATCGAACGCGATCGCCGAGCCGGAGGCGCCGGACTGGATGCGCAGGAACGGCCCACTGTCGTCCTTCATCACCTCGGCCTTGGCGTCGGACGGAGCGGCGACATGCGTCGGGTCGGACGGTGAAAACACATTGATCCAGTCGCGCGACAGGTCCGCGGCACCGGGCTTTGCCGGCGCGTTGGCGCCATCGGCCGGGGTGAAATCGTCGTCCTCGACGGTCGGCGGCGCTTCCGGCGGCGCGGTATTGAGCTGCGCGGCGGTCTTGAACACACCGGTTTGCATGGCAAAGTACAGTCCGATGCCAATCGCCGCGAGCAGCGTCACCGTGAAGAAAATGGCGGTCAGCGGCAGCCGCCGGCCTCGAATGCGCCGCTCATCGCGATCGGGCGCGACTTCCGTGGCGGCACCGGAAGAGGCTGGAACCGACATGTCGATGGCTGGCGCACCGGGCAGGGTCGCATCCGGCATGATGTCGGGAACCACCGGCAGCACGCGCGAACGCGGTGCGTCGGAAGCGGGCTGCCCGGGACCGTCGACGGTCACAGCGGGCGATGACGCCCTTGGGCCCGCCTCGACCGCGGGCGCCGCGCCGGCCGCGGCCTCGACCGCCGGCGCGTCGATCTGCGGGGCAACACCGGGCACCGCCGGCAGGTACTCGGATTCGATTTCGGTGATTTTTGCCTGGATTGCCTTGCGGCGCTTGATGGCGACTTCCACGGTCACGCCGGGATTGGCCTGGAGCGCGCGGTCGAGCGCGGCGAAGGCCGAACGATAGACCCTCTCGCGGAACGCACGGTCCTCGGCATTGCCCTTTTCCAGGGCGTTCCGGATCGCTTTTTCGATCGCGTCCAAGCGAGATCCCTCTGCAAATTGTCCCAAGCTTTCATGATGGTTAGCCGCAGGCGACCAATCAATCAACGGGCGGGCAGCCGCATTCTGCCTCGACAGACCGTCCAAAGTCTATTTTCACGATGTTCCGGCAAACAAAATCGGAACATGTCGGCGATTCCGGGCATGCAGGGACGCCAGAACGCCGGTTTCGATCGGGGCGCGGCTCTTGCATGATTTGCCAAGTCGCATCTTGAATTCGCGGCCGGTTGAGTCTATCACCCTGCCCATCTTGGAGGCCTTGGCCTCCCGGGCCGCTTTAGCTCAGTTGGTAGAGCACATCATTCGTAATGATGGGGTCAGGTGTTCGAGTCACCTAAGCGGCACCATTACCTCATCCAACGACGTCCATCTTCGACCAACAATGGCAAGATAATCTGGTAGTTAGCTGGCCACGTTGGCCGCTGAGGTCCAGCAATGTCCAGTTGCATTCAACAAAATTGGGGGTATCGTTGGGGGTATCGAGCTTAGCAAACCGAAGCGATACCCCCAAATGACTCTTACGGACGCTGCCGTTCGCGCACTCAAGCCGGGCGACAAGGATAGAAAAATTGCCGATGCCGGCGGCTTATTTCTTCTGGTGACGTCAAAAGGCGCCCGGCTTTGGCGTCTAAAGTACCGGTTTGACAGCAAAGAAAAGACGCTCGCCTTCGGCGCTTATCCAGATGTGGGTTTAGCTGAAGCACGGAAGCGAAGGGATGATGCGAAACGTCTTCTGAGAGAGGGCGTTGATCCAAGTGCCCAAAAGCGCCTCGATAAAATTACAGGCACTTTGGCGCGCGCAAATACGTTTGACGCGGTCGCAGACGAATATGTTGCTCTACAGAAACGCAAAGGGCGGGCTACCGCTACGATCGTGAAAACAGAATGGGTTCTCGATCTCGCTCGTCCAACCTTCGGCTCCCGCCCGATCAATCTGATCACGGCGCCCGAGATACTCGTGGCGCTGCGACAGGTAGAGAAACGCGGTCGGCTGGAGACTGCCCGGCGAATGCGTGGCGTTATCGGTAGTGTGTTCCGTTACGGCATTGCGTCGGCCCTTTGCGTATCGGATCCCACTCAAGCATTGAAGGGAGCAATTGCCGGCCCACAGACGAAGCATCACGCGGCATTTCTAGAAGCTAGATCTTTCGGCGGGCTTCTTCGGGCAATTCGCACCTACGACGGCACGCCTGAAGTTCGCATAGCTCTTGAACTATCCGCCCTACTGTTCCCTCGCCCAGGGGAGATACGACAGGCGGAATGGAAAGAGTTCGATTTAGCAGCAGGGTTGTGGACGGTGCCGGCCGGTCGAATGAAAATGCGCAGTGAGCACAGAGTGCCGCTGCCGACCCAAGGGATCGATATTCTCAAAAACCTACAATCGATAACGGGTTGGGGAACTTTTCTATTCCCTTCGACCCGTTTCAGCAAAAAGCCGTTATCTGACAACGCTCTTAACGCAGCCTTGCGCCGCATGGGATTCACAAAGGCAGAGGCGACAGCTCACGGGTTCCGCGCCACAGCTAGCACGTTGCTAAATGAAAGCGGCAAGTGGTCAATTGATGCAATTGAACGGCAACTCGCGCACAAGGATGCCGACTCTGTTCGGCGAGCTTACCATCGAGGCGATCATTGGGAAGAACGCGTGCAAATGATGCAATGGTGGGCTAATCAAATCGACGAAATGCGTGGCAAATCTTAAGTCCAAAAAGATGGTCACGCCCTCCGCCAGTCAACGTACTTAGCTCAATCAGCGGCCTCCGCATCTTCAGGAGCCTTCCGAATAGGTCGCAAGCTTTTCACGCACCATGTCGAGCAGGTCGTCGCGAACGACATCGCGTGACCCGCGGACCCAACACGCAGCCAGTGGAAGGTGATGTAAACTGTCAGCCCCCGAGGGCAACAGCGGCGCGAAACGAACGCATCTTGTTGCCATTTTCGACGTCCACTTCGGGACGATGGCGGCTCCAAGTCCAGCAGCAACCAAATTCACAATCGTCTGCTTTTCCTCAGCGTGTTGCGCGATCCTGGGCGCTAGCCCCTCTTCTGCGAACAACTTCATAGTGAGATCGTGACTATGCGGTCTGGATTTGCGGTTGGGCAGAATGAGCGGTTCATCCATTAGGGCAGCCACCCCTCCACCACGACCACTTCGCTCGAGAGTTCCGATCGTGATATATCGCACCGACTTTCCCATTCGGCGCTTGACCCGGTCGGCGCGCTTGGCGCACCAGCGCCTCCATCCGCTCGGCCCCCTTGCGGAAGTCCACCGGCTTCGTTGCGACCAACACCTCACACCTGTCGGCCCGATCACGACGGCGCCTTCAGCGCACGGAACACCCACGACCGACCCGCATGGCCATGGCAGCCCTCGTTACCCTATCCAGAGCAATGCTCGACAGTATCTGAGCCTCACCCGAACGCGTATGGCGGCAAGTCGCTGCCTCGCGGCCGCTGAAACTAAGAATTGGAAGGGTCCGAGCCCAGCCTACTAAGAAGGGCCAGCAGCTGAATAGCCGAGTTCCGAAAAGGTGAACGGCTGTTCTTGAGGATTCCACATGCCCATCGCGCGCAGCTCGTGAACTGCCTTTCCGTATTCATGCCAAAGGTACTCGGTGAAGTTCCACCGAAGGGTTTCTGGACGGATCAACGGCAGACCAGCCTCCCGGCGAAGTGCTCGTGCAGCCCGCCAAGCTTGAAGGCCTAACTCGGACCGAAGGCGACGCGCCTGCCAGACACCCAATTCGTTTTCATACGGGGTGGCCGCTGCCATTCCCGTCGCAATTGTAACGTCCATTCGAATGCTGGCGGCCTGAGATGCGGGGACAGGCGGCAAACTCCCCCACGAGACCTCAACCGGCCATGGGTTGAGCGCAGGGATGGACATTTTGTCTTCAGGAGCACGGTCTTTCTCGTGGCTCATGAAGGTATATGTCGCACACGCGTAGGCATAATCCTCGAGGTGGCTAGCGATGAGCAGGGCCGCTACAACTCTGGTTCGGCTGTCATCCCGCCGTTTTGTCCAAACGTTGACAGCAGCGGTGACAACCGCGGCAACGATTGCGGGACCAAGTATCAAGCCTAATACGTCTACGGTGCTGTATGACGCTGCCATCCGACCATTCCCTAAACCCTGGCGACGGTACACCAGATCCAGCTGATGTCGAGCGGGGAACTGTGATGACCAGATTGCTTGCAGTCCAGGCGGTTCCCACCCACGCTGATGGCCAGCGCGATCAGCGCCGCAACGAGCGAGCGCGACAGCAATCACGCATCGGCCGAGCAACGTCGCTGGGTCGAAACATGTGGGTCGAGCACCGTTACGAAGGCGCCCTTTTGCTCGCACTCATGAATCAGATTGAGCACGTCCCGGGTATCGCGGCCGAGCCGGTCAAGGCGCGTGACGACCAGTTCGTCGCCTGGTCGAAGGAAGGCTAATACGGTAGCCAACTCGGCGCGACCGTCTCGGCTGCCGCCCGAAACCTTCTCCGAGCGAACGACCTCGCACCCTTCGAGTTTAAGTTTTGCAAGTTGCGTTTCTAAATCCTGGTCGATTGTGCTGACGCGAGCGTATCCGATGCGAGCCATAGCCTGTCATCTCAAGGTTTTGAAGCTCGACGCTACCTTGCCGCAAATAGTCGATGTCAAGCTGATCCGCACCACATGTGAGGGCCCAATGCGAATGGCGGTTTTGCGGCGGTGAGTTCAATAGGTCACCGCAAAACCCTCTATAGCAAAGGCACTCAAGTAGTCTGCCAAGATCGCTAAGCGGGATCATCCTTCAGCGCCCTTCGCCTGTCGCAAACCAATCGAACCCTACGCCATTGTCGTTGCACAACCACTACGAAATTACATCTCAGCCGAATTGGGGGTACACCAAGCGCTTCACGGTCTACTCCACTCGTACAGCCCGCGTTCTAACGACCACATAGCTTGTTCAGGGCCTTCTGCAGAGCGACCCGCGCGTGCCCATCTATGTCGAATGCTCCAAATATCACTTTCCCAATTTCTCCGGATGGCCTCAGTTGCACGTTCTGGACACTGCAACTGCCCAACTCAAAATCGACGTCAGCCGTCACCCGCTCAGATATACTCGACGGAATTAGAGCGTGAGGTCCTGTATGACAGTTTAGGCTAACTACCATTTCGATCGAAGAGCTGGATCCACTTGACTTATAACACACACTATTTAGTTTCTGACTAGGTACGTCCAAACCATGCTTCCCCAATTCCCCGCATCCGAGCGAGCGGATCACAGGGTCCAAATAAGATGCCACCAGTTTGGAGGTCAGATCATCGCATGCGACACTATGGCTTACTGTCAACATTACCGTCGCGACGGTTGCGGCGAGAGGTCGCCCCCACTGACAGACAATCACTGCATGCCCCTTATCTCCATCCGACCGTCGGATTTAACCTTAATATTCGATCTTCGTGATCGATACCTGTGTAGCACTCAAATGACCGGTAGTGTCGTGATAGCACTTGTCTTCGTTGCACCCGACGCCGTCCGACTTGACAATGGCGCACACCGCCAGCGGGTTAACAGTTGTGAGGGCGATATGAGACCGCCGTTCCCATTCCGCACCGTTTCCTGTTACCGTTACCTGAGCGCTTAACGGCAAAAATTGAGAGTTGCCATCGGGATCCGGCAGACAGAACGGAAGGCTTGCTTCGGTATTGCCGTAGTGACCACTCCTTCTAATAGGAGGAGTATCTGAACGAATAGCCCTCAAGACCAAATCATATTGAGGGCGAGCTGGAAATGTAAAAAAGTCGCTATCTCGCCCATCTATGGACGCGGATATCGATATTGGCTTGTCCAAACTTTCACGTTGTACATTGAAGGTCACGGAATTTGTTGGCGCCACCCGTTTCTCACCGGTCGACATGCTTTTACCATTTGTCACATTTATCGCAACGACCCGGTCTGTAGTTCCGTCATTGACCTGAACACTGTAAGTTGGAGTCCACAAGATTTTTACTTGAAAAGCTTCCTGGTTATCGGCGCCCGACGGGGCTGATATAGTTATATCTTCCTTAGTGGCTTTTACGCAGTTGACGAACTCGTGCGCTATTTCAGGCGTCAGTTCGGTAGATACTATCGACAAAGTGTCCGTCTCTGCCAAGGAATATCTGGTTCGCTGCTGGTAGAAATTAGATGCATTCCGTGCATCGGCATAAGACAAGTCGAAACCCGCATATCCGAAGCCCATATCCGAGCTACTCTGGCTTTGCGCGCCCATGTTAACAGCGTTAAGAAGCGATATCCATTTTTGCATTGAGGATTGAAAACTTGAGGTTCGCGGAATTATTAGATTTCGACAATCAGGATCCGCAAGAGCGGCCGACGTGGAAATTGCAACATATGACAACGTAACCAAAAAAAGACCTTTAGACATCCTGTTCCTCCCTCGGTTCATCTGTCGATTTGCTGATTAAATTTGACGGCGGAAATCTTTAACGGCCAACCCAGAGGGCTTCATATCGCGGTGGCTCCGCTTATGAGCCAATCCTCTTTGGCCTCAGCGCCCCAAAGATCGCGTCGAGTAAGCCTGTTGCAACGCTCTTTGCAGCATTGCTAATTTATACCTAATCCGGTTCGATGACTAGCCATGATTGGATATCCCCGCGAATAGAAGATCATGTAGGCGCCAACCAGGCGGCTGCGGGCGTCCAGACGGCGGGCGAAGATCAGGCTTTGATTGGTGATGTGGACGGCCTGGATGGCCAGATCCAGCATGAGGATGCCCAGCACACCAGCAGCCCGAGCGAGGAACCCATGAAGGCGATCGGCAGCCAGGCAGCGGCCACATTTAGAAGGGGGCTGACAGTACGGGTGCCGAATGATACGTTTCTTTTGCTTCTTAGGGGCTACGCCATGTTTCGAGAGACGGTCTACGTCGATTGCTTTTGCTGCCCTGCTGACGACCACTCCATCTTAAGCAGCGGATTCTTTCGCTGGGGTTTCACGCATCTGCGACGGCGGGGCCTGATGACACGACCCGAAAGTCATTGAGACGTTGCCTGGGCTTGGCGGCCTAAACAAATTGGAGCGATACTTGACGCCGCAATGACACGGATCGACCAGCGTGTTCAATATATTCAGGGAGACCGCGCTAATCCTTTCGATGTCGTGCAGGGGACTGCAAACATGACACTATCTTATGTAATCCGAGTGGTTTCGGCGATCACGGCAATGTTTCTGACAGCTTGCTCGCGTGCGGCAGCCGACGAACTGAAGGACCACTTCGATTTCTGGCAATCTCGGGCATTTGAATGTTCTGTTGACAGGGTTAATTTTCCCAGCCGCCCGACCGGAGATGACAAACAGCCGTGTGACGATGGCGATATGACGATGTTCAACGGCCTCCTCTGTTCCTCCGGAGACGAAAGAGGCTGCGATGGGGTAAGACAAGCCCAGGATCCCACGACAGGGCGATGGTATCGCTCTCCACGTATCCGCCTGAAGGGAAACGACCGCGGCGGAGCCGACTTCTCGCCTGATATGGCCATGGGAGTTCAACTGTATCTTATTAAAACGCACGACGTAGGGCGTGCTGAGAAGTGGGCCGAATGGCTGGATAAGCTAACACCCTGCACCCTGAAAGGCTTTGGCAACGGTTGTCTTCTCTATGGCATTCCGCGCTTCTGCGCGCCGGAACCGGGGTGCACTATGAGGCCTGGGGATGCCGCCTCACTCGCCGTGACATTCGACTACCTCCACAGTCAGTTCAACATGAAGCCATTGCCCGAGGGTCGCCTGCGAGGGTACCTATCGACCTTCAAGAATTGGTCTGGCACAACGTCCGAAATAAGCGCTATGTTCAATCGACCGGGCTTTCCTCAACACCTCGCAGCCGTCCAAGTCGTCATCATGCGTCGCGTCAACCGCGGAAGCAGCGAAATCGACAAAGTCGCCTCAAAACTGGCAAGCAAACCGGAGAATGATGGCAACGCCTTCTTTGCGTACGTAGCCAACAGACCTCGGGATGAAATAGTGACCAAGACGCTGGCCAGATGCCCTGCTCCTAACAGACTGCCGACACCCCCACTGCATCAATGGCAATGGGAGCGAGAAACGGCCGACAAGGCGTGGGAGCACTCCTGCTATTGGGACTGTATTTTCATGGCGAAGCTCTTGGGCATGTGACTCCATGGGCAAGCTGTGCTCTGACATCCACCGTCATCCCGGTGGCTGCGGTCACTTCGAAAGTAACAGCAATAGTCAAGTAGATTACTTTACTGCTGCTTCTTTCGTGTCACTCTAGACCAGTCTTTCTAATTGCATTTCACTAACGTAGCGTCTCCGGATACGCGAACGAATAAAGATACCTCCGGACATCTCCAACATCTCCTTGGCTTCGCACCCGAAGTGACGCGGTGATGTCTCTGCCCAAATCCCCGGGCTTTGGTTTTCCGACAGTCGGAACGAAGTTTACGTCGCTGGTAGTACCCTGCGGATTGTTGATCTCGATCAGGGTAGGCTTCGAGGCGAAAACAGGGACCATCACAACCGTGTCGTTCTGGTAACCTCTTTGAACAAAGCTTAGAGGTTGAAAGGTAAGACTCCAAGGGGCCGGCAGAGCCGCGGTCCCGCCAATCACATCAACAGTGACGGAAGTGTGGTTATTCCTCCACTGGGGTGGCGCAAGCGAGGTGTCATGGCAGCCTGTCGCATCCTTTGTAGTTGGTGATGAATTCGACAGCAATACCTGTGGCGGAACGTGACAATGCCTGCCACTGTTAAGAGGGCCACACGCGTTGTTGCTCCAGGTGGACCAACTGATACCCCATGTTGTGAGTACTTCGTTGGTTGCCTCATCCCAATCCGTGGCATGGGATCCGATGTATTTTGGTGTATCCCAACCGCCTGTAAAAATGGGATCACTGGAGAAACGAACCGTCCCATTGGGAAAGACCCTAGCAGGTCTCATATCTGCATGACAAACCGAAACGATTGTATCTGAGATCTTCTGCTGGCCAGCACTTGGCTCGCTTAGAACGGCAGGGTTGGCGACAGTGAAACTGAACGTCGTAGGTGAAGTCACGATCTTATCTTGTTGCTCCGGTTCGAGAGAGGGCATCCACGCGAATATTGGGCGATGTGTCACGACCTGCATCTCGCCCGCATAGTCGGGCATAAGAGAAATTTCGAAGGAATGATTTATTACGTCGTGGGACCCACCGAATAGCCAAAATACTTTGGGAGTGTCACGTGTGATCGAAACGCTTAACGGCAAGGTGACTAGCGAATGCGTTTGGAAGCTATCCTTCAACGCCGCAGCTGGTACGCTAAAGACGGCATCGTCTGGAGCGGTTCCGAGTTCAGGGCTACCAAGCGATGTTCCATTTAGCCTTGCGTCAAAGCTAATCTTCTCATCGGCAGACGCGATCCCGAAATGTGGTCCGCGGAGTACGATACGGTAATTGTCAGCTGTATTCTGGACAAGGACTGATCCGAGAACTCGACGAACGCCGAAATAGCTTTGGGAAAGCGGAAGATCTTGCAGATCGAGGGCGACAAGATCCTCCATGTCTACAGCATTTTTTTGCAATTCTGAGACACTTAGTTGAAATCTCTCCAATTCCACGAGGAACGGCTTGAGCTGCGCTGATGCTTGGGATACTTGTTTGTCCATTTCACTCCCGAACTGGGCGCGCGCCGAAGCGACCACCAGCTGCATTTCATTACCGCCTTGAACGAGCAACAGATTGCCTTGGTGAGCCCCTTGGTCGAGCAGTGAGTGCGAGGTCTGGTCAAACCCCTCCAACAACTGAGAGATGCGTTGAGCTGCCGCTTCGTTGATCTTCTCGATAGCCGCGTTTGTCGTGTCTCCGGCCAGCCATCCCAGCAGGTCGGCCCGAGACGGCTCAGCAAAAGCTAACAGCAGCAGTACAGCGCCGACAGATCCCCGGCAAGTTGATTTGGGAGATGTGGGACGGCGACCGTTTGGTCTCGAAGTCATTGATGCTTCTGAATCTATTTTCACGCCATTCTCCACTTGGCTAGCAGGAATAGTAGTCGGCCAAGATCATATTAGCCGATCAATGCTGGTGGAAATGCAATCTGAAAAGGCGACAACAGGCGGCCACAAAAGATAACCACCTTGGGTACGATCGACGGTACAACCGCGATCTTCCGGTTGGCTATTATATAGGACTTCCACGGGGATGACTAGTTGGATAGCCTAAAAACAGAGAATTGGTAGCAAAGCAGTGGCTGATCATGATGTAGTCCGCTTTCGCCTTATAAACGGATTTCACAGCCAACGTTTCGCGAAATCGCCAGGTTCGGATCGGGATGTCCAAACCCAGCTTCCAGCAGCGATTGCTCGACATCCAAAAGGATAAGGCTTTCATCCTCCACGATCAGGACGAGTCCTGAGGCCATTCGGCACCACACTGTTGGCTGTTCCCGCTTCAAACGCTTGCGTCGGTCGAACGTTCCTCCGTGAGACTAACATATGTTAGTCGGGCATCAGCATTGCTCGGAATGCGGGGATCTCCGTCCATCGAGGACGGTGGCCATGGTGTGCCTCCAGCTCAGGGTTATCATCTTGGCTTTCACGTCGATGATTCCAAGTCGCACTTTGCTGTCATTCCGTCGGAATTAGTCCAACGGCAAGTTCGCCGCGCCCAGACGGATATGACGAACACGGCAGGGGTTTGGCACCGCTACCTCCGCTGGCAGATGTTAGCCCGGCTCGCTAGGAAATTGGCTTTGAAACTGCCGGTCGAACACCGGCCTGAATCCGGCGGCTCAATGCATTCGTATGTCGGCCGAGCACCAACGCTATTCGCTCGACAAACCAGAGCGCGGGCATCGCGGCTAACGCTAAATCGTGTGGCTATTAGGCGGCCCAAACCTACAAGGATGCTAGAGTAGCGGCCTGTCACTGCGCGACGAGCGGCCCTCAGATTAAACGTCACTTCAGCTATGCAGCGTATAGATGGATGCGGTTACGGCCGCCGACCTTTGCCGAGTACAGGGCATGGTCAGCCCGGCCAAGCAGTTCCGCAACCGTTTCGCCAAGGCGGACCTCAGCGATACCGGCCGAGAACGTGTAGCTCACGGCGCGATCCTGCAATGGCCGCGAGGTCCGGATCGTTGCCAACATTCGCTCGACGATCAATTCGGCTTCCTCCATGCCTGTCCGGGGTAACACGAGGACAAATTCCTCGCCACCGATACGGCCGAAGCAGTCAGACCGGCGAACCTGCTTTTGGATACGCTTTGCAAAATCTTGCAGGATGATGTCGCCTGCGCCGTGCCCGAAGCGGTCATTGATGCACTTGAAGTTGTCGAGGTCGAGGACGCAGATGGAGCCCGACCCGTCACCGGCTCCGCGTATCAGTTCCTCTATCCTTCCAGTCACGAAGCGACGGTTCGCCACCCCAGTTAATTCGTCCGTATGAGAGGCTTTGATTGCCCTGTCCCGATCCTGACGCAGGGAACGACCTCCGGCACGGATAGCGGTAATGTCGCTGGCGATGCAAAGCATCCAGCCATCGCTCTGTACCGTCTCAGTCATCCATAGCCAGCGGCCATCGACGAGGTCTGTTTCAAAGGCGCGAAACCCGGTCTTTCCGCGGCGGGACTGCGCCGACACCAGCCACTTCTCCATATCAGCGGCATGGATGACAGTGCCCCTGCCTTCGGCGTGATTTCGGCGCATAAGGTCCGCCCACGATGGCGCCTCATCGCTAGCGACATAAAAGATGGAACGGAACGCCCGGTTTGCATAGCGCAAGCGGTCGAAGCTGTCGTAGATAGCAACGAGAACTGGGGTTTCGTCGTATAGCTCGGCAAGCTGCTGACGGGGCTCGTCCATACCTAGCGTATATCGCTTGCGGCTTAGGGAATTATTAATCGCCGCAGAAGACCGCTTTGTTCCTTACCCAATCGAGAACAAAGTCGTCGGCGCGCATCGCGTTACGCGGCCAGCGAACTAATCGATGGTTCGGCTGTCTAGTCGCTCGCGTCGTGATCGATTGGCCGTTGCTATTCTGCAGCTAAGGGGCCTAATTGCCCTCCGAATCCGCGGAGAAGTAAAACGTCAAGTTCGCGGACCCGCTTTTAACTCCTTCCGCTTCGCTGCAGGCATGGTCGTGGTAGGTTCACGGGTGATCGGCAGCACTTCATGGCGGAGACGCTGAAGTGAGCGCGTGAGTCCGAAGGGGGAGACGACCAAGGCCGTCAACAGAACCGGCCCGCCCGGCAAGCACACGTCACGTGCCTGATAAAATCCTATAGACCTGCATTCTAGAGCAGCCCAGTGCACTCGCGATGGCTGCCGGTCCGTTGCCTTCCTGTTTGAGCCTCAGAACAGTGTCGCGATCCAATCGGCGTTTCCCTCCACGATATACGCCCGCTCGCTTAGCTTGCTCGATGCCGTCGCGCTGCCGATCTTTGATGAACCGGCGCTCCATTTGCGCGACCATTCCAAGCACCGTCAGCACGATGTGGCCCATTTCGCCACGCGTCGAGACATGTGGGTCCAAGACGGTCACGAAGGCTCCTCGCTGTTCGCACTCGTAGATCAAGTTCAGTACGTCGCGAGTGTCGCGGCCGAGCCGGTCGAGGCGCGTCACCACCACTTCATCGCCGGGCCGAAGAAAATCCAAAACCGTTGCCAGCTCGGTCCGGCCGTCGCGACTGCCGCCCGAAACCTTCTCCGAACGAATGACCTCGCACCCTTCGGCTTTCAGCTTCACGAGCTGCGTTTCGAGGTCTTGGTCAGCGGTGCTGACGCGAGCGTAACCAATGCGAGCCATAGCCTGTCACCTCAAGGTTTTGAGGCTCGACGCTACCTTGCTGCAAATAGTCGATGTCAAGCTGGGGCCGGTTAACGACTAGGAAGTTATCGGCTTGGTTGTCAGCTAGCAATGACGGCAGCTGCAAGGAAATTTGGAACAGGCGTATCGGAAAAATCTCTTTTAGAGCAGCGCCCCATCATTCCGTGGCCAGTCGCGGAGCCGGGGGTGCCTCAGTTTCATTACATGAATGCGAGTGGCTTGCCAAACCGCGGAAGTCAGCTCGGCCGACCTGACCGAGCAAAACTGGCCATGGAGCGGTACGAAACCATAAAGCCTAGTCACAACGCTTCGATGATGGCCCTTGTGCACACCAATCTCTGCGAGCGAGAGGAAGACCGTAACCACTGACTACCGGGCTATAGAATGGCGGGAATCCAAACGATTGATACAGGCAACGTACCAGTCAGTTTTTTGAATCTCGGTGCTTTCTCAGCATTGAAACGAGCCCCTCTGCCTCAGACTGGACGCCCGAAAGCGCCCCCTCAACCGAACGCATCACTCGAACGGCCAAGCTCGCAGCCATCTCCGGTGCGTCCGCAGCATTATGCACTCCGAGGGACATTAGGCGGCCGTAGAAATTGGCGACCCTGAAGGCGATTTCCGGCTCGAGCAATCCAATACTCCCGACGTACGCGTTGAATATCGGCGTCTCGAAGCGGAACGAGATGCGGGGCCGAGTTTTTCGGTCTCCGCCTTGGTTAGCCATTGCCTCGGCGATCTGGATTTGTGCCGCCAAAAGCCGCGACGCGTCGGCGAGGGCAAGGCCAAGAGCCTGCACTTCTCCCAAAATCGCGTTGATGACTGATGCAAGCTGTTGTCGGCGGCTCGCCTCGGCCTCCGATTTGGCACGTGCTTCTTCGTGCGACCTTTGCCGAGCAGACTCCGTGGCCAAGGCGCGCTGCGAATAGATAACTCCTCCGAACCCGATCAACGCTGCGAAGAGAGCAACTAAGGTGCCCAAAATGCCTTGGTAGTTTATGATCCAATTCACGAGGTTTGGCCTTTTAGCGATAGCTTAAAGACCTGCGCCTAGCAGTCAATCGAGCTGGTTAATCGGTGCTATTGAGGGAACACATCCGTATCAGCCACCGGCCGTCGCTTTGTTGCTCGAAGACGCTGAGCGATGTGCCATTGCCCGTTTCGACGCCTTCCGAATAGCTTGCGAGACTCCAAGCCAATTCGCCCGAAATACCTGCTTGTATGACCCTCATTGCCTTGTCGCCTGCTTCTCCGTGGCCCTGTGTCCAAGTTGCATGGAGGGCCGCAATCTCATCACGGCCCCGAGCTGGTGGTGCATAGGGCGAATGCAACTCGGCGTCGGGAGTGAACATTGCTCCCAATGCTGAAGCGTCGGCGGCACGATAGGCAGCGACGTAGGCTTCCCAGAAACGCTGCAGTTCTTCATGAATCGCCATTGGCATCCCCAGTAGGTAAGTCACGCACTAACACCCTCCAGTTGCCCGAAGATTCCCCCCTTTAGTCGAGCCCGGCGAGAGACAGCCCCTTGGAAAGCTGATCGCGAGCGCCTTGGCTGAGAAACTCGTTCACGACTTGGATGCGAAGAGTTTCGTGGTCAGGCACGACCTTGAGCGCTTTAGCCAGCTCGGCCGCAGCTTCGTCCATTCTGCCAAGCCTAGCGAAACAAATCGCAAGGTAGGCAGCAATATACCAAAACTGCTTCGTCTGACGCGCGAAAGCTTGTATGGCTTCAGCATACCTTTCCAGCACTAAGAAAGCCATTCCGCGTATCTCCCAATGCCACGGCGGCGGTATAGGGTCCCGCAAGAGAGCATCGTCCATATTCCGTAAGGCTCCTTCGGCATCGCCCGTTCGAACAAGCCACTCCGCATAATAGGCCAGCGCTTTCGTATCACCGGGGTTCAGGGTTAGGGCGCGTTGGAGATGGGAGCCAGCTTCATCGTACTTTTGCTGACATGTTAAAGCCATGCCCAAAAATGCTTGGGCAGAAGCGTCACCGCTATCGAGCAGTACGGCTGCATTCGCAAAGCCGACCATCTTTTCGAGGTTCTCTTCATCTGGGTTCTGCAACCACTCAATGTATGCACAATAGCTCATCGCCGAATGAGCTTGGGACGAACTTGGATCAATTGCGAGCGCCCTTTCCGCATACGGCGTTGCATGAGCCGAATCGTGCAACTCGGCGTACTTTCGCGCCAACAAGAGACATTCGTATGCGGCCAAGCTGGGAACGCTTCTAGGGGCCGCGTGACTTGCAATCGCCTGCCCGAGGCGCGCTTCAAGCGTCACAGCAACCGTCCTGACAATGTCGTCCTGCACTGCAAATATGTCTCCGACATCGCGATCATAACGCTCGGCCCAGACTTCATGCCCACTAGGAACATAGGTCAGTTGCACAGCCACCCGGATCCTGCTCCCCGCTCGCCGCACACTGCCCGTGGCGATGTAATCGACGTTCAGCTCTTTTGCGACGGCCCGGAGGTTAAGATTCTTGCCCTTGAACGTGAACGATGAATTTCTCGCGATAACCAACAACCCTCTAAACCGTGAAAGTTCGGTGAGGATGTCCTCGGCAATTCCTTCGGCGAAATATTCGTGATCCGATCCGCCTCCCACATCTGAAAATGGAAGAACGGCGATGGACGCCAAAATCGGGACCGGCGCGTCTGGTCGCGTATCGACTCTCTGCACTGTACCCAGAGGGTCTACGATTTCCGCCCCAGCGCCGGTAGAGGTTCGATCTTGTCTTGGCGAGTTTTGTTGAGACGGCCCTTCATATTGCGAGAACGCGTCTAACAGAAGCGGGTCTATGCCCACTAGGGGAAGCGTAAGCGTTGGCTTTTCGTCGGGCATAACGAAAGCTACTTTCATCCACCATTCGAGTTTACGGTGGTTGTAGTGCCTGTCAATGGGAAGTGGCCGGTAGCCTATGCGAGCGCGCTTTTACCCTGTTTGTGAGGGGACCCGCATTGGCTACTCTGGCAACCCCGCCAGACGCCAGAGTTCGCCGCCAGATCACCGAACCTCCAATTTGGATTGACCGCAGAAATAGTCGGGCTTCCTCCTGTGCCTCAGAGACGCGACCGGCAAGGGCAAGCGCGGCAATCAGAGACTCTCTCGAACCCGTGCCATAGGTTTCTTCCCCGCTCAAGGACGCTACAGCTTCTTCGTACTGACCGGAGGATATTTGCCCAGTCCACGATCCAGAAATACCCACCCGGTGGACGAGAATTCAAACACATGCCTTCGCACAAGCTACCAGCGCCGCTTGCGGATTGCCTAAGTAGAATTGAAGCTCACCCGCCAACGCAACCGCATGTGCGTCGTTAGGATTTTGTCGAACGGCGGCATCTAGTTGGAGTTTTGCTTCATCCCAATTGCGATCATAAAGCTGAACGTAAGCTAGGACCGCGCGAGCGTGAGAATCGCCGAGGTCGATTTCCACGGCTCCTTGCGCGTGCACCAGAGCCTTGGCGCGGCCGGGCTGGTCCCGCGGCTAGTCTAGGCTGGCGCGCTCGATGCTTTGAAGCTGCTCGCACGAGCCAAGCCTCGACGTCACATTGAGGTTTAGGCCCCACGCTACCTTTGTCACAAATAGCCCGTGACAACCTAAATGTGACGCAGACGGGTACTGCCAGCGTTACGTAACACGGGGGTATACCCTGATGTGCACGAACACTGGCGCTCTACGCGCCAATCTGCCGTCAGCAAAGGTCATAGACTGGCCGCGCGATGTCAGGAATAGCGCCATGCCGTTCCAGAGGACGAAATTTCGGCTTGATACTGCGACTGCGTTGCCGCACATGCTCACTGGCATGACGCGCGGATCCATCAACACGCCTTCCGATGTTGCCTCTACGTATGAGGTAACGGAGAAGGTGTTCGTTCTCGGCAGCTTGTCGAAGGGTGTGACCGTGTACCAACAACAAGCCCGAGCATTGAATCTGGCCTGGGCGCTGCGGGAACTCAACGTTCACAAAGGCAGGGCCCTCGCCAAGGTAGCAGTCATTGGCGGCGGTGCTGCAGGGCTGACTTTTGCCTCGGCGATTTCTTCATTCCCCGGCGTGCAAGTCACCCTATTCGAGCAAAGGTGGGATTTGTGCCCACTTCAGCAAGGTTCCGATACTCGGTGGCTCCATCCGTTCATTTATCACTGGCCGGCAGTTGGAAGCAGGAGGCCGAGTGCCAGCTTACCCGTGCTAAACTGGAACGCCGGCAGAGCTTCAGACGTTGCGGCCAAGATGCTTGATGCGTTTGGTGACCGTTGCACGGAGAATGAGCGCAATAGTCGGCTTGTTCCTAATGTATTTCTCGGCCTGGGTTACCTCAAAGTAGACGCCCTCCGTGGAGAGGTGGAATGGTTAGGCTTGGCTGGGGACCGCGCCGGGCGACACTTTCGCGCTGGCGAACCGGCGGGCAATCGCCAAGCTTTTGATACGATCATAGTTGCTGCCGGTTTTGGCTTGGAGGCTGGTCAGCTAACTCAGGAGGCCATTGCGTCAGGCTCTTACTGGCGGAATGACACTTTGGGACAGCCGGTTTTGACCGGCGCTAGACCGGTATTCGTCGTGTCAGGCCATGGAGATGGCGGCTTGGTAGATCTCTGTCGGCTTACGATCGAGCGCTTTCGCCAAGACACCATACTTGCCGAACTATTTTCCAACGATCTTGAGGAGGTTGAAAAGGAACTGCGAGCCCTTGTCGGGCCGACTGGTGGTCGCCTGCCTGCCAATGTCAAGAAGCTGCTTGACAGGGCCTCCACACCGCTGTCGAGATACCTTAAGACTGCGACTAAGACGTTACGATCTCGGCTACGCAAGGACGTGCGCGCGGTTTTGCACGTGAGGCCTGAGCAAGAGGAGGATTGGAGCGTTGACCAACTCTTCGAAAATAAAAGTTCGTTCTTGAACAGGTTCCTTCTCTATCTGCTTTATGACGCAGGGGCATTTGCGATAACACTCGAACCAATTGCCGAATTTGCGAAGCGACAAGGCATTCCGCAAAGCCACATCGTACAACGTTACGGCACCGGCTCATACGCTCACGTTCTCGGCCTCTTCTCGGACCAGAACAAAGTGTCAGCGAGACTCGGGAAAATGAAAGATGATGATGATCAATCGCCTGACGAGCTTTGGCTGCCGGGCTTCTTCTCTCCTGATCCAAAAGGATTAGTCTCATGACAACGGCGCCGCATCCGTTCGAACCCACGCGAACTCAAGTGCAGTACCCGGAACCGGTGCCAGGGGCATCACAACTGGTGGCTCTACCCTTCACTGCAGCTATTGCAGGATATCTTCGCAGTGTCGGCATAGGAGACAGAACGCGGGTCGTGCTCCACCGCGCTATCAATCGCGAGGGCGGCGAATACCTGCAACAGCTAAGTGCCTATTCAGGAATTGACTACGATTCGAGTGGCGCCGGTAGGATGAACGCTGTTACGACCGGAATCATGGGAAAAGCTTTTGCACGTCAGAAGATAGTTCGAACCCGAGCCTATCCCACCGCTGAGGCCCTACTCAGGGATTTGCAGCAAGACATGAAAGACATTGGCGATCAGCGAGATATTAAAACGGTAGCTCTTTCCTATCTTGCAATCCCTATGATCTCATCGACTAAATCTGTCCCCGCGATTCTTTATGCCGATACCTTTTCGATCAATGCTTTTTCTGATGACAACAGACTTAATTGCTTGGTTGGTATGTGTGAAGAGCTTTGCAAACTTCTTGACAAGCTGACCGAGCAATCGCTTCCTGGAATTCAAAATTTTGAACTGACGCGAGGTGCGCCGGTCAAAGACACCTCGACCGTTTACCCACGACTACAGCAGGTGCTTGAGAACCATACAACGCCGAAATTCACTCGGCTTACATCGCTTAATTTCGAAGCGGCGAGCTAGCGCTTCTAGCGAAAAGCGGCCCAAGCTTAGCAGGTCGATGCCGAGCGCCAATCTTGGCGGCTCAGCACCTGTCATGGGAACAGTAGCAAAATGATCGCAGCTTTGAACGTCGTAGCTGCCGAATCGTTCACGGCGTGGCTATTGTGCCGCGATCATATGCAGCAGCGGTGAGGCCATCCATCGATTCGGCACACCTATCTCCCGTTATGCAAAACTAGCAGTGGGGTACGGCAACAAACGAATATGGCGACAACAATCGTGGCTTGTAGTTGCGCCGTAGAATGTTCAAAATATACCCTGGGGAGTAGGGGATAATGACTGCAAAACAGCCGCGCGTAGCGCAGCCATTTAGTGCCGAGGCGAAGTTAAAGCGTGCTCTCCGCAATCATCTGCGCGTGCTCGGTTTTAGCAAGGACGACAATGGCGACCTAGTACTTCCTGACGGTGGAAAGGAAGTGGTGCGCAACCTCCACCGCAGCCAGTGGCGCGAGAAGATGGCCACCGCTCAGCCTCTAATTGCGCGCGCACTCCCACAGGCGCTGCCGCACTTTGCCAACGGCGCGGAGATCGATCCAAAGAAGATCAAATTCCGCCTAATCCTGGTGCGCAGCGACACGGCCGAAGCCGACCTGTTTCGCATCGCCACCCTGACTTGGTCGGTCCCGGTATCGCCGGGGTTCGGCCGCCGCATACGCTACCTCGTTTGGGATGATGGTCACAACCGTCTAGCAGGCGTTATTGCCCTTGGTGATCCGGTTTACAATCTCTCGGTCCGTGACAACGAGATCGGCTGGGACGTTCACGACCGCGCCAAGCGCCTTGTTGGCCTTCTCGATGCCTACGTGCTGGGCGCGGTTCCCCCGTACAGCTTCCTCCTGGGGGGCAAGGCGGTGGCTTGCCTCATCCGCTCGAAGGACGTCTTGAAGGACTTCAACCGTGCCTACGGCAAATCGATCGGCGTGATTTCAAAGTCCGCCAAGCACGCCAAACTTCTCGCCGTCACGACCACCTCTTCGATGGGTCGCTCATCCGTCTATAATCGTCTTAGACTCGGCGACCTTACCTACCTGAAGCCCCTCGGCTTCACGAAAGGCTTCGGGCACTTCCACATCACCGACAGCCTGTTCGAAAAGATGCGGGCGTACCTTCGAGAACGTGATCACGACTACGCCGACAAACACATCTTCGGCGAAGGCCCGAATTGGAGACTGCGTGCGATCCGGGCCGCGCTGGTCGGTCTGAACGTCAACGAAAACATCCTGAAGCACGGCATCCAGCGCGAAGTATTTATCTCGACGCTGGCTGAGAACGCCTACGAGGTGCTTAAGGATGGCACGGCGAAGCCCGACTTTTCGACCTTACGGAGCGTGTCGCAGATTTCCGACTTAGCACGCGAACGCTGGATCGTGCCGCGGGCTGAACGCGGAGAGATCGACTACCGATCCTGGACGCGTGAGCAGATTCCCAATCTGATTAAGCGCAAGTGCGAGTTGCCCACCGCTACCAAGCGTGGAACCGGATAGCGGTATGCTCGGGGGAGTTCAGCACAGGCTCATGGAGGCCTTTTCCGCGCTCGCCAAGCGGCGGCGCGGGGCCAGGTATCCTGTCTATGCCCTCGAACACGGCCTGACGTCGGACGAAGTCGAAGAAGTTTGGAACTCGGCCAGTGCCTCGATTCGCTATATGCCGCCATCAGCCTCGCACTGGCTTGTATGGTGCGCAATCGCGGCGGAAGCCGGCTACCGTTATTCTGGAGATGAGTTTTGGCCTGCACTCGAACGGCATCCGGGCGAGTGGCGAACAAACGACTATCGGCAGCGACTACGCGAATTTTATCGGCGTTTCAGCATGGAGTTCGGCGGGCCAGAACCGAAGGGACGCTGGGCCGGTCACTTCAACATCATTGCGTGGCCTATCAGCGGAGCAATCCTTCCGCTCTACCTTCAGACGCCGTTCGCCCATCATCTCTTCGACCAGCGATTTGCATTACCCCGAGCCATCCAGACAGGCGGTGATGCAGTCGGCCAACTCCTTCTTGATCGCTACAGCGGGACTTCGTCGCGCTTTCGCGACTTCCTCCAACAAACGGAATTGACGAGCCAGATCTTGCTCGCGCTGCGTGACGAGGGGCGGGCGCCTGAAGTCACGCGTATCGAGCCATCCGTCCTGAGCAAGATCGTCACTGACTTGGAACGCAAACGGGATGCACGTTCCTATTTGCGCGACGCGCGTCGCCTCATTGAGACCACCACCTTCAAGATCGGCACCGAGCTTCAACCTAAACATTCAGGCCGCGATCTCGCCAGGCAAAAGGAGGCTGTCGCAGGCCGCTTCACGCTCCTCGCCCGCAAGCTCCCAGACGGACCTTTCGCACTTGGTATCAGGCTTCCAGATTTTCGCAGCGCTGGGCTCAACCGCGATATCCTCCTAGGCCAGCGCATTCGATTTGCCGGGAAGGATGAACCCTCCCAGCCGGCATCCGTCCTGCTCGCTCTGAGCGGCGGTGAACGTCGGCTCGACGTCTTCCCGGCGCCGAATGCCGATCTTGTGACCGCGGAGGACTCAAGCGCTGGAATGGCAGCCGTGCTTGGCGCCGTCGCTCGCATCGACGAAAGACCAGCCTGGGTTCTGCGTAGGCAACTCGATGGTGCGTATGAAGAGGTGCTGGGCGGCCATGTACGATCAGGTCAAGACTACCTTTTGCTCGTTCGAGGAAACCTGCCAAACGATATGATGGAGAGTGCGGGCCTACAGCGGGCCGTGGTGCACGCGAAGGATGTTGAAGCCTACTCGACCAAGACACCCTCCATATTCACTGAGCCCCATCGAAAAGCCTTTAAGGCTCTCGGGATCAGCGTACGCACAGGCGTCAGTGTGGCTCCGGTCGGACTTAGCCCGAGGCCCGGCGATCTACCCGCGTGGCTGACCACCGAGCCTGTCCTTGTCGCCACATCCGCAGATATCGACATCGCCCGACTGATGGTCTCGCTTGACGACGCCGAAGCCCAAATCATAGCGTGCTCTAACTCTAGAGCGTTGATCGCTGTTGATCATCTTGAGCCAGGGTGGCATTCGCTCGCCTTCAAGCCGCTTCTGACAGCGAACGCCGGATGGACTTCCCCCTCCGATGTGTTCGAGTTTGAAATCTTGGCCCCTAAGCCTTGGCCAGAGGCCATGAGCGGCAAATCGGGATTTCGCCTGATCCTTGACCCGCCGGACGCGACCTTCGAAATGGTCGTGAGCGGCGAAGCCACGTTGCAAGCCTTTGGACCCCCGCGTCGGGGGGTTCAATGGTCCCTCGTCGCCTACAACGCTGCGGGACATCCTGAGTGCACCATGCAGCTCGGTGCGACGCGTGTGGACGAGCCGTCAAACCTACTGTCCACGGCCCTGGAACAGGCATGTCGCCGGTACTCGGACCAAATCGACGAAGCGTATCAGATCGACATCGTCGCAAGCCTCGACGAACTTGGCAGGCAGTCAGAACGCTTCCCACGCACGGTCGAACCACTTCGCTGGAAGTTCGATCCTACCAATAGGGCTGTGCGGTTGGTTGATGAAACAGATCACGAGGAATTGCCCACGCTCAGTTGCTATACGCTTGGCAATCCGATGGAGAAATCTCCACTCCCCCTCGAAGTCGCGCTCGTAGGCGTGAGGCCAGACGGCGAAGGAGCTCTGTACGTCGCGCGGTATAAGAACCTGACGCAGTCAATCTTCGTAAGCGCTCCTTCCAGCTCGAAGTTCAAGGACTTCTCGTCGCTCGGAACGAATCAGAACCTATCGCTCCCGCCGCACCGGGGGCTTGCGGTCATACGGCTGATCGATGGCATGCGTCGGTGGGAGAAAGCGAAACCTGTCGGACATTGGGCATTGGTTCGTCGCGACCTTACGGTGAGACGTTTGCGTGAGGAACTCACCGCCCTCTGCTGTGGGCGCGACTTCGCTGGCCTTGTGCTGAGTAACCCACCGTCGCTCGACCAAGCCCAGGCAAAGGTCGGTGGTTCGCAGGGCTTTGGCTACAGAATGAGGCGGAGCGACTGGCCCACTGACTACGTGTCGGCCGCCGCATCGTTCGTCCACTTCGCCAGGCACTACCAGGTAGAGTCGGACGAGCGATTGGCGCGGCTCGCTCTCACCTTGGCCTATCGTCCGCTCAAGCTTCGCCTCGACGCCATCGACGACAAGACCGAATTTCTCGCCCATCTTCTCGACCATGGGCATTTGCTGCGCGGTGCGTTCCTTGCTCACGCCGTTTCACGAATGCCCGCAACCGCGATCTTAAAGGACACCGCGTGATGCGTGCGATCGAACCTGCCGAACTTGTAGCTCTGATATCGGTCGCTTTGGGGCTCCCACCGTCTGGCGCCATACATGGCGTACTGAAGCCAGCGTTGCGGCGTGGCAGCTACTTGCTGGCGCCGTGTTCGTCAGCGGACCTGATCAGGTTTGTCAGCGATCCTCTGGGTGGCAACCAGAGCATTCGCGACGCCGTCGAACCAGCGTTGGAAGATCTCATCACTTACGGCGACATTCTCGAGATGCGGAAGATTGATGGTGACGAGTGGGACGTCCCCGCTGTCACCTTACGCCCGGCCTCTCCCGCGTTCGTGCTCCGCTCACCGCATGAAGCAATCATTCTCGGCGTCGCCGGAGATTTCCCATCCGCGCTGCCCGACGACCTTGCAAGGTTGGTCAGTGACGACGGTCCAGTTCGCACCCTGAATCGTCCTGACGACGAAGAGTTGGGCGCACATTTGCGAAGCCTCGGTCTTTCGGAACTCAAAGAAGCGGCGTGGCTGCGGCTGCCTACGGCAGTAAGCACGAAAGATTACGTTGATAGCTGGAGAGCACGGCTGACCGTCGCGCGTTCCTGTGCGCCGCTGGTAGACGGACTTGAAATTCTTGGGCCCGAAAAATCGTCGCGGTTCTACAGGGGGCGATGGCGGTCCCCTCTCGCCACCGACAGCGGAATGTTCGTTGCTCGTCGGCCACAAGCCTACGGGTTCAAGCTATGGTCTGTTGTGGACATAGAGAGGGGCGAAGCACGTCGCTTGATCGACCTGTCGCCTTCTGACTCATTCGAACGCGGCTGTGACTTGGCTTGGCGACTTCAGGCAGCCATCGACGCCAAACGCGGTTCGCCGCAACAGTTCGATGTGCTCGATGAGGGCGCTCTTACACACTTCGATTTTCACGGCCCGCTTCCGTCGTTCGCCGAGCGGCGACTTGCGCTGGTCGGCTCTAAGTCGCCGGCCGAGAATTGTCTCTTCCGATATTCGATGCCAAAGGCGATGCGAAAGGCGGAGATCGCTTTGCTTCAATCAATACTGTGGATGCAGCCAAATCGCGAAGGAGAACGGCGATGACGCTCACCATCCAAGAGACCATTGAAAGCCTAAAATCTTCCCTGATCGGCTACATCGAAGCGACCTACCACATCGCCGACCCGAAGGTGGTCGCACAACGCCACACGCTGCTGGAACAAGCCGGCGGCATCTTTCAGTCACCGTATCTGGAATCGACTCCACGCTACCAAACCGGGGCCAGATACGCCGAGATGGAGGGCATTCCTGCGGCTGCGCTTGAGGCCTATCTGCGGCTATCGAACAAGCAATTTGGCAAGCAGCTATTGTTCGATCCTCCCTACACGCACCAGGCCGATGCGATCCGCACGATCCTGAAGGACCAAGCGAATCTTATGATTATGACGGGGACTGGCTCGGGTAAGACCGAGTCCTTCCTGCTTCCTATCCTTGGCAAGCTCGCCATCGAAGCCCGGGAGAAAAGCAAACAGTTTCTCGGCTACTCCGCTGTCAGAGCGATGGTGCTTTATCCAATGAACGCGTTGGTCAACGATCAGCTTGGACGTCTGCGCCTGTTGTTCGGCCATGAGCGCGTGCGCTCGATGTTTATCGAGTGGTCCGGGCGCACTGCGAAGTTCGCGCGCTACACCAGTCGGACGCCTTACGCTGGCGTGCGTTCACGAAAGAAGGATGGCCAACGGCTCAGGTCAATCGGGGAATTCTTTGTTGAGATCGACAAGGCGGCTGAGCGCCATCTAACCGGCAAACCAGTCATCGCGGACGAGGACAAACGCGCCTTCGAACTTCGTGCCTCACTCATGAAGCGAGGCAAGTGGCCGGCGAAAGAAGACATCACCGAATGGTATGGGTCAGGCGAATGGAGGAAAGGCGGCGAGTTTTGCCGCGCTGTCACCCTCGATGACGATGCCGAACTCCTAACGCGTTACGAAGCGCAGAAGACTGCACCCGACCTCCTGATCACCAACTACTCCATGCTGGAGTACATGATGCTCCGCCCGATCGAGAGGACTATCTTCGATCAAACCCGCGAATGGCTGGCGGCATGTCCCGATGAGAAGTTCCTGATCGTCCTCGACGAGGCACATCTATATCGAGGCGCGCAGGGTGCGGAAGTCGGCTTGCTGCTTCGCCGTCTGCGCGATCGGCTGGGGATTCCGCCAGGGCGCTTCCAGGTCATCTGCGCGACAGCCAGCCTTAGCGAGGAGGGCAAGAACAAGGCAGGGACCTTCGGCAACCAACTTAGCGGTGTTCCCGCCGCCTCCTTCGTTCCTGTGCAAGGTGATTTGAAGCTCAGGCCGGCCGAAGCACCAGGCATCGAAGCCGACATCCACGCGCTCAACACTGTCGATCTGAACAAGTTCTTTTCCGACGACGCGAACACGCAGGCTGCGGCCGTCTCAGATTTTCTGAACGCTCGCGGAATTGTGGCGGACGCCAGCAACATCGCCTCACAACTATACGACGCCTTGAGCGACTACGGCCCCTTCAGCCTTCTCGTGAACTCGACGATGAAGGCAGCGCAGTCGTTCGATGAATTGCGCGACCTCTTGTTTCCGAAGGCCGACCCGATTGCGGCAGATCGTGCCGTAAATTCTCTGATCGCGATGGGGAGTAGGGCGCGCCGAACTGACGACGATGCGAGCCTGCTGCCCTGCCGTGTCCATGCATTCTTCAGAGGATTGCCTGGGCTGTGGGCATGCTTGGATCCCGATTGCACTGAGCTTAAACCCGCCGAGCGCGGCGGTCCTATCGGACGGCTCTATACCCAGCCTGTGGACCGCTGCGGCTGCGCGGCGCCAGTCCTGCCATACTTCACCTGTCGCTACTGCGGCACCTCGTATGCGCGGGCCTACACTAGAGACGTCTCGAAGCCCGACTTTCTGTTTCCAGAAGCGGGACACCGACTTTTCACCGCCGAAGGTGTTGTCGAGGAATTCGAAGCTCTCGACATCATGTTGCAACCGCCGACCCAGGATCATATGGGCTTGGAGGCGACTTATGATCTCGGAACCGGACGTCTTAACCAGCACGCGCCCGGCGCCAAGATGCGCTCTGTTTTTCTATCCCCCTTCACGCAGGGCCTTGTCACCGTCTCTACAGAAAAGCCGAGCACCGATGAGGCGGACGACGAGGACGAAGTGGAAGATGCAACCGCATCGGCGAGCCAGGGGCTCTTTATCCCCTGTGGCTGCTGCGGCAATAAGGTTCGAGGCGGAAAAACCAGCGTCCAAGACCATCAGACGAAGGGCGATCAACCTTTCCAGGCATTGGTGTCCTCACAGATCAGCGTGCAACCGCCAAGTCCCGCAAAAGCCACTGACTTTGCTCCTCTTCGGGGTCGGAAAGTGCTGGCGTTCTCCGACTCTCGGCAAGTCGCAGCACGTCTCGCTCCTTCGCTCCAGAATCTTTCTTTGAGGGACACGCTGCGCGCGCTGGTGCCGGCAGGCTTCAACATGGTGGCAGCCGATCCTAGCTTTAGCCCAATTTTGCGGCTGAACCACGCTTGGATCGCAGCAGTCGTTGCAGCCAACAAGTTCGGCATTCGCCTTAGGCCGAAATTGGCCAACGCGTCAGAAACCTTGCCGCGCTTGAAAAACACCAAGTCAGGCGAACTCCCGACGACAGCAGCCCTTTTCGGGCTCATGAACACGACGCCTCCGCAGAATCTCACGGACGCGATCCACGAACTGATCCGTCACAACATTCTTGGGCTTGAACCACTCGCGGTCGCGTCAGTCGTCGAAGCGCCCGACATCGCATCCAAAATCGAGGCGCTCCCAGCGATTGAAGGTCTCGCCACGGAACCACCCGACAAGGTCGCGCTTGTCCGGCTGTGGGTACGAGCGTGGATCAGAAAGAATGGCGTTTGGTTCAAAGACATGCCCGACGATTGGTGGGGCACCGGCAAGAAAGTGCGTGCCCACAAGGGAGACTTCCGTGCCCTCAAGCATGTCTGGGCGACCGCAGATCAGAAGAAGTTCTTCCTAAAGCACTGGGTGCCGCTTCTCAAGATGCAACTGTGTCAGCAGACGAGCGCAGGCGACCGCCTGCTGGCATCCAACCTTTCACTTCTGATCGGTGGCGCGTGGCGTCGATGCAACACCTGCACCTCCGTGCACCGTCCGCTTCCGACACTGCATCGGTGTGTCGAATGCGGCTCTACCGACGTGCACATGTTCGACCCGGACAAAGATCCTGTCTTCGAGGCCCGCAAGGGCTTTTATCGTGATCCAGTGATCGAGGCATTGAGCGCCACCAAGCCCAACCTCCTGTCCATCATCGCGGCCGAACACACTGCGCAGTTGGGAACTGCAGCATCCGATGAAGCCTTTTCGCAGGCCGAGCAGCACGAAATGGAGTTTCAAGACATTGACATCGGCTGGCGCGAGATCGACCAGTTCGAAAAGACCAGCATAGATGTGCTCAGCAGCACCACGACTATGGAAGTCGGCATCGATATAGGCGAACTGTCAGGAGTCGCGCTTCGCAACATGCCGCCTAGTCGCGCGAACTATCAGCAGCGCGCCGGGCGCGCAGGTCGCAGAGGTAATGCGGTCGCGACGGTCGTCGCATTTGGAAGCGCCGACAGCCACGACGAGCACTATTTTTCAGACCCAAAGGCGATGATCCGCGGACCAGTCGTCGACCCGCGTCTGACTCTCGAAAACCCAGACATTGCCCGGCGGCACATTCGCGCCTTCCTCCTTCAGCGCTACCACGAAGATCGGCTGCCGCAGCTCGATGAGAAGAGCGAGGGGCCCTCGAACCTCTTCTCGGTGCTCGGGACGGTGCAGGACTTCCGCGACGGCATCGGCACAATCCATCGAAAAGATTTCGCCAACTGGCTGAAGACGAACGAGACCAAGCTGCGTGCCGGCATCGACGGCTGGCTTCCAGATCAGCTTCTCCCGGCTACACGCGAAGTTTTACTCAACGGATTCGTCGCCGACGTGACGAAGGCGTTTGACCAGGCAATTTTCGGAAATCAGGAACCGCCGTCAGCCCCAGAGGACGACGAATCTGGGGACAGCGGAGCTACCGTTGATCCGAAAGGTTGGGAGGCAGCTGGAGCCGATACCACAGAGGAACTCGAATCCGATCCATCGCCGGTGAATGACGAACTCGTCGATTCTTCCAGCGACAATCTCCTTGATCGGCTCCTTTATTGGGGTGCCTTGCCGCGCTACGCTTTCCCCACCGACGTGGCGACGTTCACGGTCTTCAGTGAAAAGTCGACTGCCTACCGGGCGGTCCCCAAATTCTCTCCGAGCCAGGGCTTGAACGTCGCTCTCTCCCAGTATGCACCCAACAAACAAGTCTGGATCAAGGACCATCAGTACACCTCGAAGGCCATCTACTCGCCATTCAAGGGGGAGAGGAAGCGAGCATGGGGCCGTCGCCGACTCTTCTATGAGTGCGAACGCTGCAGCCATGCGAAAACGGTTCCCGAATTCGACTTCAGCAAAATCGGCGAGCGACTGACCTGTGAGGCTTGCGCTTCCCCAAAGAGCTTCGGCCCAGCCCGTCCTTGGTTCCGGCCACCCGGCTTCGCCCACGCCTGGGGTGATGAAGCACCGACGGTGGCGGATGAGCCGAACGACACTGCGTACGCCACGCGCGCCAAGCTCATTATGGCTCTCAACGCCGAGGAGGCCGGCGAGGAGGTTGGATCGCGCATCCGCGCTTTGCGGGTGCGGGATCATCTTCTCATTTCGAATTCGGGCCCGGAGCGTGAGGGCTATACATACTGTCGAGTATGCGGACGCATCGAATCCGCGACGTCGCCGGACTGGAATCTCAGCCAACCTCACCCTCTGCCTTACCCAAGCAACGGTGACGAACAGTGCCAGGGCCAGCATGTGTCACGTCACGTTGTCCTAGGCGGCGACTTTCGTACAGACATCGCGCTGTTTTCGCTGAAACTCGACGCTGCGTTCCACCTTCCCCCAGCGAATTCCGAAACGCAGATGGCGATGCGGACAATTTGCGAAGCGCTATCTGCTGCGGCCTGCCGGCTGCTCCAAATCGAAGCCGGAGAAATTCTCGCCGAGTATCGCCCCGCACTTAACGACAGTGGGGCGCATGGCGTCCTTGTAGAAGTCTTCCTCTATGACACGTTGGCGGGCGGTGCTGGTTTTTCGCCTCAGATGGTGCCGCGTGCCCAGGAACTATTTGATAAAGCTTTGGAGATCCTTGAGGATTGCCCCGGTCCCTGCGACGCCTCCTGCTACCGGTGCCTGAGGACCTTCCGGAACAAGCTCGATCATGCCCTGCTAGACCGCTTCGTCGGCGCACAGCTGCTGCGTCACGTGATGTTCGATACGGCACCGCAGTTCCCCAAAGGACGGGCTGCTGCCTCCCTCGAACTTCTAGCCAAGGAACTGGAACACTTGTTCAGCGCGAATTGGACCGTAGAGCGCCACTATGACGCGTCCGCCGCCGAGGCGCCGCTTGTTCTGATCCGGAAAACTGACGGGAAGAAGACGCTCGTGGATGTGCACTCGCCCATCGCCATGAACATTCGCGTCTTTGGTTCTTCATCTCCCGCGGTCGAGGTCATCGATGAGTTGAAGCTAAGACGGCATATGCCCGAAGCGGTGGACCAGGTTGTGAAGGCTATGGGCTGAGCTTTGATGGCCTTTCGCCAACTTCCATCACTTCGCTACCTGCAGCCGGTTCCTCCAAAAGGCTTAGCTCCGCTTGCACATCCACGTTCGCCACCTGGCAGGGATTGCAGGCAGCCGGTTGAAAGATTTGTGTCTCAAGAAGGAGGGAAATGTGAACAGGACGATCAAAGTAGCTCTCAAGGACTTTCCCTCGGTCCCGCCTTCGCTTTGCGCGCAGTCCAGCCCACCGGCCCCGGCCGAAGAGATGGAGATCGACCTTGGGCGGCTCTTTCATCACTTCTACCTCGATACGCAAGGCACCCCCCCGCCCGATCCTGACGCGGCGCAGTTTCACCACCTAAAGCTCCTCGCGGCTACGAAAGATTTCCGCGCTCGCGGCCAGGGGTTCGGTAGCCATGCAGCCTACAAGGGACACGTATCCAACGAACTGGGCCAGGCCTTCTGTCGTTGGTTCCTCTACGAGCATCTCGACATCACCTACTTCGCACACATGGAGCACGTGCTTGACCGCGGGGCACTGCAGGACTTTGGCAATGCACGTGTTGAGCGCGTGCAAAAGGGAGACACGCCGGACTATCTCTGCGCCGGGAGAGCCGGCGAAGTTTTTCTTGCGGAAGCAAAGGGGCGAACCTCCACAGTCTCCTTCGGCAACGCCGAGTTCGAGCGTTGGAGGAGGCAATTCGGCCGGATTGTTGTCAAAGACGCGTCCGACGTTGAGCGGGCCGTGAAGGGCTTCATCGTCGCTACGCGGTTCTGCTGCGAGGCCAATCCGAAGGTCTATTCGAAGCTTTTCGCTGAAGACCCCAATACGCGCGGAGAGGGGCCGCTGCGCGATGACGGTTCGCTGCTCGCGACCGCTAAGACACTCCACTACGCAGGCATTGCAGCAAAGCTTCGTCAACCGATCCTATCGGCGGCGCTCGCTACCGGCGGGCTCGTGCCCGAAGAAATAATCATTCTAGGTATCGTATGGGAATTAATCATGCCGCCCTTTCGCGGCCGGCGTTTTGTTGGGGGCTACTTTCCTGGCCCCGGCGGCACTCAACCGATCCAAGTCAGCGATGGGAAGATGGTCTTTCTGCCAGAGAACCCGCTTCGGCTTGACTACGCCTCGGGCACGTTCTTCGGTATCGAGGAACACGTCTTCCGCGCAGTGTGCCAAGCCGCTAGAACGGGCAGTACGCAGGCGGTCCGGCCCCTCGAAGAACCTGCCTTCTTCTACAGCGCGATCAGCTTCCTTCGGGACGGGTCAATCGTGGGTCCGGTGGACTTCTTCAGGCCCCAGGGGCAGGTAGCTTTCTGAGATGCGCCCGTTTTCCAGGATCGTATGAGGATCGGTTCGGGGGAACTCGGGCGGCTAGATTGAGCGTCGGCATTCTTGCGCTATCGGCCAGAACCGGTTGGACGGCCGCAGGCCGCATCTAGGTCTTCTGCAGGTGACGGCAAATTTGCTTGCAGGGACTGAGGTGAACTGTGTGCATCATGGGGGTATACCCCCGCGTGACGTAACAGCGCCGACTCTGACCTGCGTAACATCTGGGCTGCTGGCGGTCATTTGTGACAACCAGCAATCGAACCTAAAGCCTGATGTGACAAGCCCGACAGGTATGCGCGAACTGCAGTTTTGACCGGCGATAGGGTGGGCATCCGTACGCTGTTAATGCCTAAATCACGCCGGAAGACGCGGATCGGTTAGCTCATCGGTCCCTATCTGCATTCGAAGAGAAAGGCTCAGCTTCGCCAGTTTATTGCCCTTCTCGTCCCGGACCTGGACGAATAATTGCTGGCCATCAAAATCATTCAAAAATTCTCTCGCTAAGTCGATCAGGCCTTCCATGGCCTCACGACGTGCCTCCTCAACCCCATCGCATTCGATGCCTGCCTCATCTCTAATGACGGCATCGCTGTCGCCGGTATCAAAGAAATATCGCGCCATCCAGCCGCCTCTTCACAGCATTGTCGCGTTCTTTCGGTGCAGGTAGCTGGTATCGAAGTCTCCTGCTCGAACGAGCCCGGGCCAATCAACAGCGTGAAATCGCGAGCCCTCGGTGACGATCAACCCGTCGCCTCGAAGTTCCTGGAGCGTCCGGTTCACGTGCACGGTTGATAAGCCCAAGGCGTCGGCCAGTTCCGCCTGTGTGATCGGAAGCTCCGCCACATGATCCTTGATGAGCCCCATCGAGTGAAGGCGGACGATGAGCTCGCACAGGATGTGAGCCATGCGAGCATAGGCGTCGCGTCTTCCGACGTTGGTGACCCACTCTCGATATATCGCTGCGTCGATCACAGTCGAGCGCCAAAATACCGTCGCTATAGAAGGATGTTGGCCGCAAATGGCTCGCAAGGCATCGTGCCGCATGAGGCCCACACTGACTCGCGTGAGCGGCGAGAAACTGCAATCCAAAACCGAGAGATGCATTCCATGGAGATCAGGAATGTCTCCCGGAACAAAGAACGACGTGATCTGCCGTTTGCCCTCGCCCGTAAGCTTGGTGGACCCCACCAGACCGTCCAGGATGACAAATGAATAAGTTGGCCGCTCTCCCTCGCGCACAATGTCCTGATCGGCCTCATAGTCCCGCTTCTGCCATTGGATGCTCTCTAATATCGCGATATCTGACCTTGTGAGATCAGAGATGTTCTGGAGCTTGCGGATCAAAACGTTCGGAGAAGGGACATGTGCCAAATTACGTGACCACATTGAGTTACGTCCCGAACTTGGGCGAGGTGCTAATGTTCCCGGCCTGATTCCGAGCCGCGCGCTAAGAGCGCTGTAGTTGACGTGAGCTGACACCATTTAGCTTGACGTCGACTATTTGTGACAGGGTAGCGTCAGGCCTACACCTTGAGGAGACAGGCCATGGCTCGCATTGGTTACGCTCGTGTCAGTACTGCTGACCAAGACCTAGAAACGCAGTTGGTGAAGTTGAAGGCTGAGGGGTGCGAGGTTATTCGCTCGGAAAAGGTGTCGGGCGGCAGCCGTGACGGTCGCACGGAACTGGCAACGGTCCTGGAATTCCTTCGACCTGGTGATGAGTTGATGGTCACTCGCCTCGATCGGCTAGGCCGCGACACTCGCGATGTACTGAACTTGATCCACGAATGCGAGCAACGAGGCGCGTTTGTCAGCGTGCTCGACCCGCATGTGTCAACGCGGGGCGAAATGGGCCATATCGTGCTAACGGTCCTTGGAATGGTCGCTCAAATGGAACGACGGTTCATCAAGGATCGGCAGCGTGAAGGAATTGAGCAAGCAAAGCGCGATGGCGCCTACAAG
Organism: Mesorhizobium sp. BR115XR7A; assembly: GCF_020165315.1. Lineage (NCBI taxonomy): Bacteria > Pseudomonadati > Pseudomonadota > Alphaproteobacteria > Hyphomicrobiales > Phyllobacteriaceae > Mesorhizobium > Mesorhizobium sp. BR115XR7A. The sequence goes on from NZ_JAIUHW010000007.1 coordinate 250,812, forward strand.
GGCGGGAAGCAGCGGCTCGATAGAGCCAAGCTGGTCAGCCTCCGCGATCAGGGTCGCAGCCCGACGCAGATCGCTAAGCTTGTGAACTGCTCAAGGATGCAGGTCTATCGAATCCTGGCTGAACACGACGCGCCAACAACTGCCATCGCTAAAGCTCACGCGCGGACTGGTATTTCAGAGCAAAGTGCGTAAAGGATCTCCTAAGCTACGCACCTTAGGAGCCATTTGTGACAGACAACGTTTTGAACCCACAAACCCAATTGCTCGAACTTACAGCAGATATTGTCTCTGCTTATGTCAGCAAGAATGCTGTACCGGTCGCATCACTCCCCGAACTGATTCAAAGTGTGAATTCCTCACTGTCGAAAATTGGGCATCCGGTCGAACCCGAGAAGCCACTTCAGTCTCCCGCGGTGAACCCGAAGCGGTCTGTGTTCCCCGACTACATCATCTGTCTTGAAGATGGGAAGAAGTTCAAATCGCTCAAGCGCCACCTGAGTGTGCACTACGACCTGACGCCGGACGAATACCGGGCCAAGTGGGGCTTGAAAGCTGACTACCCGATGGTTGCGCCGAATTATGCGGCTGTGCGCTCTGAAATGGCCAAGGCGAGCGGACTGGGGCGCAAGGCTGCGCCGGAAAAGAAGGCTCCCGCGAAGCGAAAGGCAAAATAAGATCGGTGGGCGGGCGTCCTCCTACTCATTCCATTTAGTGTTAGCTGCTCAGCGATTATTCCTTTTCTGAATCCCATTGTAGTCAGGCACGATCGTGAAGAAAACGGGCCTGCGTTCCCGGCCTGCGTCCCTGCAAACAGCGCAGATGAAGAGCCGAACGAGGTCTTGGTGCATGGCGCCGTGGTCCGGCCCAAGCCTATCGATCAGTCCCTGAATATCGAGTTTGGTTGAGCGGCCGCACAGCGAGTGGCTGCAGGTGACGTGAACGGACTCCCGTGCGGCAAGGGTATCAGCCAAGGTCTTCGTCATCCGCGGAACCGTTCGGTGTACCAGGTGATCTTGCCGTCCACCTTCATCGGCTTGTGGATCATCAGGCGCTTGGGAAGGTGCTCGGGATGAACCTCGATGAGCGTGATTTTGACCGATGGCTTGCACCGGTTGCAGTCGAATTTCAGCTTCAAAGGATCAACCCCGCCGCCATAGACCATCATGAGATCGGCCGATCTGCAGTAACGGACGTTTCCGCAACTGCATTCCACCTTCACAAGCATATTGTGCCGGGTCGCCTTCCCCAGCGTGTCGATCGGATCGTGCGCCATGAGAACGAATAAGGAACAAATTCCTTGCCCGTCAAGCGGTCTTATGGAATCTTTCCGCAGATGAGCGACGATCCAATCAGGCTTCCCGACGGCATCACGCCCGCGCCGCGCGAGCGCGCCAGAGTGCTAGGGCACATGTGCGAGCACACGGGTTGCGCGAAGCACGGAGGGTTCGGTTTTGCTCGGCCTCGCCAAGAGCCGCATTGGTTCTGTTTCGGGCACCGAGGCGACGCGAGCGCTATCTCTGAAGGAGGAAACCCATGGTAGATAGACCACCGTATATGCCCACAGGCATCGGCGTGGGCATGCTGGGGGACGACGAAACGAAGATCGGCGTCCTGATTTTCGAGACGGCGGAAGGCAATTTCGATTTCGCCATCAACCAACAGGCGGTCGACGTAATTCGCAAGGCGCTCAGCAAGATCGAGACGCACCTCACGAACAGCAAAATCTCGGACGTGGATTAGCCGGTGAAACTATTTATGCCCCTGACGTTCTTGCCGTCTCAGGTAGGGGGCAGGTGGTACTTGGCAGGATTTAGGAAGTTTGGGTGTCGGCAATGTCTCGGTGCCGGCAAGGTTTTTCAATGCGCAAAGTGGCTGAACTCAAACGGCACGTGTTGCCCGACGGAGTGCACCGGGCCGGGTCTAAGGGGTCAGATGCCCTATGTGTCATGGCAGCCGACTGCAAAGCCCGGAATCTAGACGTCGAACAGATCAGTAGGCCCGCGACCGATCTCGTCGATGATGTCGGGCGTGTTGTTGCGCGGTGAACCCACCTTGCTGTCGATCGGCCACATCTTCATCAGATCGGACGGAAAAGGCTTCATCAGGTCGCGAGGGTCTTGCTCCGGCCCAAGCCAGCGCATGTAGTCGGCCGGCGCCAGGATCACCGGCATGCGGTCGTGGATCGTCGCCATCAGATCGTTCGGCTCGCAAGTGGCGATGGCAAAGGTCCGCACCAGCTCGCCGGTGACCTTGTCAGCATATTCTTCCCAGATGCCCGCCATGGCGAAGGGCTCATCAGACTTCATCGCGATGGCGTAGGGCTGCTTTTTCTTCCCCGACGCGTCCAGCTTCTGCCATTCGAAATAGCCGTCGACCGGCACCAGGCAGCGGCGCGAATTGTAAGCCTTCCGGAACAAGCCATTGCTGGCGACGGTCTCGCAGCGGGCGTTGACAGGTGGCGGCCGCCCGCCACCATCCCGAGCCCAACCGGGGACCAAGCCCCAGCGCGCCGAAACAAATCCCGCCATGCTGGTCGACAGTTCTTCACGGATGATGATTGGATAGGTCAGGCTGGGCGCACCGTTCCAGAGAGGAAAGCTGTTGCCAAGCCGTTCGACCTCGCCAGGATGGGCGAATTCGAACCGGCGAACCATGTCGGGGATTGTGGTCTTTATGAAAACTCGGCCGCACATGCACCAGAGATAGGGACCCGAAAAGCAAGAGTCTACTTCGGGACGGCTATTCGATCGCGCCACCCTGCTGATTGCTGACAGCCTCCGCCAAGACGGCAAAGACGCTGTCGACCTCCTCATCTATCTCACGCGGTCGGATACCCGCCTTGATCGCGTCGGCCATGGATCGACGGAAGCGTGTTCGGGTCTATTTTCGCTCATCCAGCGACAGAGGAAATCCACGCCGCGTGTGCCCTTTCGGCGATAAGTTCGATCGGTGTCTTAAGTTCCCGGCTGGGGGATTGGCTATTGCTTGTCCCGGAAATCCAGCAGCTTGGCGTGACGTAGCTTCTCCTCGCCTTTCAGGAATCGCACGCGGCCGACCAGACCAGGCTTTAGCCATTCTGCCTTTCCTTTGGCCAAGCCCATCGGAGCCGGCCCGCCGATCCTCCCCTGTACGCGGTCCCATAGCGCTTGTCGTTTGTCAGCCTTGAAAGTGACAAAGGCGCCGCCGGCATAGCGACCTTTGTCGGCCATGAGGACCATGGCGGGTTTGCCCGCCTCGCGTTGAACGCCAATGATGTCCATTTCCTTTTCGGCATAGCACTTGATCTTGCGCCAGTTCATCGTCGGCCCGCTGCGATAAGTGCTGTCCTTGCGCTTTGAAACCATGCCCTCCAGGCCGGCTTGGTCGACAAGGTGATACACGGCATCGCCGGTCCCAGGCATGGCTTCGCTGAACTGGATGCGACCACCGGTCGGGATCAATGCCTGAAGGATGTCGCGGCGGTCTTCCACCGGCATGTCGCGCAAGTCGTGGCCATTGAGGTGCAGGAGATCGAACGCCACGAGATATAGGTCCCGCGATGGCTTGCGGCTCGTGATGGCTGATTGCAGTGCGTGGAAGTCAGACAGGCCAGCTTCGTTGATGGTGATCGCCTCGCCGTCGATAATGAAGTCTTTCGCCTCGATCGCCGCTGCTTCGCCGGCAAGCTGGATATAGCGGCCTGTCCAATCGTAGCCATTCTTGGTGATCAGCCGAATCCCGTCGTCATCCTTGATGACCTGGGTCCTGTACCCATCGAATTTTATCTCATGGATCCACTCATCGCCTTGGGGCGGGGTGTCGACCAGTTCGGGCTCCATCGGCTTAATGAACTTCAGACGCATTAACCACTCGCAAAACCCCGATTCATTTAATTAGCTTTAGCTAAAATGGTTCCCAAACCGCAGATAGGAGGCGCGATGCAACAAAGCTAAGCGCACCACGTTGCCACCCGAAACGAGGCAGCGATGACGAAGTACCAGGTGGAAGAGATCGAAGGCGACACGGTGCTGTCATCGGGCATCGTCGTGGGGAACGATCCCATGAAGGCCGCCGAGGTTACGGCTGGTCAAAGGGTCTCACCGAGGGCGCTACAGGACCATTGGTTCCGGGTGGTCGATGAAGAGCAGGCCGCCATTTATGAGTACGGCTTGGCCGGGCCCGACGAACGTCCAGAGCCCGCAGCATGGACGAAGCTGTCAGATCTTGGCCAACCGATACATGGCAAGGCGCGTGGACCGGAACCCGTCAACGAGGCCGATCACTTCTACGACTGCCCCGCGTGTGGGCAACGGGTCGACTTGCGCGATATGCGCCAGGTCATGTGGCATGAAGTGCCTGGTCACGAGCAGCTAAAGCCGGAGCCCGAGGCGGAGGTGATCGAATTCCCAAAGCGGAAATAACAAATTTTTCGCGAGCGCATGGCCGGCTGACAAAGGGATGGGTAACTGACGAACACGCAGCACTTCCGCCACCCGGCATTGAGCGTCACTCTGGAAGACCAGCGTCGTGATGCACTATGGCCATCGGCCTAAAATTACGAATCCCACTTGATCAAACGATTTCGGTGGTCTTATAAACGTTGACGTTACCCTTGCTCTCTGAGGAGGCATACGATGGATAACGTGGTCCCGCTCCGCAGTGTTGTGGCCTGTGTCGAGTTGGCCGAAGCTTGTGGCGAATGGGTTGTCCGCATCACCGAACAAGACCAAGAACTTAGCCGAGCATTTGCGCTGGAAAAATACGCCCTGTCCTATGCGGAGGGCCAGCGGATACGGCTAGGATTGCCTACGATCACCCGGGTGTGAGCCCTTCACTGGGCCCTTTCGGGCCGTTGGCTGCTTCGATGATCCGCAAGGCTTCGTCCGGGGTAATTCCGCACAGGCGAGCATAGTAGGCGGCTTCCGTTTGCAGCTCGTCATCCAACGGTAGTGCAATAATCGCCTGCTTTGCTTTGTGGTTCGCCTTCTTGCTCATGTCACGAACATACCACCAAAGAGGCGTGATCTCCTCGCCTTCAGGAACCGCACGCGGCCGACCAGACCGGGTCCACTTGTCCAAAAAGTTGACTGCCGCGAGTGGTCTCCGCCGCCCTCATCCGACAAACGTATGCGAAGGTTCGCTTCCCGCCCGTTATTTGGGTGACACGCAGCCAGTTTTCTTCTTGGTGCCTCAATGTGACCGGCCGGCCGACGTGTGCCTCTGCCGCTTTGAATGGCGCCTGGGCCATGACCACCTGCGAAGACACAACAGACCCGCCGGCCATCATCTCAACTCGATACTCAAACATTCACGCCCTCGCGATTGTTACCCAACCGCGATTTAATTAGTTCGAGCTAAAATAGTTCCGAGTTGCCAGGACGTGCGTATTAAAACGACATATGGAACACCAGTCAGTCCGCCAACCCGGCATCGTGGTGAACGATAGCATCGAGCACCGTTTCATATACGCTGCCGGTCTCCTCCTCGATTTCGGTGCTGCTGATCCCGATCGCCTTCGCGTCGGCGAAAAGCTTTTGAATAGCCTCGGCTACCGAAATCACGTCTGAGCTAGCCAGACCTGACACGTTGCTGCTCAGCCACTTGTCGAGAAAGTTGACGCCCCGAGTGCTCATGACCACACAAGCCGCCCGGGGATATTAGGTTCCGCTGATACTTGAAGCCGCTGAAGAGGAAGAACGTTTCAACAACCCAGATTTCGGGCTATGGCCCGCTACCGGGGCGGCTCAGTAGTTTGGCGGCGCAAGACTGCCAAACCACCGAGCCTAACTGGCAACCGCGCCAGCTTGGTTAAGCTAGCATTGTTGCCTTTGACCAGCCTCGTTCAAACGCAGGAGCAAAAGCAGACAATAAGGGCCGGCCAACCAATAGCTGAGCGGGCTAATGGCGCGGCATCTCACTTGAGGGCTTTTAGGAGCGAACCCTTCCGTGCCAGTAACCGGGGAGCACCGTTATGAAGAAGACATACGAAAAGCCAGAACTGAAGAAGCGCGAGCGCCTGGGCAGCATCGCAGCCCAGGTGATCATCGTATCCGGTCCGGTCGCGACGTGAGCTGCGCGATTTATGAAAAGCCCGTTTTGACCAAGCGTGAACGTGCGTCCGCTGTTACGGCAGGAACCTTTTCGTCGATCACGGTCACAGGGCCTGCCGGCTAACTGAAAAGGGTCTATCCTCACCATCCGCCGCTGCCTCCCTGGTGGCGGGCTCTTTCAAGGGCTGTGGAACATGTGTCAGCGGCGAAGGTTCGGGAACCGGCCGCACCACTCCCGCGGCCTTCCCAAGTGGCTTGCCCGCTGGCTCCGGTCAGCGGGCTTTTTCATCCCCGGCATATTAGTTGACCGGAAACCATACCGTGGCCGATCCCGTGCACAGCCGGAGCAATCAGGATTCACATTTGTTATACGGCTTATGGAAAAGGCGCAGCTCCCGAACCGATACCGGACAGCATTCTCCTTGCCGCTGCAAAGTTGCAGGCGGCTATCGAGAGACGGTGCACAGGCGAGGAGCTCAACAACCGCGCTCTGGCCGTTGCTCGGCGCGAACAGTCTCGCCTGGACGCGCCTTCGATCGCGTGCTGATCTACGCCAAGGCGGGTTGCGCCGGCGGCAAGGTGGATTTCCGCGCTCGAGACAATGACTCCCTCGTGACCTACGAGAAGAATGATTGGCAGAGCGGCTATGCGCTTGGCGCCGGCATCGACTATGCCCTCACAAACAGCATCTCGCTTGGCGTGGACTACATCCACGTCGACCTGGGTCATAAGACGAGCACCGGCAACAACGTGTTCGATGATGGTACAGTCGGTGCAAATCCTGAGACCTATCGCGCCAAGGCAAAGGTCGATGCCGTGATGGCCAGGCTGACCTACAAGTTCGGAATGGGCCAGTAGTCGACCTCGGATCTTCGGCGTCAGGAGAGAGCATCGCTCCCCTGACGCTGTTCTTGTCTCAGATTGAAGTACGGCGGCTTCGTCAGCCGCCCCGCAGTACGCACACCAGATGTCTTGCCAGTAGGCGGTGACCAGGGAGGCCACGGCGGCCGCATCCCTGTCACCCCCAATGCGCCAAGCAACGGCCTTGCGACCACGCGGTTTGTCAACCGCCCGAAATCGCAAACGCGTTCAGTCGTATGAACAAAACCCCGCCTGAAATAGACGGGGTTTGTCAGCGGTCTGAAGATTGCGGGCCAAGCCCACCGCTCTTTGTTGTCGAGGACTGCTGTGGCGCGACTAAGCGTTGGCTTAGTTGCCCCAATTGCCCTGGCCGGACTCCGGCTGGTTTGAATCGGGCGTCAGCTTGAAACCGTGGTGCTCGACCGGCTTGCGGATCGAAGCCGTATAGCTGTGGTCGATATTGCCCGCGGGCGCGGTGATAGCCGGCTGGTTGACGTTGTCCGAACCATAATGGTCGCTGCTGGCGAACGCGCTGCCCGTGGCAACGAGGATGGCGGCGGCGGTAAGTGCGATCTTGGTCATTTCTCTATTCCCGTATTCCAAAGTTATGTCCGTCAAGTGGCGTGCCCTTGGGAGGAATTTCGCGTCGCTCGGACAGGCTGGATCTGGGTTTTTGGTTCGTCGACTTCCAATCACGAAGATGTGCCATCACGCACCGGATCCACATCTTGAACTTCGGCCAAGGATCAATGGTAACGTATTTTATCGTTTAATATCAGATCGCTATAAGAAACATTCTAACGCATGGTGCGGCGATTCCCTGAGCGGGGTCGACCATCCGCTCACGGTTCGTCAACATAACTTGAACCGATCGGTTCGATTTTGGAGCAGCACTCGCGCGTGCATGAAAAACAAGAGCGGGCGCTTGCGAGCTTTTCTCTGTCGTCCTTCCCACAGTATCTCCAGCCAAAAGCCGCTCGTCATAAACAGCAGCACCACGATTGCGAATAGAATGTCCGCATGCGAAGGCCCGGCTGAAAGAGCCCGCCGGCCGGAGCCAGCGGGCGAGGTCAGATGGAAGGCCGCAGGAGTGGTGCGGCCAGCTCCCGAACCTTGGCCGCTGACACATGTTCCGCAGCCCTTGAAAGAGCCCGCCGAGTAGCCATCAAGCTGATTGAATCACGAGCTCGGCCGTGAGCCAAAAGCCGGCCGCCATAAACACCAAGATCACTGCCGCGAAAATAAATATGCGCATGCCCAGCCCGCTTCAGGCGGCCCTTTACCACACGACAAAAAAGCCCGCCACTTTGCGGCAGCGGGCAAGTGCAGGAGTGCGCTGGGATCAACCAGCGCAGGTGAAAGGGTGGCGGCGAAATTGGTTGTGGGGATCGACCCAACGTAGACCGATATTAGACAATGCTCGCTTGCACTCCTGTCTTGATTACGCGATGGTCAGTTAGGGCAATATTGGGGCGGGGCTGCGTGATACCGACGCGTCGGGGTCATCGCGCACGGCGACGGCATGATCACAGACTTATTTCTCACAGCGCTCGCTGCGTTTTCTATTCTGATTCCACTCTACTTCATCCTCAAATGACGGGGCATCGGCTCCAGTTCCGCCCTGAACAAACCGGGGATTCACATTCGCCCGATTCGATCTAGATTCTCGACATGAAATACGCTTTCGATGATATCGCCAGCACCTTGAATGCCCCTCAGAACAGCCAGGGGAGCCGCTACAGCTCGCTGCCCGGAAGATGGCAGCGAGCTTGCTCCTGGGCTTCGCAATCGGCTTGGGAAGCGCGATTGACCACGCTGTAGCGGGCTGGATATATGCACGTATTTGCGACAATGCTAATATTAAGCCATCATCCTTTCTGCCGGGAGGATCACCGGCATGGCCCGGTTGCCGGCCCCCAAACCTAAGCACGCCCCCGGCAGCCCGGCCGCCCTCACCCACAGAGAATAACCCCTTATATCTGGGCGCTTCTTAAAGCAGAGGCTAAAAGCTCCACTCTGCCTGAATTTAACGACAGTAGTTGTCGCCGCTTGCACGACAATCAACTTTGATAGATGCTGCCACTTAGCCTTGGGAGGGCGGCGAGGGGATGAAAATAAATCCAATGATGGCACTTGGTGCCATTGCAGTGCTATGCGGCTGCCAGACGGGTAATCAAGCTGACTATATGCAGATCGGCTATGGGCCAAGTTTCGACGTCGCCCATGCTCAATGCGAACTTCAAAAGGGTTCGGCCGATCAAGGCTATATTGCGATCGGATCGCCGGGTTTTGTGGCGGGTGCCGGAATTGGCAACGCTCTCGGCAACTTGGCCGCCGAAGATCAATTCATGAAGAACTGTCTGATCATTAATGGGTGGAAACGTGCGCCTCACGGTAAGGGAGCTGCAGCCGCCGCAACTGTCGCTAGTGGCGCGCCACCGACACCATACGGGATAGCCCGCGCACCTGGCAGCTGGATCAATACGGCATTGCTGGACTGGTCGGACGCGAACAACAAGTGCATTGCAGGCGAGAAAGCCGCTTGTGCCACCCGTGCAACGCTTGCCGCGAAGCTGAGGGCAGCCGGCGTCAACCCGGCTCCGGTATAAGGGGTGCGGGCCCATGCGAGAGAGAATTTCGCTGTATCTCGGCATTGCCATCACGGTCAGCGGCTGTGGCGCCGACTATTTCAACAACTACGACACGGTGACTCTGGCGGCTGGTGACGCCAATCGTTCAAACATGCTGCTGCAGACCGTGGACCCGTTCAATCCGAACAGCCAGAACACCCACATCGAGGGCGATGGGCAACGCTCGGCCGGGGTGATTCAACGCTATCGAGGCGTACCACCTCGTGCGGCTGCTTCGGGCCAGGTTCCTAACAGCCGGGTCGATTTGGACTGCGCGGGCGGCAAGGGGAACAATCCGGTCGTGCAAGGCCCGGTCGCCGTTGGCCCATCCGATCCAAACGGGCTTGATCGCAACCATAATGGCATCGGCTGCGAGGGCTGACTTAAAGTGGAGAGGTCTCGATACGACAATCGGTCTGATCAGTGGCGCCAGCGGACCGGCGCCAAGCGCCAGCGCGTACTCTTACAGGCCAGCGTTCCGAAGCGGCTCGTTTTGGGCACGGTCGCAGCGGCTGCGTTGTTTGTCACTCAGTTCGTCATGCAACGCACCGATGGCCTGCCGGATCTTGACCTGTCGAACATGGGGCCGAAGCCGGCTGCGATCGCGGGCGTCGCCTCCGTGATCGATGGCGACACGATCGAGATCCACGGGCAGCGCATCCGCTTCAACGGCATCGACGCGCCCGAGAGCCGGCAATATTGCAACGACGCCAAGGGAATCGAATACCCTTGCGGGCGCCGCTCGGCGGACGCGCTGGACGCATTCCTGGCGGCCTCGAGGCCGGTGCAATGCACGTTCGTCAGCTGGGATCGCTATCGCTTCGTTGGGGACTGCCGGCGCGCCGACGGTGCTAGCGTGGCCGCCTGGATGGTCGAGCACGGCCAGGCACTGGATTGGCCGCGCTACAGCCACGGCGCGTACGCCCAGCAGCAGGCGGCCGCTGAAGCGGCAAAGATCGGGATGTGGGTCGGCAACTTCCAAGCGGCTTGGGATTGGCGAGCGTCGCATGCAGATGGGACGGCGCCGACGAACCAACCGCTCGGCCTAGTCACCAGAAAGCTGGTCGCGCAAGGCGGCGGCTATACATGCGAGCCGCGGCGAACCTGTTCGCAAATAAGCTCATGTGAGGAAGCGAACTGGTACCTGCAGAACTGTTCATGGGGCGGCAAGCTCGACCGGGACAAGGATGGCATCCCATGCGAAAGCCTATGTTGAAACATTCGCGCAAGATGACGACATATGCCGCCGCCTTGGGACTGAGCGTAGTGTTGCCCTCGCTGGCCTTGGCGCAATTTAGTAGAGCGCCCGATGGCGAACCTACGGAAGTCGCCCAGCAGATCATCCAAGACAACTTTTCTCCCGACGTCTGTCCCCTTGTGGTTGATGCGCGCCGCCTCGGCGACGGGTCGATCACGGCCACATGCAACAACGACGAGACGTTTCGCATCTTCTCAGCGGAGGGCAATGGGATCGCCATGCGATGTGCGGCCGCGCGCGAACTGGGAATTTCCGGATGTTGAAAGAACCAAAGGGATGGGCATTCGCAATCGGTTTTTGTATAGCCATTCTCATCGCTGGATGCACTTCGGTCGACTATCGGAAGCTCGCGACGGGCGATTTGTCTGGAAGCTTGTTCGTCATGCGGGTCGGTGAAGGCAACAGTTCCGGCGACGGCAATTTCCTGTTTGTGCCGGACCCCCGGGATGCTTTGATTTTCCATCGGGCTGATCCGGCCGCTCACGGCGCGACGATCCAGCCGGGCCTCATGTACACGGACGGCGGCTCGATCCCTAAGATAGCCCAGGTGTTTAAGGGACTTTCGCCTTGGGGAATGCACCAGCCTACATGATTCACGACTGGGTATTCATTGCGCATCACTGCATTGTGGACGGCAGCACTGAGAGCCGGTTCGATCAAGTCCGGGGCGTGGACTTTGCCGAGTCCGCGGCAATCCTTGGCGAGGCAATCAAGGGCTTGATAGGCACCCGGCAGGTGGCACCTAATGATGTCGCGCCCGGGGCGATAACGGCGGCTGTAGGAAGTGTCGTTGCCAAGAATCTCTGGGACGAGAAAGGGGCATGTAAGTCACTTCAGGTTAGCGCGAGGGACGTTGCCGCCGCAGAGGCTGCCATACCGGGGTCAACTACCAAAGCTCATAATCTGAGGACCTTCCGGGTTCCTGAAACAGCGGTGCCGACCGTACCAGGAGTCAGGCCAGCGAAGATTGTCGCTCGCCTGTCCTTCTAACCAAGCCCGGGCGGCCAGTACCGGTTATCGGCAGGCCGCTGGGGTTGGCCTTGCCTCGCCCGGCTTGCTCAAGGCTCCGTCCGGTAGCCTCGTATTTGATCTCATGAAGCCGGTCGCTGTCGTCAGGAGCCTTTTTCGACCAGCGCCGGTGACCGAGGACTCGATGAGGCGAGTTGATCGTCAGTTTAAATGTCTTCGAGGCGCTCTCGACTATGGTGCGACGCACAATTTCGTGTTGCGGATGCGAAGGGTCTGATCTAGAATTGCCTCTATGCAGGGCTGGAGCTCAACATGACCAATCGCGAGGTTTGGCTCGATGCTGCGAAAGGTGTGGGCATACTCCTTGTCGTGTCCGCCCACATTGCAGGGGCTGGCAGCAGTCGGTGGGACGGCATTTTTGCAAACGCGGTATTGCTTTTTCATATGCCGCTGTTCTTCGTAATATCTGGCTACGTTTATAAGCCTGCAGACCGCAGTCAGCTCTTTTGGAAGAAAGTCACGAGCCTTCTCATCCCATACGTGGCTTTTTTGTCGTTTTTGACGCTTGCGGTGATCGCTCGTAGAATCTTGCTGCACAACGCTCCCGCGCCTTGGGAACTTCGAGAAATGGTGGTCAACGACATCCTAGGCGGTATGCGCCTATGGCAGGACTTCGGCGTATTCTGGTTCGTGACTTGTTTGTTTCTCACCCAGATCATCTACAATGAAGCTGCGACTTGGGCAAAGGGTCCAGGCACTTTGCGGATGGTGGGGTTTATCGTTGTCTGCGTCGTGCTTGGTTATGCAATTCAGATCCACTGGCCGATCAACCGTTCACCTTGGGCCGTCGCGGCGGTGCCCATAGCGTTGTGCTGCTACTGGTTTGGTCATCTGCTTCGAACGCATCAATTCCGACCTCGCACCGTGTCCCTTTTCGTGGCAACAGTTGGCGTTGTCGCGCTCGCCGCAGCAGCCAATGGCGCCGACATTCAGTTCAACATGAAGTATTCGATCTTCGGCCCTCCTGTCCTGGGTCTCCTGATCGCGCTGGCCCTATCGCTTGCGGTACTCATGTTGGTGCAGAGAGCAGCAGCTATAGCTGCAATTTCAGCGCCACTGGCCAGGCTAGGAGAGGCGTCGTTGGTCATCATGTTCTTGCATCAATTTTTCCAATTCTCTCTTCGCAGTGTGGGAGTGGGCAACGAGGCCGTTATCTTGCTCGCGGCGGTATCTGGCCCTTACGTTATATACCTGCTGTTGAGACAGTCTGCGTGGCTCTCACCATGGTTCCTCGGGACCGGTACCGGTGCGCCGGGCCGTGCGATTGCGTGGGTCCGCAATGGGCTCGGCTGGCGGCTCGAACAATATCGAGCCGACGCGGTCCGTTCACTGAAGCCAGAAGTCGCGAAAGCTTTGATCGCCCTAAGATGGCCGCTCAGGCGTAAAGGGAGGCCCCACTCTCTGTCTGCGGATTTGATCGTCTCACTAACGTCGTATCCGAAGCGCTTTTCGACCTTGCATTTGACGCTGCGTTGTCTTCTCTCCCAGACGGTCGCACCTGACCGCATCATCCTCTGGGTTACTGCCGAGGATGCGGTCCAATTGCCCGCGTCAGTAACAGACCTGAAATCTAATGGGCTCGAAATTCGATTTTGCCGGGACATTCGATCTTACAAAAAGATCGTTCCAGCGCTGCTGGCTTTCCCGACGGCCTACATCGTCACGGCAGATGACGATGTCTATTATTCCGCAAAGTGGCTCGAGAAACTCGTTGAGCGCGCGGACGAACGAACTGTAGTCTTCCACCGAGGCCACGCAGTGGCGTTCGACGATGGCGGGCAAATTGCACCGTACAATAAGTGGAAGTATGACGTTGCCGACACGGCTGGGATGCTTTTCCCGACCGGCGTGGGGGGAGTGCTCTACGGGCCTAAATCGCTATCGCCAGAAGCCGTTGACGAAGAGATGTTCACGAAGCTCTGTCCCCAAGGCGACGATCTCTGGCTGTTCTGGATGGGGCGTCGCGTAGGGAGCACTTACGTCAAAACGCCCGGGCGATGGATTGAGTTTCCGTGGAAAGGGTCGCAGGACTCGGCTCTGCACTTGAGCAATGTCGGCGCTGGCAGAAATGACCATCAGATCAGCGAACTCGCCAATCACTTTGGTGTCCCTCATATCAATGGACTGTCTCGTGAGGATCTTGCGCGGCTACCCTTCAGCGCGGAGCAAATGCTCGCCACCATCCAAAAGGCTGTCGATAAAAAAGGCGTACTCACCCCAGAAGAAAGCAGGCAGTTGTGGACCACAGGCAGCTTGGATGCCCCTGAGGCCTAGCTCAGGCTGCGGTCTCTAACACGGCTCGACTCTCGCATTGGACGGCATAGGCGCTATGCAATCTGCCTTGTGTCAAATTCGGATTCCATGCAACTCCAGACCGGTTCCGAATTGTTCGTAGATTAGCCGGATTACATGTACTGATTGTTGATGAAGCTCGGCAGCGAAACGCTTTATTGTGCGCCGCCAAACCGGCCTACGTCGAACTCAGACCCACTAATGCGCAGTAACACCGTTAATCGATGAGGCGGGGTTCCCTAGCTGCGATTTGACTGATTTTCGATTGGCGTTGGCGAAGGGTCGCCCGACGAAAGGCGTCGGCCCGACCGACCGAACACCCCCGCTTGGCGTGTTCGCGCGCTGGCGGCCCCTGTATGGCCTATAAAACCCCTATCAAGGCGTTACGACGGGTTGATTTGTCGTATTTTCAGCGCCTGCAACTTACGCGAGCGAAAAGTGCTAACTGCAACCTAATTGCAGCCGCCCGCGATGAGATCGCGCAGGCGCTCGAACTGCGCCCTATCAATGGCCCCGTTGTCGAGAAGCTTTTTCAGTCGCTCAAGCTTTTCAACTGCGTCCCGCGGCGAGGACGGTGCGGATGGTGGTTGCAACAGGGCCGCAGGATTCTCAATCCGAATCCGCTGAACGTCATTGGCGAGAAGGTTCAGCCCAGACTCACCGCCGTTCGTTGCGCCGGGATCTTTAGTGATGTGTACCGCCTTCAACGCCCAGACTAGACAGCCTAGCCAAACGATGCCAGTGCCACCAAGCGCCGTGCATAGCACGAGGATCAACCACCGGTTCGGATGGCCGCGAAAGAATGCGATGATGGCTGGCAGTTCGTACACCAGCGCTATCAGGAGCAGGAAGATCGCGAAAGCGATTCCGGCGTCGAGGCTTTCGTCGGTGGCAGCCCACGCTCTGCCAGACATCAGCACGGCCGCGGTCGCCACTACGCCACGCCCCCAGATTTCCCATTTCCGTTTCATGATTCCATCAGCGCCCCGGTGACGCCAAGCAAAACCACGAAACTGCCCAGCCAAATCCAAAGGGGTGTCCAAGACAGGCGCATCACGAAACTGCGATGAAGCAAATAGACCGCTGGGATCAGGAGCAGAAATGGCAGCATAACCTTGGTAGGGCTGACGATGTTCACCCGCCGCAGCTCTTTGGCGTCGAGGAAAACCAGCAGCAGCGACACCATCAAGGTAGCAAACCGGACGACGTTGATCGTCCTAGGCAGGTCATCGGAGCCACCTGCGACGGCCATCGCGGTGACCAGGACCGCGCCGAGGAGGGGAAGAAACGCCAAGAGGTAAGCATAGGCCTTGGATGGCTCTGGTATTGCCGATGCACTGGTTCTCGCACGTCTCTTTTCGGCCGTGCCCGGCAATTGAGGCGGCCCCGAGACCGGCGGGAGCGGCGGTGGCGGAGTCGGCTGCGATGTCTGCAACTGCGTCTCCTTCGCAGGCTTCCACTGCTGCCCAAAACTCGCCGTCCACACTCTGGTGCTTGCGTTGATCAGGCGATTGGCCAGCATCACGTTGAGATCGGCTTCACTTACCGGACCCCGATGAGCGCCATCCTGCTCATAGTACCATTCGGTCATTTGCCCCCCCGTACTGTGCCCCCGGTCCATTTACATAATATAGTTGATAAACTCAATGCTCGAATTCCTCGATTGGTGACGCATGGAGATGCGCAAACTGGTCGGGCAGAACTTCGCGCGGTTGCGCGTGGCCAGCGGGCTCACGCAGGAGCAGGTGGCCGAGCGCGCGAACATAAGCCAACAGTATGTGAGCGGCCTCGAGCGCGGTAAGCGGAACCCCACTATTGAAACGCTGCAGGCCATTGCGGTAGCCCTTGGTGTCAGCCATCTCGATTTAGTCAGGCCGGTCGATCAGGAGGCTCAATCGCCCGAGCCGCCTCCCGGGTCATCGACCTAAGAATAGCGGTCACCAACTCGGGCTCACGTTCGTCGCCTTCAAAGACACCGAGCAGGTAGATCGCCTTGTCGTGGCGGTCTGCATCGTTCGCGGCTCGGTACTCACAAATCGCGAGTAGCAACTGCTGCTCAAAATCGCTCGCTGCGTCGAGGCTGCGGTACTCATCGACAGTGGCTGGGCGGCCGATCACCACCGCGTCGGATTGCCGGGCGATTTGCCGAAGATCGGCGTATGCGGCGCAATGCGCGCAAATGGCTCGCATAAGAGCTGGCGACACGTCCTCAGCGGTCGGGTCCGTCAAGTCAGCATCCGGTAACGCTGAATGGCCATCGGGGACAGATGCTGATGCGGCGACAATCGCGACGGGCAACGCGCTGAGCAGAGCTCGGCGGGAAAGAGCGCGGCCGAGCATCAGTATTCGCTCGCCAGCATTATGGTCAATACGCGGGTGGTGATCGCTGGGTCTGCCGGATCATCCGAGCCAAATTGCATGTACTTTTCGTAGCAGTCGATCTTCCAGATGACCGTCTCGCCGCCGACTTCGATCACGGCGCAGTCGTGCTCGCCGTGGGTGTCGTTGTCCTGGTCGAATTGATCAAAGCTAGAGACCGCCGCGATGATGGCGGCACGGATCTCTGCGGGAAGGCCGGTGATGCCGACGGTCAACACGACGCGACCGCCTTGCCCAGTTTTACGCAGGCTGTCGTTCAAGCCAGCGATACGCTGTTGCCGGTTGCCCAGTCCACATGTCCCGCTGAAATTGCATTCCACTGCCATCTAGCGAATCCTTCATCCTGGCCGCTGCCGCGACCGTGTTCATACCAATGAATGTTGGGAGGGTGGGCGGCAGCCTTTGCAGCGCCGCCTGAGCCGATGGGTCAATCCCGATGATCGGGATGAAGCAAGGCGATTTGGGTCAGCTTACGCGTGAACGCTGGCGTATCGAGCCAATCGCGCCAACGCAGGGTGAACAGACCTTCAGGGCTGATCTTCGTGACCTTTGCCTCGAACCAGCCCTCGTACAGGCCCTCCGTGGCCAGGACGAGGCTGCCGACCTCGATCTTGTCCCAACCGGTCGGTCGATGAGGTTCGGGTCGCATCGGCCCACTCTCTGGCGCAGCACCACCGGAGGCCTTCTTAGGCTTGGGCGGCGGGCGGTCATCGGCAGCGCGGGAAGGAAACTGGTAGCCGGGCGGCAGGTGCGTGGCGATTGCGTCGTACAGCGTGCGCTTGACGAACGGCACGAAAGCCCGGCCGCTCTCGAACACACGCCCTTGCGGCAGCTTGTCGGCCAGACCTTTCAAGTCGGCGGCCTCGGCGACAGGTAGCGCGGCCATGCCCATCATCCCCGCGGCTTTCTCTGCCATGCCGACCTGGGCCTCGCCGAACCAGGAGGCGTGCGCCTTGCCGCCGTCATCGAGGCCAAGCACGATGAGGGCGGGCAAAACGGAAGCCTTCGATGCGCCGTTGGAAACTGCTGCGTTCGTCATTCAGGTTCCCCCAAAAAGGAAAGGGCCCCGAAGATGGGGCCCTTGGTTTCGATTTCAGATGATGGTCGGCGGTGTCGGCGCAGCGCCGCTAGCGGCAAAACCCGGGCACAAAGCCCATTCGCGAAAATGCTCAACAGCCCACCTTTTCGGCCTTCAGCGGCCAAAATCGACCACTTCATTACCCTCCATTATAGCGATAGTACTACATATTGTCAAGATTTTTTTGAAAATCAAGGTGAGCGACAACCATTTGGAGCTTGCCAGGCTCGACCGGCTCAGGCATCGGAACGAACGGTGTTGAGGAGGATCAAGTTGGCTGGCCGCCGGTGATCGATGGTCCAATTCGACGCTACCTCGCTCTCGTCACGGTGGAGTGGTGGCCGGCTCCTGGCGGTGACCCCGCGTCGCCTCTTTTGAGTTTCCAGGTAACTTTCAAGACAAGACCGCTCGATGAGGAGCTCGACCACCTCGACGAGCGAGACGGAACCCTTGGACATCTGTATCAGATGCGCTCCAACCAGGTCCGAAATCTGAGAACAACGAACGCTGTAACTGGCGTTGGGCCGGGGTCGGCGTTTCGGCGTTTCGGCGAGTATGCGACCTTCTTAAGGCAGCGACCTTTTTCATAGCTCTCTCCGGATAGATAAAATTGGGCAGCTGGATGGGCACACCATCAGGGCGACGCCGCAGTCGTCCGTTGATGTTGGCCGGACGCAGGTCCGCTGCTATTCGGATTTGCCCGTCAGATGTGACAGGCTTAGTCCTTTACGGAGCTGATGCTCAGCGGTGTCGCTCGTGACGGTAAGCCGGCATGGAGGGCTCGCTGGATGACCGTTCGACACGACGCGAGCCCTTTGCAGTCACAATCCAGGCCATGAAATGGCTCCCTATGGCAGTTCAAGGTACCACGTCATAGGGACTCGAACTTTGAAACGCACACCGAGCTCACGGGTCAGCCGCGGCATGGACTTGAAGCACATGGTCTCTTCGCTTTCCATTGCCATCTTTACGAGCTCCCTGAGCCCTGCGGCGGGAAGCAAATATATAATGGCCAGCGCCATTGTGATGGTCTCACCGGCGAAGATCTTCTCAAGCCAACGATCGTTCTCCCTACGTATTAGAAATTCATTTGATGTCACGTAATCGGTAATGTCGGCCGTCTCCGCTATGTATTCGTCTTCATCTGAGCTATGATTGTGGTCTTCAGTGATAGTCGCACGCCTCCAATTTTCAACGTTTGCTATCGTGAACCGGCCTTCTGGATCGCCGGCCTCGGCCCGTCCCTCAATCCATTCGAACAATGTAAGCGGGTCCGTGATCTTACGCACTGCAGTCTTAGACATGTTTTCTCTCCGTTAGAATGTTGGCTTGGCGTTAGGCAAAACCCTTACGCGCCCGGGGCAGGCGTCCGTGGCTTCATCAGTCATCATTCGCGACGCTGCGGTGACGGTCACTAATGAGCGCGGTCGTCTATTGGCGCGGACCGATGGTCAGATCGAAGCTGACGTGATTGCGGCGTGAAAAGCGCTTGCCCGTCATGTAGCCGAAGCTGTCAGCTTCCTCTTCCCAGAAGGTGACGTCTGAGGACGCTGGCACGAAAGCTAGGAGACGAACCGCCGCGTATAAGCAGTGAGTGCGAAGTTCATTAGGACCACGCCTGTCACGTACTTGGGTAGCCATATCGAACACAAATTCGATAATCTCTTCGCTGCATTTGCCCCACTGATCCGATTTGCAGGCATCCAGCATCCGATTGGCAAACACGTCGGGCGAACCGTCGAATTCCCACCAGCCAGTTTTGCCGAGTTGACTTATCATGTCGTCGAACATCTCGATAATTTTGAGTGGCAAGTGCCCTATGGGTTTCTTCATTTTCGCTTGAGCACCAAGCCAATCGAAAACGGCTTCTTGAGTGTCGAGGACCTGCACGCGGTTCTTGGAAGTTTTCATCTCGTTTTCCCTTATGGTTGGCGTTAGGCAAAACCGTTTACGCGCCCGGAATCCTCATTCCGGGTTGGGCATGTTCAGGTTCTGTTGAAGGTGGTTTCTGTGGGCCGTAGTCGAATTATGCTGGCAGCTGACCCTGGTTCCGGGGCTACCTAGCGAAGTGGGTTAGGTGTGAACGCTTAGGTTGGTATTACCTCCTATATGCCGTGGTTAGGTGAACACATTAAAAGGGGGTGGTTGTAGCGGTTGTTGCCTTGAATGGGTGTGTAGGAGGCTTAGTTGGCTGGGTTGGCGGGTGGAGTCCTGTGATCCTTGCTGTTTCGCCCTGTCCGTTAGCGATGGTGGTGAAGTCTCGGTGGTGATGGTCCCTCGCCAAGGGTGAGGGTGGAAATCAGTGTTCGGGTTGAAGTCCGTTACCGGTGGCCAAAGTGACTGGTTTTTCCCTTTAAATGGGTGGTTGAGGGTTGTAGGTAGTGGGTGTGACCTGGTGCGGTCACTTTCGCCACCGACCACTGGGGGGCACCCAGTGGCCGCCGCGAGGGCCGGGGTTCGAAGCCTCGCTTTTCAGGTTCAGATTGATGGCGATGTCGGCGACGTTGTTCTTCTTGAAACCAACGCCGAGGTTCTCCAGGCTCTTCTTGAAGCTGTGCTGCTGTTGGGTGAGCGTGTATCCCCTTTCCCTCGACCAATCTTGAAAGGCCGCGTAGAGCATGCGCGTCTGGCATTGGCCCGACCGAACGCACATCTCTGCGAGGAAAGCAGGCACTGGGTTCGCTGACTGCATCCAAAGCCTCTTGGCTTGTCCGATATCTTTGGGTGGGTCGAATCGCAGATCGCGCTGCTGCAAGCGCGCCCAGCCGGCCAGGGCCGCGTTGAGTATGCCGGACATCTCGGTCGCCCAGATACGCTTGAACAGCCCTCGGTCGATCTCTTTTTCCGAGAACGTGCGATCAAACGGAATAACGAGAAGGCGGCGTTGCATGCCCTCGCTGAGGTCCGCGAGCGAAGGCGGATTGTTGCAAAGGAGCATCGGAACCGTCCGAACAATGAAACTGTACGTTTCACCGAACTTGCGTTCCGTCGAGATCAGCTTCTCCTCGCTTATGCGCTTCAGATCACCGTCGGGAAGCCGCGTGCCCATGCGAACGTCATCGTCAACAAACAGCAGCTTGCCGAGTAGAGCTCCCATCGAAAAGCGGCTCTGGTTGATGTCCTGCACGCGCATCGCGGCGACTTGGTTCTGACCGACCAAACGCATCAACGTATCGACCAAACTGGTTTTACCGTTTCGTCCGTCGCCGCGACAGATAACGATCAGAGGAATTGGGCGGCTGGGCTGAACGACATAGCCTGCCAACTCGTGCCAAAAACTCACCATTGCGGCGGGGTCGGCAGCCTTCGAAAATATCTCGGCAAGGGCGGCGTCGAATTCGGGGCATTTGGCACCAGGCTGGTATTCGGCCGGTAGATGGTGGCGCAGGTAAGACGTAGCTGTGTGCGGTCGCAGGCCGTGCGTTCCATTCTTGCCCAACCAGACTTCGCCGTTGAGACAATTGATCACAGGAGGCGGTTCAGCGGTGAATCTGAGCTTGTCTTCGTGGGTCGCGACTTGCGCCTTCAACAGAGCTTCGACCTGACCGATCAACGACGCCGTAGAGGCTCGTTGCGAATTGAGGTTTTTCGCCGCTGCTAATGCTTGGCCCTGTATCACCTTGCCGGCAATTGGCTCCCAAACTTTCCCATCATATCGCCAAAACTGGCCATCGGCGACATGCAAGAGATGACCACCTCCGGCATAGTGGGTATCGAGCAATGCCTGGGCAATTGCTTCGGCCGCATCCTTACCGGCATCAGAGATGGCATACCGGGCAATACTATTCGCGATTTTTTCCACTTCCGGATCGCCAAGCGGCGGCGAACAATTTTCCGCGTTTTCCGCTTTCAGCGCTGCGAGAATGGCCTTCTGACCAAATCCGCTCGCACGGAGCTTGCCGGCGAGACTTGTCAAGGTCCTGTTGCGCTGTCCCTCAGGGATGGCTGAGCCCACCGTCCCCTCGCCCGTCGGCGTCGAGGACGGCTCAGTCATAAGGGACAGCAACCAATCCGGAAGTGAGGCCGGTCGGACCTTCGGAAAACGCGCGCCGTCAGCGTATTCATAGCGCTGACCGTTTTCGTGGATCGAGCCGGGACCGACAACATAGTTGCCTTCCGCGCGAACATCTAACCCTGCACCGAGGTGTCCTGTGCGGCCCTGAATCGGAGCCCCAGCATGCGAGAAATAATAGTGAACGCCTCGGCCAGTGTTCACAGTGACGGTTTGCGGAAGGGAGCCATGCTGTTTGACCAGCTTAGCCAGTGATGCGCGACCTGTTTGGCCGTCCACGTCAAGCACCACTAAACCGGAGACCGTCCCGGTTACGATACCGTAGTTCGCTTCCACGTTGTCCTGGAAGAACGCTGCAGCCTCGGTGGCAGAGCGAACGTAGGCCCGCGAGCTGTACCCGCCGTGAGGCTCTTTGCCACGAGGCACCAGAGGGACGATCGGAGCGCCTTCTCGATCAATCCAAAGGCGTACAGCTGCATCCCTTACTAAATGCCGAGGGAGGCGTTTCTTTGGCAGATCTTCAAAGGCTCTCTTCGCAAGACTTAAAGGCATTTTTGCTGCTTGCGTTGTCACCTTTTCTTGCGCGTTCACAACGGACCTAGCCTTCTTAAGTTTCAACATTCTGTGCTTCTCCTACGTGCTTGAGCGCACCACTTTACCGGGTAAGGTCGGTGGGGTTTCAATTGCGTTCGTCTGCGTATCAGTAGAGAATTTTTCGATCAGACTCCTCACATCTTGGACGCGCCAAGCAGTTGTTCGCGGACCCAGCTTCACCGGTTGCGGAAACTCGCCGGTATCGACGCGCGCAAGAAATGCTGACCTGGAGATCGGAATAGGTCGCCCCGGACCTATTATTGCCGACAACCGTACAAACCCCTCGGTCGGCAACGGCATAAATGCAAATCTTTTGTCATCGGCGTCGTTGGACATCTTCAGCTCCATTCTTGCCGCACAGAATTAGCGGCAGGAATTGAGCGAGACAATTCTGCAATGCCTTGCTGCATCATGCGAGACAGCAATGCACAATCCAGCTGGGATTAGGTGATGGCTCCAAGCTCGGCTTGAAACTGCCGCGCGATTATTTGTACCTCTTTGTGCGAGAAACGCTCCGCCACAAAGGGGCGAGGCAGGACCCTTGGCAACTCGTCCACGCCTTTCCGGCCCAGCGAGTCGTCCCGGAGATTGGAAAGAACCGTCTCTGCAATAAAGCGCGCTCGGCCGATCCATTCGGCAATTAGGTCAGTTTGGTTTGCGAAATTCATGCCCGCGAATATGGCATCGAGCAGTGATCGTCCGTCGTCATACTGTAGTGAAGCCGCGCCATATGCGATCGCGATCGTGGACGCATGTTTCGCCCAATGACTCTTCAACGACCTTTGTTGCAGTAACCGTTCGTTACCCGTCACAGATTTACGCAGCTCTTCCATGACCCAAATCGCACCGTTGAGGCTCGGTCGGCGGCCACCATGGGCCGTGACATTTTCCGCCACAAAATGAAGAACCCTTACTGCGTACAGCAAATTGCTGATGGCTTTTCTGTTCTTCTCCAAATGCCGAACGTTTGCCTGCTTGGCGCTTGTCCTATAGAATACTTTCGCCCCGCCAATAGGGTAATATATTTGTTCGAAAAAGAATATCCCGATCGCTTCATACCGGGCTACTAGATCTACTGCCATCCGAACCCGCGGAAAATCCGCAGTGACTTTTGACTCGCCTCGGACCATCTGTTGGATCACCGCCAAGGCGATGGAATTTCGGCGAGCCCGGGAATTGTCGGGGGCTATGACCCAGGCGTTGTAACCTTGCAGCAAGGTCTCTTTAAGCCCGAAAAACGCCCGCCGATTATCCGAAAGAATATCGGCGATCGCGACTGGATCGAATTTCAGCCATGCCTGCTGCTCAAAGTCGAACTCGCTCACAGGTAGCTCAGGAGCTTGGCGTCTCTTCAGTTCGCCGATGAACCTCTGCCATAGGTCTCCGAGTTCACCCGCGCTTTTTCGTGCATCCATGGCAGGGATCAATCATATAACAGTTACCGCATCTCACTCCTACCACAGCCGCGATAGCCAGTGCACCAGGAACATGGCTCTTTGAATGTCTGTGGGGGTATTTTTGGGGGTAGTTCACTAACTATGTAGCGTTATGTATTAAATTTTTCAGCGTGATAAGGTGCCTATTTGTTGCCCCTAAGCGGCACCAGTTTTTCAAACCGATGGTCGAAGCTGCTTGGACGCGCTGAAGAGGCTCGAATCCCGGCCGTTTGCGTTTGTTATGGATGCAAGGATCTGCCCGCCGATCGACAACAACTCGGGACCGGTGCAGATCGACCGAAGATCCGCGAGGCAAGTCGCGACTTCCTCCGGGCCTGGAAACTCGCGAAAGCACGCAATCCGGGATTTTCAAATCTCAATAACAAATGATGGGCCTCTCATTTCTATTTTTTTGGAACAGACACTTGGGTTGCACATTTCCTGCCGACAGTTCCATGACAGGAGGTTTTGAATTGCCAAGGCGTGTCGACAAGGAAAAGCTGGCAAGAGCGGACCGCGAAGCGAAGCTGGTGCTGGATGCCGAGCGTCACGCAAGGGACGCCAAGACAACCCGCCTGAGGGAGCAGAGACTGCAGCAGGAGGCATTGGCGGACAAGGCCCCGCCTGCGCGCCGACGGGAGCCGACTGGGAAGCCGGCCAGGCGTGTGATCGAGGTGGACTGACCTGTTGGGCGGTCGCCCGATTCGCCCCGATGATGCCGTCGGCGATGCCTCCGCGTTGCCGCATAAGACAGTAGCCCAGAAGACCCATATGCCATTGTCGGGACCCCCGTTTTGGTATGAAATGTCGGGTGTCAGCATGGGAGGTCCAAATGCCCAACACTTTCAAGACCGGAGACGTCGTCAAGCTGAGGTCGGGAGGCCCGAAAATGACGGTCAGCGACGGCGCCGCTTCCGGCATGTATCTGTGCCACTGGTTCAACAAAGACGGCGATGTGTGGACCCCGCAGCATGCCGGCTTCAAATCGGATCAGTTGATAGCCGCCGACCAATCGACGTAATTCCCGCCTTCGCCAACGGGCGGGCCGGCCCGGCGCAATTCAGATGCGCCGGACGAGGTGTTCTGCCGTACCCTGGGCCGCCAAAGTCCATCACCGCCGGCAAGCGGCGTGATAGGCATGGCGACCGACGGATTTCTGCGATCACGACGTTTAACGGTTGAAGCATGACCATGGCATCGGGCCATGGCAATGCGCCAACCGGAGACGTGAAGCATGATACGCCGTTCGATCCTTGCCGCTGCCCTGAGCCTGCTGACCACCGCGGCTCTGGCCCAGACAGGGACACAGCCACCGGCCGCCACACCGCCCCCCGCGACATCGTCGGCCGCCAAGTCCGACATCACGCTGGCCAAGTTCCAGAAACGGCGAGAGAAGGCGATCATGGCCGCCGACACGGACGGCGACGGCAAGATCAGCCTGCTGGAATGGGAGGCCTTTCAGGCCAAGCGCAACGTCAAGGGCGATCCCGCCAAATCCTTCGCGCGCATTGATTCCAACCATGACGGCTTCATCGACCGGGCCGAGCTCGATGCGTTATTCGCCAAGCGCTTTGCCAGGCTGGACAAGAATGGCGACGGCATTCTGACGGGCGACGAGATGCCGGGCCACAAATCCGCTCCCAAGCCGGAGCAATGACCAAGAGGCTATGACGCATGATGGACATTGGGTGTGCGCCAACCCATGAGCCCCGACCCGGACGAGGAGCTGGTTCGCCGGGTCGGCACCGGCGACCCCGCGGCGGTGCGGACGCTCGTCGCGCGCAAGCTGCCGCGCATCCTTTCGCTGGCCGCGCGCATGCTCGGCGATGCGGCGGAGGCCGAGGACGTCGCGCAGGAAACCTTTATGCGCATCTGGCGTCACGCATCGGGCTGGCGGCGCGGCAACGCACGCTTCGACAGCTGGATCCACCGGGTGACGCTAAACCTTTGTTACGACCGGCTGCGCCGGCGCCGCGAGCTGGTGACCGACGACCTGCCGGACATTGTCGATCCCGCCCCGCTTCCCGATGCCCATCCCGGCAAGGAGGCGCATCGGGTCGAGCAGGCCTTGCAGGCAATCGCGCCGCGCCAGCGCGAGGCGATCCTCCTGGTCTACTATCAGGAGATGTCCAACATAGAGGCGGCCGCGATCCTGGAGATCAGCGTCGATGCCCTGGAAAGCCTGCTTTCGCGCGGCCGGCGGGCGCTGCAGGTGATCCTGGCCAAGGATAGTGTCGATGAATGAGAAAGCCGCGATCAAAGGACAGACTGATGTCTGATGGGTCCAGGAACGAACCGGCAGTGGATGCCGAGCGCTTTGCGGCTCTGGCGGCGGCCTATGGCGGCGACTTGCGGCGGTGGCCGCAGGCCAACCGCACGACCGGCGCGACGTTCGCAAGGACCGAGATGGGCGCGGCCATATTGGGGCAGGCAGGCAAACTCGACGCCTTGCTCGACAGCTATGACGTCATGGCGCCTCGCGCGGCACTGCACGGCGGCATCCTGCGAATGGCCGACCGGCTGCTCGTCCAGCGCCGGCGCCGACGGGCCTGGTGGCTGGGTCTTGGACTCGCCGGCATCGGCCTGGCCGGCGCCATCGCCGGATTGGCCTTGGTGAGCGTCGTCACGCCAGAGTTTCAGCCCGACCGCTATGTGCTCGATGCCAATGCGACGGCGTTCGGCGATGTCGGGTCCGATGGCGACACGATCGAGGAGGACCTATGAGCACGCGCCGCAACCTCGTGATCGCATCCGTGGCGCTGAATGTCTTCCTGGCCGGCGCGCTTGCGGGCGGAGCCGTCTGGATAAGAAGCGGCAAGCCCGGCCAGGGTTATTCGCTGGAAGCCGCCGGGAGCCGGCTTCCCCACCAGGAGCGCGTGCTGTTTCGAAAGGCGCTGCGCGACGTGCGGCGCGAATCCCGCCAGGTCATCCTCGATGGCCAGCAGGCCAGGCGCGAGGCAGCCGACCTGCTGCGCCAGCCCGTCCTCGACACGACGGCGCTGTCGGCCGCGCTGGAAAGGGCGCGCAATGCCGATATCGCCGTGCGCACACGGCTTGAGCAGCGCATCGTCGAGTTCGCGACGGTGGGTTCGGCCTGGGATCGCGCCGTGCTCGCGGACGGGCTGGCCAGGCGGGCCGGGCCGCCATCGACGGCAGAGCCGAAAAAATCGCCGTGACCACCGACGGAAAACGACCGCAAGGCCGTTTAACCAGAGGAAGGGCAGCCTGCCGGACCAATCGGTACGCACAGGTTTTCATTCTCGGAGAACATTCGGAGTAACATCATGAACCGTCTGACACAGTATGCGGCGGCAGCCGTTCTCGCCTTCACCGGAACCGCCGCGACCGTCGCGACCTCCGCCGCCATGCCGATGGTGGCGCAGCCGGCCGCCCCGGCGCTGATCGAGCACGTGGCCTGGGGTTGCGGGCCTGGATGGCATCCCAATCACTGGGGGCGCTGCGTTCCCAACCGTGTCGTGGTGTATCCGCGCTACCGCTATTGGCACCGCCCGGCCTACTACGGCTGGCATCCGCACCGCCACTGGCACCGCTGGCACCGCTGGTAAGCGCGCGGGAGGGCCGGGCGGCATCCGCCTGCCCGGCCGCCTATCCCCGGTTTGCGCTGGGGAAACAGCCGATCGGGCGTCGCGCGCCTCGCGTGAGATCCAACGATGGAGCGTTGACATGGCTGTCGCGACCAAAGTGCCCATGACGCCAGATCCCGCCCTGCCAGATCCCGCTTTGATAGTCTTCAATCGCTTCGGCCTTGGAGCCCGGCCGGGTGATCGCGAAAGACTGGCCGGCGACCCTCGCGGTTATCTCAAGGCGGAGCTGCGGCGGCCCGACGTCGCCATGATATCGCTCGACGATCCCGCCTATGCCGACCTCAAGGGGAGCACGCCGGCCATCCAGGCCAGCATGGCGGCAAATCTCCAGCGCAAGCGGGACCGGCAGCGGATGGCGACGGAGCAGCCGCCAGCGGCCACGTCGGCCGCGGCTTCGGTCATGCCTCCACCCGCCGCACCGGTCATGTCGCCGCCCGTCGCCCCGGCCGCGGCCGCGGCCAAACCCGCCGCTGTGCCGCCTGTCGAGGTTATGTCGTTCCGGGCCGAGGCACAGGCGCGCTTCGACAAGGCAATGCAGGCAGAGGCCGGCTTCGTCGAGCGCCTGGTCTATTTCTGGTCGAACCATTTCTGCGTCTCCGTCGCCAAGGACAACATCGTGCGCGCCAGCGCCGGGGCGTTCGAACGGGAGGCCATCCGGCCTTTCGTGCTCGGGCGCTTCGCCGACATGCTCATGGCGGTGGAGCGGCATCCGGCCATGCTGTTCTATCTCGACAACCAGCAGTCGATCGGCCCGGACTCCCGCGCCGGCAAGAACCGCCAGCGCGGCCTCAACGAGAACCTCGCCCGCGAAATCCTGGAACTGCACACGCTCGGTGTCGGCAGCGGCTACAGCCAAGCCGACGTGACCAGCTTCGCGCGCATCCTGACCGGCTGGATGATGGCCGGACGGGAAGGACGGCTGGGCGAACCCGGCAGTTCCGTTTTCAACGCCAATGCGCATGAGCCGGGTGACGCGGTGCTGCTCGGCAAGACCTATCCGGCTGGCGGCATGGGCCAGGCCGAGGCCGCGCTCAATGACATCGCCCGTCATCCGGCGACCGCGCAACACATCGCCACGCAACTTGCCCGCCATTTCATAGCCGACGACCCGCCGTCGGCGGCGGTCGCCCGCCTCGCCAAGGTGTTCACCAGGAGCGACGGCAATCTCAGGGCACTGGCGGCGGCGCTCGTCGACATGCCGGAAGCGTGGTCGACGCCATTGGCCAAGATGCGCTCGCCGTTCGACTATATCGCGGCCATCCGCCGAGCGGCCGGCCCTGGTCCGACGAACGACCCTGGCCAGTCGCTCAACTGGCTCAACGCGCTGGGCGAGCCGCTCTGGCGGCCGCCGGGACCGAACGGCTTTTCCGACCAGGCGGACAGCTGGGCATCGGCGGAAGGCATGAAGACCCGCCTCGACATCGCATGGCAGGCCGCCTGGCAAGTGAAGGACGTCGGCAACCCCAACGGCATGCTCGACGCGGTCATCGGTCCCTCCGCCTCGCCCGAAACACGCCAAGCGATCGCCCGCGCCGAGTCCAAACAGCAAGGCCTGGCGCTTCTGCTGATGGCGCCCGAATTCCAGCGACGATAGATCGAACGATAGGTCCGGCGTCGACAACTCCCATGGAGACGAAGTCATGAGCCTGCTGTGCGAAACCCCTCACCCTTCCCGCCGCGCCGTGCTGACGACCGGCGGCGCGCTGTTTGCCTGGTCCTATCTGCCGCGCTTCGCCCGTGCCGCCGACAACCGCGACCCGCGCCTGATCGTCATCGTGCTGCGCGGTGCGCTGGACGGCCTGTCGACCGTCGGTCCGGTCGGCGATCCCGACTATGCCGGCCTGCATGGCGACATCGCCCTGTCGCTCACCGGCCCGCACGCGGCACTGCCGCTCGATGCTTTCTTCGCGGTCAATCCGGCGATGCCGGTGTTTGCGCGGCTGTTCAAGAACAAGCAGGCGGCTGTCGTGCACGCCGCCGCGACCGGCTATCGCGAGCGCTCGCATTTCGATGGCCAGGATGTGCTGGAAAGCGGCTTTGCCGGTCCCGGCCATGTCGCCACCGGCTGGCTCAATCGGGCGCTGGAGAACCTGCCGGCGGGCGACCGCGTGGCGACGCTCGGCGGCCTGGCCGTCGGACCGTCGACGCCGCTGGTGATCCGTGGCGCGGCTCCCGTGCTCGGCTGGGCGCCGCAATCGCTGCCGGCGCCGGCCGGCGACCTCGCGGCGCGCGTTCTCGATCTCTACCAGCATCGCGATCCGGTTCTGGCCGTCGCGCTGCAAAAAGGTCTCGACGCCGATCGCATGGCGCTTGACGACCAGATGGGCGCCAAGACGATGAAGCCGAAAGGCGGCCTCGACAGCGCCGCCGGCATGCGGCAGGCCGCGCAAGGCGCCGCCAGGCTGATCGCCGCCGATGACGGGCCGCGTGTCGCGGCACTCGCCTTCGATGGCTGGGACACGCATGTCAACGAAGGCGGCGCGACCGGCCGCCTCGCCAGCCTGCTCGGCGGCCTCGACGGTGTCTTCGAGGAATTCAAAAAAGGCCTCGGCGAGCGCTGGAAGAATACGGCAATCGTCACCATCACCGAATTCGGCCGCACCGCGCGGATCAACGGCACGGTCGGCACCGACCACGGCACCGGCACCGTGGTGCTGCTCGCCGGCGGCGCCATCAAGGGCGGCCGCGTCATCGCCGACTGGCCGGGGCTGAAGCCCGCGCAACTTTACCAGCAGCGCGACCTTGCGCCGACCAGCGACGTGAGGGCGGTGCTGAAAGGCCTGCTCGCCGACCAGTTCGGACTTTCGGCCTCGGTGCTCGGCGAGAAAGTGTTTCCGGACTCAGGTGCGGTGAAGCCGATGATGAACCTGATCGCCTGAAGGCTGGCGGCGCCGCGTCTCCTACCGTGGCGCCGTCTCGCTGTCGCCGGCGATCAGGCGGCCTCGACCTTGGCTGCCTGCAAGGCTTCGCCGCGTACCAGCCTGGTCACGCCGACGAAGTCGATCTTGCCCGAGCCAAGCACCGGCACATGCGTCACGACGCGCACTTCAGCCGGCACCATCAGGTCCATGGCGCCGTTTGCCTTGGCGAACGCCAGAAACTCGGCGCGCGTCGCTTTCTCGGCCTCGGTGATGAGAACGAGTTTTTCACCCTTGCGCGGGTCCGGTACGGTCGCGACCGCCGAGAGCGAACCTTTCCACAGCTCGCCCGCCAGCGCTTCCACCGCAGCCAGCGAAATCATCTCGCCGCCGATCTTGGCGAAGCGCTTGGCGCGGCCGCGAATGCTGACGAAACCGGCATCGTCGATGCTGACGATGTCGCCGGTGTCGTGCCAGCCATCTTGCAGCGGTTCGAGCACACCCGGCTTTTCGGCCCTGAGATAGCCCGCCATGACGTTGGGGCCGCGCACGAACAGCCGTCCACCGCCCTCGACGCCGATCACTGGTTCCAGACGATATTCCATGCCGGGCATGATTTTTCCGACCGTGCCCGATTTGTTGTACATCGGCGTGTTGATGGAGATCACCGGCGCCGTCTCGGTAACGCCGTAGCCTTCGAGAATGCGCAGGCCGAACTTCTCCATGTAGGTTTCGCGGGTCGAGGCCTTGACCGGCTCCGCACCGGAAAAGCAATAGCGCACCGAGCGGAAATCATAGGGATGCCCCGTACGCGCATAGCCGCTGAGGAAGGTGTCGGTGCCGAAGATGATCGTCGCATTCGAGGCATAGACCAGTTCCGGCACGATTCGGTAGTGCAGCGGCGACGGATAGAAATAGACCGGAACGCCGGACACCAGCGGCAGCACCGTGCCCGCCGTCAGGCCGAAGGAATGGAAGATCGGCAGAACGTTGAACACCTTGTCGCCCGAATGGAAATCGATGCGCGAGGCGGCTTGCGCGGCGTTG
The DNA here is from genome assembly GCF_020165315.1 of Mesorhizobium sp. BR115XR7A. Taxonomy (NCBI): domain Bacteria; kingdom Pseudomonadati; phylum Pseudomonadota; class Alphaproteobacteria; order Hyphomicrobiales; family Phyllobacteriaceae; genus Mesorhizobium; species Mesorhizobium sp. BR115XR7A. The sequence goes on from NZ_JAIUHW010000007.1 coordinate 281,920, forward strand.
GCCAGGATGTTGCGGTGGGTGAGCACGACGCCCTTCGGCGTCCCTTCGGAGCCCGAGGTGAACAGGATTACGGCCGCGTCGGTGGCCTTGCGGGCAACCCTGGGCGTACTCTTGCGCAGCAGGCCGAGCAGCTTGTCCTTGAGGCCGATGGTCGCGCGCAGATCATCGAGCCAGACGATATCGACCGAGCGGCCGATCTCCTCGACGATCGCGTCAAGCTTGGCCTGCTCGACAAAGGCCCGCGAGGTCAGAATGGTGGTTACCTGCGCCGCCTTGCAAGCGGACAGGATGTTGGCGGCACCGGCGGTGAAGTTGATCATCGCAGGGACCTTGCCGGCGGACATGACGCCGAGCAGCGCGGCACAGGCGCCATTGGCATTGGGCAGCATGATGCCGAGCGTGTCCTGTCCGGCATAGAGCGTCTCGAACTTCTCGCCGAGCACGGCGACAGCCGTGAGCAGCTTGCCGTAGCTCAGCGAACCGGCGACCGGATCCTGCACGGCAAGTTGCTTCATGCCGCGCTCGGTCGCCGTCTCGATGATCCTTTCGAGCACGGTCTTGTCGACATGCTGGGTGCGGAAGACGAGGTCGGACATCACCTGGTAGAGCGCGGCGCCGGCGGCGGCGCGCCGCTTGCGTCCCTTCAGCTCGTCGTCGACCTTGAGCCTGACCGGCGGCAGTATGGTCACCTTGACCTTCGGGAACAGGCGGCGGCGCACGTGCTGTGCCGTCAGCCGTGAGAAGGGGCTTTTCTCCAGCCCCTCGATGCGGATCGGCACCACCATCGAGCCGGTCTTGTCGGCCACCATGGCGGCACCGTCATAGACCTTCATCAGCCCGCCCGTGACGGTGATGCGGCCCTCGGGGAAGATGACCAGCGGGTCGCCGTTCTGCACGATCTTGATCAGCGTGCGTGTCGACATCGGCTTGGACGGATTGAGCGGCAGCGCGCGGGTCAGCTTTAAAAACGGCTTCATCCACCAGGCCTGCGCAATGGTGTAGTCGATGGCGAAGACCGGCTCCTCATTGGTCAGCGTCAGAGCCAGCGGTCCATCGAGGAAGCTGACATGGTTCAGTGCTAGGATGGGTGCCGGGCCCGCGGCCTTGAGATTGTCCAGGCCTTCGACTTCCAGCCGATGGAAGGCGCGGAAAAGAATGGAGACAAAATCGCGGAAGGCATTGGTCGGCAGGTATTTCAGCATCAGCCAGGCGGCGACGGCATTGGCCAGGGCGAGGCCGAACAGGATGCCTCCCGTCGAGACGCCGGCTGCCTGGATGATGGCGACGAGCAAGCCGCCGACGGTCATGAAGCCGGCGTTGACGATACTGACCGCGGCGACGACCCGGGCGCGGCGCGCCTCCGGCGACCAGGCCTGCACGGCGGCAAAGGTCGGCACTACAAGGAAGGCGCTGGAAATGGCCATGCCGGCGAGGTCGATCGCAACACGGATCGTGTTTGGCCCGGCGAAGAAGAGGCCAAGGGTTTCGGATCTGGGCGAAGGCTGCATGCTCCAGATGGTCCATGCGAGCTCGAGGCCGAACAGCGCCAGCAGCGCCGTGCCGACCGGTGCGGGCAAGAGCACGATGCGTCCCTGCGACATCCACGCGGCGATTGCCGAGCCAATGGCGATCGAGATAGCGAACACCGCGAGATAGGCGGTGACCGCGATCTCGCCACCGCCGAGCTGATCCTTGACCAGCGTCGGCAGGATCGAAAGCACAATGGCGCCGATCAGCCAGAACCAGGACGTCATCAGGCCGGCGCGCCAGATCCGTGAGTCCGTGCGCAATTCGCTGACCTGGCGCCAGGTCGAGCGAAAGACATTCCTGTCGATGACGAGGTCGGGCGCCGCGGAACCGGTTGAAGGGATGTGGCGGCTGACGGCCCAGCAGCCGACGGCGAGCATCATCATGATCGGCCCGAAGACCGAGACGCCGATGCCATCGGCCGAGACGACGCCCCCGGCGATGGTGCCGCCGAGGATGGCGGCGAAAGTCGCCGACTCGATCCAGGCGTTGGCGCCCGGCAATTCCTTGCGTTCGAGGTGATCGGGCAGGATGCCGTATTTGATCGGCCCGAACAGCGCCGAGATGATGCCGAACATCAACAGCGCGGTCATCAGCACGGGGATGGAGGACAGCGCGATGCCGACGACCGCGACGGCAGCGGCGCCGATCTCGGCAAATTTCAGCCGGCGGGCGATGAGCGCCTTGTCGAAGCGATCGGCGATCTCGCCGCCCAGCGCCGACAGGAGCAGGAATGGAGCCATGAACACGGCGCCGGCCAAAGTGACCAGCGAGGCCGCCTGATCGGCGGCCAGTGTGAAGAGGATCAGGAACACCAGCGTGTTCTTGAGGAAATTGTCGTTGAAGGCGGACAGGAACTGCGTCCAGAAAAGTGGCGCGAAGCGCCGCGAAAGCATGAGATGCGTGTTCATGGCGATTTCCATCTGGCGGAACCCTTCGACAGTGTGCCGATAGGCCCTGCGGGTTGCAGGCGCTGTTCAGTTTTAGTGATAGTCCTGAGCTGGTTAAACTTTCTTGCTGCGCTTTTGCCCATCCGCGGCTTTCGGCCGCTGCGAAATGAACGTCGTTCACAATCGCACTCTATCACGCTTTGAACATCGTTCAAGGGGAAAAATGAACAGCGTTCACCAAACCGGTTGATGGTCCGAATGTCGAAACCAGCCCTCGCAGGACCGAGGGCGCCACGGGGTGACCCTCCGAGGCTTCGAGCATACCAACGGGGCCGATGGCCCGGTGAAGTCTGTCGGGACGTGCGGCTCAGTTGCCCGTTGCCGGGCCCAAGGTCGCCACGGTCTTCAACGCGCCGTCGAGCATGTCGCCCTTCTCGTCCTTCAGCGCCGCCTCGCGCAGGCGGCGGATCCAGTCGGCGGCGTCGGCCCTGCCCTCGAGCAGATCAAGCGCCGACAGCACGCGGTCGAATTTCGAGTGGGCGCGCACATGCGTGTCGCTGTAGCCCTTGATCAGCCGGCGGCAATTGAGGATTTCGACGGCAAGCGCGTAATCCGCCGGCACGTAGCCAAGCGCGAGCGTGTACCATTGGTCAAGATGCGCGGTCTCGACCTTGTGGCGCAGCAGGCGGCGGCGCCAGCGGCGCAGGCCGCCGATGAACCACAAAGCGGCGAAGCCGGCAAAGCTGTCGGTGCGGATGCGGCGGCCCCGGTTGATGCGGCGGTCGAGGAAGGCTGCCAATTTCGGCCGGTCCTCGATGTAGCTGCCCAGCCTCGCCGGCAGCGTGCCGCAGAACTCCTCGATGCGCGGATGGAAGTACTCGGTCACTTGCAGGACCGAACCATCCTTGACGCCAACCTCCTTGCGCACCCGCCTGTCGCGGGTCGAGCGCGTCTTCAGATCGGCGACGCGGATCATGTCGTCATAGCACATGGCGTTGGCCAGATGCTTGGCGGCCGCGATTGACAGCGCATGGGTTGGATCCAAGCTGTCAATCGCGACGGCCTTGTCCAGCCGGTCGAGATATTCGCGCCCATAGGCGATGTCCTGGTAGTCGACGACCTTTCTCAGGCCCCTGAGCGCCATGTCGCGCACGGCAACCGGCAGCAGGTCGATGCGAGCGGCAAGCGCCTGCCATCCCTGCAACAGGTTTCGCGGGCCACTCACATGTCCCGAACCCAAGGCAGATCCGACAATCGCCGGGTTCGCCGTCGGCGCCGCCGTGCCGCGCGCACGATCATACGCAGCCGCGAAGGCGGCGAGGCTGGCCTTGACGCCACGGCCGCCGGTGCCAATCGCCTGCTCGTAGCTTTCACGGGTAAACGGCAGCGCGTCGGAGCCGGCCAGCGCGCCAAGCAGGCTGGCCGAGATCATCGAGCCGTTGTCGGCGGCGATCTTTTCCATGTCGAATGCGATGAAGCGCTTCGATGCGGCCTCGGCCGTGGCGTGGACTTTGGACGACGAAGCGCGGCCATCACCCGGTTCGATCTTTTCCGACACGGCGGCGATGCGGTGCGAGGAAGCGATCAGCGTCGTGCGGTTGGGGGTGACGAAGCCCCTGATGATGGCTCGGCCGGCTTCCATCAATTCGGCGGCGATCAGGATATCGACATCGCCCTGCGAGGGCGACAGCGCGAAGACCGGCAGGCGGCCGGTGTCGCGGGCCATTTCGATATAGTAGATGGTGGCGCCGGTGCGCTGCGCGACGCCGGCGACCGAGGTCGATTGCGCGACAAAGCCATTGCGCTCGGCGACGTCGGTGATCCAGTCGGCGAGCACGCCGCCGCCCTGGCCGCCGACGGCCAGAACGGCGAGCTTGATCACCGGCTCATCGGCAGCACCGGACCGGGGGCGCGAGGAAGGAACAGGATCAAGCATCGGCGAATATCAGGCGCCGGCCTTCGCGCCGCCTCTGCAGAAAGCCGATCGTCGCGCGGCGCGCCGTCTCCAGGAAACGGTCCCAGCGGCTTGGATTGTGCACGACGTCGGCACGGTAGAAGGACGGGCACAGCACCGCCGCATCGGCGACCTCGCCGCAATTGCCGCAGCCGACACAGTTCTGGTCGATCGATGCGACCGGATCGTCGCGCAGCGGATCGTCGAGCGACTTGACCGACAGCGATGGGCAGCCGGAGAGCCGCATGCAAGCATGATCGCCAGTGCAGATGTCCTCGTCGACGCCAAATTTCGGCTTGACGACACGCTCGCCGCCTTTGATCGCCTTGTCGACCAGCGGCTTTTCGCGGCGCTGGCGATTGAGCATGCATTCCGACGAAGCGACGATGACTTTTGGCCCCTTCTCGTCAGTCGTCAGCGCCTCGCGCAGCGTGTCCTGCATCTTGCCGACATCGTAGGTGCGGTCGACATGGCGCAGCCATTTTACGCCCATGCCTTTCACCGCCTCGGCGATCGGATGCTTGGTCGACTTGGTCTTGTTGCCCGCGCGCGACGACAGGATGTCCTGCCCGCCAGTGGCGGCCGAGTAAAAATTATCGACGATGACGATGACGCCATCATTCTTGTTGAACACCGCATTGCCGATCGATGAGGTCAGGCCGTTGTGCCAGAAGCCGCCGTCGCCGACGAAGGAGATCGAACGGCGCTTGGCATCGGGCGCGTTGAACGCCGAGGCCGATGCCGGCCCCAGCCCGTAGCCCATGGTGGTCGCGCCAAGCTCGAAGGGCGGCATGATCGAGAACAGATGGCAGCCGATGTCGGAGGCGATGTGGTGCTTGCCGAGTTCCTGCTCGACCAGCTTGGTCGCGGCGAAGATCGGCCGCTCCGGGCAGCCGATGCAGAAACCGGGCGGTCGTCCTGGAACGACATTGATCAGGTCCGCCGTATCGAGGCCATCGCCGACTTTGTTTGGCGCGCGCACTTCGCCGGGCAACAGGTGCGGCGCCTCGGCGCGCAGGAAGGCGCCGATGCCGTCGAGCATGACCTGGCCGGTATATTCACCGGCCATCGGCAGATGCTCCTTGCCCACCAGACGGGTGCCACGCCCGGCCTTGTGCAGCATGGCGGCGAAAGCCTGTTCGATGTAGTTGGGCTGGCCTTCCTCGACGACCAGCACCGACTGCTTGCCCTCGCAGAACGACAGGAACTCATCGTCGATCAGGGGATAGACGGCGTTCAGCACGTAGAGTGGCACGTCGGTCTCGCCATAGGTGTCGGCAAGGCCGAGACGCTGCAGCGCACGGATGACCGAATTGTACATGCCGCCCTGCATGACAATGCCGATCGAGCCGTGATCCGAGCCGAAGATCTCGTTGATCTTGCGGCTCTTGATGAAATCGACCGCGGCCGGCCAGCGCTTGGCGACCTTCTCCTTCTCATGCAGGAAAGAAGCCGGCGGCAGAACGATACGGCCGGTGTCGCGGCGCGGCGCTTCGAGCGCATCGGCGACCGTCATCGGCGGACGCTTGTTGTCCTTGGCGATGAAATGGCCATGCACGTGGCAGCAGCGGATGCGCACCTGCAGCATGACCGGCGTGTTGGAGATTTCCGACAGTTCGAAACCATCCTCCACCGCCTTGACGATCGACGGCAGGTTCGGACGCGGGTCGAGCAGCCAGACCTGGCTCTTCATCGCGAAGGCATGGCTGCGCTCCTGCATGATCGAGGAGCCCTCGCCATAATCCTCGCCGACGATGATCAGCGCGCCGCCGGTGACGCCACCGGAAGCGAGGTTGGCCAGCGCGTCTGAAGCCACATTGGTGCCGACGGTCGACTTGAACGTCGCCGCGCCCCGGATCGGGTAATGCACCGAAGCGGCGAGCATGGCGGTGGCGGTGGCTTCCGAGGCGCTCGCCTCGAAATGCACGCCGAGTTCGCCCAGAATGTCCTGCGCGTCGGCCAGCACGTCCATCAGATGGCTGATCGGCGCGCCCTGATAGCCGCCGACATAGCCGACGCCGCACTGCAGCAGCGCCTTGGTGATGGCGAGGATGCCCTCGCCGGCGAATTCCTCGCCGGCGCCGAGCCTGAGTTTTTCGACTTCCTTGGCAAAAGACCGTTCGGCCATGTCTGCCTCCTTCCGTTGCCGCCGACAGCTGGCGGCGCCTATATCTAGATGTCGTGCTTGCGAATGTTTTTGAGCATCTTCAAAAGCGTTGCGATGAGTGCTGCATATTCGGCGTCGTCGATATCGTCGAACATCGCCTCGAAGGCGTCATGCATGGCCGGCCAGGCGCGGGTGAACTCGGCGCGGCCGTCGTCGGTCAGGAACACGTGGCGGATGCGGCTGTCGGTGACGCCTTGCTCGCGCCGCACGAAGCCTTGCCCCTCTAGCGTGTCCAGCGTGCGGCTCAGGGTCGATTGCTCGATGACAGTATAGACCGAGAGGTCGTTGACGGTGACGCCGTCGGTGACCGACAGCACCGCCAGCGTGCGCACCTGCGAAATGGTCAGGCCCTGCTTGCGGAAGTCGTCGCGCAAGGTAGCGTTGTAGCGGCCCATGATGCGGTTCATCAGATAGGGAGCGAATTGCTGCAGGCCGATCTGGCCGAGGGTGGAAATGCGCTGGCGTTTTTCGGCGACCTTCTGTTCCATCAGAGCTTCCCTGCCAGCAGGAAGCCGGAGCCACCGCCGAGGCCCGCACCGGGATGGGTCGAGGCGCCGATATGGTAGAGGCCCTTGACGCCGGTCTGATGGTTGCGGCTGGTCTTGAACGGCCGCCACAGGAACGACTGGTCGACAACAGAGGAGCCGCCGTAAGGGTCGCCGCCGACGAGGTTGATATTCATCGCCTCGAGATCGGCCGGCGAATAGGCGCGGCGCGCGATCACGCTGTCCTTGAAGCCGTCGATATGGCCGGCGAGTATCGCTTCAGCGCGATCGGCATAGGCCTCGCGCAGCGCCTCGGTCCATTGTCCGTCGGCAGGCGCATCGAGCTTCCCGGCGGCGTCGCCCTTGATGTGGCGGGGCGCCTCGGGGAGTTGCAGCCACAGGATCGCCTGGCCCTCCGGACAGCGTGATGGATCGAGCGCGTGCGGCTGGCCGACGCAGATGGTCGGCACCTCCGGCAGCATGCCGCGCGCCGCCTCGTTGCAGGCTTTCGAAACGCCGTCCAGTCCGGGCGTCAGATGCAGCAGCGCCACCTTGTCGAGGCCCTCGCCGCGCCAGGACGGCGGCTTGGTCAGCGCGTAATGGATCTGAAAATTGCCCTTGCCATAGCGGTATTTCCGCGTCGCTTCGACGTCGTCCTTCGAAGCGTCCTTGCCGAGCAGACGGCCGTAAAGCTGCGTCGGCGTGACCGAGCAGATGACGCTCTTGTTCGCTGTGATCGTTTCGCCCGACGCCAGCCGCACACCGGCTGCGCGGCCACCCGCCTGGACGACCGAAGCGACGTCGGCGCCGGTGCGGATGTCGCCGCCGCGTTCCCTGATCAGCGCTTCGAAGGCGGCAAGCAGGTTCTTCGCCCCGCCCTTGACGATCGGCGCACCGGCAGCCTCCAGCGCGAAGGCGATCACCTTGGCGATCTGGCCGGAAAACGCATCTTCCGGGCCAAGCCCGGCATGCAGCACCCAGGGCGCCCAGAGCGCCCGAATGGTTTCGGACTGGTAGCTGCTTTCCAGCCAGCCGCGCGCCGGCACCAGCGCTTCGCCAAGAAAGGCGGCTAGGCCGCGCGGACCACGCCGCCAGGTATCGCCGGCCAGCAGCTTCGCCGTCGGGTACGACCAAAGCGCGCCGCCGAGCAGACCGAACAGCAGGCCGGCATTGCGCTCGATGCCGCCGACATCTTCCGCATGCCGGTCACCGTCGCCGGCCGCGATCGCGTTCAGCGCAGCGACATTGGCCGCGCGGCCGGTGCTGAGCACGGCATGGCTGCCGTCAGGCATGAGCACGCCGGTCGGCGTGCCGGTGTGGCAGAACTCCAGCCCGTGCCGGGCGAGGTCGCCGCCCAATGCTGCAAAGGCCGGCGAGGTGATGAACAGCACGAAGGTGGTCGCCATCACGTCGTGGACGAAGCCCGGCGCAGTGATCTCCTCGGTGCGCATGCAACCGCCGATACGGTCGTTGCGCTCCAGAACGAGCACCTTGGCGCCCTTGCCGCCGAGCATCGCCGCGCAGACCAGCGCGTTGATGCCGCTGCCGACGATGATGTGATCGGGGGCGGTCATCGAGGGGTGCTCCCCCGCTTTGGTGGATGATGTTCAATTGCGCGCGGTAGCGTTCCTTGGCGTAGAGCGGCAACCTCACCAGGTCGCCGCGCCCACTTCGTCATCGCGGTACCATTTGCAGCCATGATCTTCTCCCGAAGACCGCCCTCGCTTTATTTCCCCGCCACCAGCGCCAGCGCGCGGATCGGGCTGCCGGTGCCGTGCTCGATCTTGAGCGGCGCCGCGATCAGGATGGCGCCTTTCGGCGGCAGCTGGTCGAGATTGCAGAGGCTGGCGAGGCCATAGCGGTTGGCCTTGTGCATCAGCGTGTGCGCCGGGAATGGCGGCTCCATGCCGCCGGCCTTGCCGGCATCGGTGCCGATCGTCTCCGAGCCCCAGCCCTTGATGTCCTTGCCGATCAGGAACTGGATGGCTTCCGCCGTCGGGCCGGGTGTGTGCGGGCCGGTCTCGTTAGCGTTGAGGAACTCGGCTTCCGAGCCGTTGCGCTTGTACCAGTCGGTGCGCATCACCACCCACTCGCCGGCATTGATCGCGCCATGCTTGGCCTCCCAGGCCTTGATGTGGTCGACGGTGAGCAGGAAATCGTGATCGGCGGCCGCCTCTTTCGAACAGTCGATGACATTGACCGGCCCGATGAAATTCTGCGCCGGAATGGTATCGGTGGCGCCGTCCGGATAATCCTTGCCGCTGATCCAATGCTGCGGCGCGTCGAAATGCGTGCCGGAATGCTCGCCGAGCTTCAGCCAGTTCCACGCCCACCATGGACCGTTCTTGTCATAGCGGGAGATCGAGTGGATCTCGACCTTCGGCGTGTCGACGGCAAGCTCCGGCGGCAGCTTGATCAGCGGTGTGTCGGGCCCGAGCGGCGCCGTCAGGTCGACCACCTTGATGGCGCCGGAAAGGAGCTGGCCGGCAACTTCGCCGAGGAGTTTCTGGGTATCCATGGTCTCTGTTCCCTCTTGTCTGACATGATCAAGGCTCGTCTCGGCCCTTAATATCCTACTAGACGAAAACATATGCATCTGCAATTATCTTTAAGCATAAAGGAAATGGGAACGGGGCGTGAGCGAGTTCGACGCCATCTTTGTCGGGGCGGGCCACAACACTCTGGCATGCGCCGCGCATCTGGCGCTCAAGGGCTGGAAAACCGGGGTTTTCGAGCGCAATACAACAATCGGTGGAGCCGTCCAGACCCGCGAATTCACGCTTCCGGGCTTCCGCCACGATTTCGGCGCGATGAATCTGAGCCTGTTCGCCGGCTCCGCCTTCCACCGGAAATATGCAAATGAATTGAAAGCGCAGGGGCTGGAATTCGCGCCGGTCGCCGATTGTTTCGCCAGCGCGTTCCCGGATGGACGCTGGTTCGGTGTCAGCAACGACCTGGAAAAGACCGCCGGACGCATGGCTGCCTTTTCAGCCGCCGATGCCGCGACGTGGCGCAGGCTGATTGCCGCTTTCCCAGCCGAGGCCGAGCATCTGTTCAAGCTGCTGGGCTCGCCGATGAGCGCCCGGGCGCTTGCAAGCACCGCCTGGAACCTGTGGCGCAAAAAAGGTGTTTCCGGCGCGCTCGACACCGGCCGGCTGTTGCTGTCGTCGCCGCGTGCCTGGCTGGAGGAAAATTTCGAGTCTCCACACATCAGGGCGACGCTCGCCACCTGGGGCATGCATCTCGACTTCGCGCCCGACATCGCCGGCGGCGCGGTGTTCCCCTATCTGGAATCGATGGCCAACCAGAGTTTTGGCATGGTGCTGGGCAAGGGTGGCGCCGACACGATCATCCGGGCGCTGGCCGGCATTGTCACATCGGCCGGCGGCAGGATCGTCACCGGCGCCGATGTCGCCGAGATAACCGTTTCCGGTGGCAAGGCGACCGGTGTGCGGCTTGCTTCCGGCGAGACGCATACGGCCACCAAGGCGGTCATTGCCGGCGTTGCACCCAAGGCGTTGGCCGGCACGCTTTTGCCGAACGGTTCCGGCGACGCCGGCTTCGACACGGCGATGCAAAAATTCCGGCATGCACCCGGCACGATGATGATCCACCTGGCGCTGGACGACCTGCCGGACTGGCGCGCCGGGGCAGAGCTTCGGCGGTTCGCCTATGTGCATCTAGCGCCATCGCTCGAGCAGATGTCGCGCACCTATCAGCAGGCGACATCAGGCATGTTGCCGGACGAACCGGTGCTGGTCGTCGGCCAGCCGACGGCGGTCGATCCTTCCCGGGCACCTGAAGGCAAACATGTTCTGTGGGTGCAGGTGCGCATGCTGCCCGCCGAAATCGTGGGCGACGCCTCGGGCAAGATCGCAGCAGCCCATTGGGACCAGGTCAAGGAGGCCTATGCCGACCGCGTGCTCGACATCATCGAGACCTACGCACCTGGGCTGCGTGCGAAGATCCTCGGCCGCGCCGTGTTTTCGCCGATCGACCTCGAGCGCGAGAACCCGAACCTCGTCGGCGGCGACCAGGTCTGCGGCAGCCATCATCTGGCGCAGAACTTCTTGTTCCGTCCGGCGCGCGGCTATGCCGGCTGGGACACGCCGATCAGCAATCTGCATCTCACCGGCGCCGCGACATGGCCCGGTGCCGGCACGGGTGCCGCCTCGGGCTTCATGCTCGCGCAACAGCTTGGCGGGAGGTAGGCCAGACGATTTCATGAAGGCGACGAGAGGCAAGCGCTGCTGCCGACGAAGCCCTAACCAATGACCGGACGAAGCCGCGCAAAAGACAAATAAACCAACAAGGGGAACGACCATGACAATAAACAGACGCGAATTACTGGGATACAGTGCCGCGGCACTTGGTGTGGCCGCTGTCGGCCTGCCCAAGATGGCCAATGCCGCCGCCGGCGAGTTGACCATCGCCTATAATGTCAACCTGCCGTCCTGGGACCCGACCACCGGACCGTCGGCCGTCAACCCGACCATCCAGGGCCTCTACCAGTCGGTGTTCGACCAGTTCATCCCGCAGAAGCCGGACCTGTCCTTCGCGCCGGGCCTGCTCACCGAATGGGGCTGGAACGAGGACCGCACCAAGATCATGATGACGGTGCGCGAGGGTGTAACCTGGCATGACGGCTCGCCGTTCACGCCCGAGGACGTGGTCTGGTCGTTGCAGCGGGCGGGCGATGAAAAGACCGGCAACCCGATCCAGTTCGTGTGGAAGAACGTCAACAATTTCAAGATCGACGGCAACAAGATCACGGGCGATGTCGTGCAGTTCGACCCGGTCTATTTCAAATGGATGTCGTTCCTCACCGGCTACATCATGCCGAAAGCCTATTACGAGAAAGTCGGCGCCGAGGGTTTCGAGAAGGCGCCGATCGGCACCGGTCCCTACATGGTCGAAAAGTTCGAGCGCAACGCCTTCCTACGGCTGAAGGCCAATCCCACCTATTGGGGCGGCAAGCCGGCTTTCGAGAATGTGACGATCAAATTCGTCACCGACGCGGCAAGCCGCGTGGCCGAGATCGAATCCGGTTCCTCGCAGGTGACGCTCGAAATCCCCTATGAAGAGTACGACCGGCTGATCGCCAAGGATGGGCTTGCCGGGTCGATCAAGAATGTTTCCGACATCGGCATGATCTTCTTCAACGACATCGAAGCGATGCTGGACAAGAACGTGCGCCAGGCAGCCGTCATGGCGGTCGACAAGGAGCTTCTGGTCAAGCGGCTGCTGCGCGGCTACGGCCAGCCGCTCGCCACGCTGGAAACGCCGGAATACGCGGCCTACGATGCCTCGATCAAGGTCGAGCACAATCCGGAAAAGGCCAAGGAACTGCTGGCCGCGTCCGGCTACTCGCCGGAGAAGCCGGTCAAGTTCACCATCCAGACGACCAAGGGCTTCAAGCCCAAGGACTATGAAATGATCCAGGCGATCGTCGGCATGTGGCGCAAGGTCGGCATCGAGGCGACGATCGAGGTCTACGAGATCGCCAAGCACTACGAACTGCGCGCCGCCGACAAGCTCGCGCCGGCGGCCTTCTACAATTGGGGCAACGCCATTGGCGACCCGACCACGTCGACCGGCTTTGCCATGTATGGGCCGAGCCCGCATTCGGTCTGGGACAGCCAGGACCTGATCGACATGATCAACCCGCTGTGGGGAGAGAAGGACGAGACCAAGCGCATCGCCGGGTGGAAGGCGGTCGATAAATACATCGCCGAGCAGGCCTACGTGCTGCCGCTTATGCAGTATGCGCAACCGATCGTGCATGCGAAGGGCGTCAAGGTGGTGCAGCATATTTCCGGCGCGCTGCTGCCGGCCCTGATGACCCCGGCCTGATATCAGCCTGGGCTTACCGCGCGCCGTCCATAGCGACGGCGCGCATTTCTACACGCATATGAGCCTGCGGGCTCCTGCAAAGATTTACATGCTCCTGCAACGATTCCTGATCCGTCTGCTGACGATGCTGATCACGCTGTTCGGCGTGGCCGTCGTCGTATTCGTGGTCATCCGCGTCGCGCCCGGCGATCCGATCGCCATGATGTTGCCGCCCGGCGCCACCAATGACGACATCGCCCGTCTGCGTGCGCTCTATGGGCTCGACAAGACGATCGTGCAGCAGTTCTTCATCTGGCTGTCCGGTGTCGCCAGGGGCGATTTCGGCACCTCGATCTCGCTCCGGCAGGACGTGCTTGGCCTCGTCTTCAGCCGGCTGCCGGCTACGCTGGAGCTTGCCATCGTCGCGCTCATTATGGCAGTGGCGATCGGCGGCACGACGGCGATCCTGGGCGCGCGCGAGCGCGGCACGGCGGTCGAGGCCGGCATCGACATCGCCAGCGGTGCCGCGCTTTCTATCCCCGATTTTCTCTGGGGCCTGGTGCTGATCCTGCTGTTCGGCGTGCTGGTGCCGATCTTCGACATTTCCGGCCGCGTGTCGCCGCAGCTCGACCTGCCCTTCGTCACCCAGTTCTACTTCTTCGAGAGCCTGCTTCGGCTGCGCTTCGACCTCACCTGGGACCTCTTGAAGCACATGCTGATGCCAGCCGTGGCGCTGGCGCTGCCGCTCGCGGCCATCATCGCGCAGCTCCTGAAGCAGTCGCTGAAGGAGGTGCTCGACCTCGACTATGTCGTGCTGGCGCGGGTCAAGGGGTTTTCGGAAACGCAGGTCATCTTGCGCGAGGCGCTGAAGAACGCCGCGCTGCCGACGCTGACGCTCATCGGCGTGCAGTTCACCTTCCTCATCGGCGGCACCGTCATCGTCGAGCGGCTGTTCTCCTATGAGGGCCTCGGCAACATGGCGATCGACGCCGTCATCAACCGCGACCTGCCGCTGATCCAGGGCATCGTGCTGGTCTTCGCGCTGCTGTTCGTGCTGATCAACCTCGCCGTCGACATGATGTATGCGCTGCTCAATCCGAGGCTGCGCCATGGATGAGGCACGCATCATCAGGCGCGGATCGAGCCCGAGGCTGTGGCTCGCCGGCGGCTGGCTGCTGCTGGCGCTGCTGGCCGCGATCTTCGCGCCGCTGGTCGCGCCGCAGGATCCGCTGGCGCAGGATTTGATGCTGGAACGTCTGCCGCCGTTCTGGCTCGATGGCGCCGAGCCGGGCTATTGGCTCGGCACCGACAGCCTCGGCCGCGACCTCTTGTCCCGGCTGATCTTCGGCGGCCGCATCGCCCTCATCGTTGCCTTCGCGGCGGCCATCGCCGCCTGCGTGGTCGGCTCCACATTAGGGCTGGTCGCGGGCTATTTCGGCGGCTGGGCAGACCGCATCATCTCGCGCATCGTCGACATCTGGATGGCCTTCCCGCCGGTGCTGTTCGCCATCCTCCTGGTCGCCGTGCTCGGCACCGGCTTGAGCTCCGTCATCCTCGCCATCGCCATCATCGACTGGACGCGTTTCTGCCGGGTGATCCGCGCCGAGGCGATGGGCCAGTCGCGCATGGACTATGTCGAGAATGCCCGCATCGCCGGCTATGGCCGCGTCGGCATCATGCTGCGCGAAGTGCTGCCCAATGTGGTGCCGTCGATCGTGGCGCTGCTGTCGCTGGAGATGGGCATCGCCGTCATCGTCGAGGCGATCCTGTCCTTCGTCAACCTGTCGATCTCGACCGACGACCCGACCTGGGGCGGCATCATCGCCGAGGGCCGGCTGTCGATCCATCAGGCCTGGTGGGTGCTGGTGTTTCCGCTAATCACGCTCATCCTCACCGTGCTGTCATTCAGCCAGTTCGGCGAAGCGCTGAAGACGCGTTTCGATCCGGTGCTGCGATGAGCGCCTGTCTCGAGATAAACAATCTAAGCGCGGTGCTGGCCAACAGCCAGCGCGTGCTGCGCTCGGTATCGCTCTCGGTACAACCCGGCGAGGTCCGCGCGCTTGTCGGCGAAAGCGGCGCCGGCAAGACGATGATCGGCAAGGCGGTGCTTGGCGTGTTGCCATCGAGCGTGCGCATCGTCGAAGGCAATATGAGACTCGAGGGCGAAGACCTCGGCAAACTCCCGCCAAAAGCACGGCGCACGCTGATCGGCGCGCGCACGGCACTGATCCCGCAGGATCCGCTGACCGCGCTCAACCCCTCGCGCCGCATCGGCCCCCAGATGACCGACCGTCTGGTGTGCATCCTCGGCTGGAGCGGAGACAAGGCCGATCGACGTATCCGCCAGTTGCTTGATGAGGTGCAGATCCGCGACCCCGACCGTGTGCTGAAAAGCTATCCGCACGAATTGTCCGGCGGCATGCGCCAGCGCGTGCTGATTGCCGCCGCCTTTGCCGCCGAGCCACGGCTGATCGTCGCCGACGAGCCGACCACGGCCCTCGACGTGACCGTGCAGAAGCAGATCCTGCGCCTGATCGCGCAATTGCAACGCGAGCACGGCACCGCGATCCTGTTCGTCACCCACGATCTCGGCGTCGTCGCCAAGATCAGTCAGAAAGTGTCGGTGCTCTATGCCGGCAAGGTGGTGGAAGAGGCCGAAACGGCGGCGCTGTTCGCGGCACCTCGGCATCCCTACACCCGAGCACTGATGGCTGCGACGCCGCGCTATACCGATCCCTTCGCATCGCTGAAACCGGTGGACGAGACGGTACTGGCCGGGCTCGCGGCTGAGATCGCTGCCGCCGACCAGGCCTGGGGGCGCCCGCATGGCTGAGCCGCTGTTCTCCGTGCGCGGGCTGAAGGTCGCGCTACCCGACATGACGCGCAAGCCGCTCATCGGCCGCGCACCGCTGGCCGAAATTCTCAGAGGTCTCGACTTCGATCTGTCGAGAGGTTCGGTGACCGGCATCGTCGGCGAATCCGGATCCGGCAAATCGACGCTTGGCCGTGCGCTGGTGCGGCTGCTGGAGCCGAGCGCCGGCGAGATCCGTTTCGAAGGCCGCGACATCACCCATCTGCCGCAAGCGGAACTGCGGCCACTGCGCCGCGACCTGCAGATGATCTTCCAGGATCCGATGTCGTCGCTCAACCCGCGGCGTACCATTGCCAGCATCATCGCCGCTCCACTCAAGCAGAACGGGCTTGGCGACAATCTCAGGGATCGCGTCGCCGAGGCGCTGCAGCGGGTTGGGTTGCCGCAAAGCTTCGCCAGCCGCTATCGCCACGAACTGTCGGGCGGCCAACGCCAGCGCGTCGGCATTGCCCGCGCGCTGGCGCTGTCGCCGAAATTCGTGCTGGCCGACGAGATCGTCTCCGGCCTCGACGTCTCGACGCAGGCGCAGATCCTGACCCTGCTGGAGAAGCTTGCCGCGGAGATGGGCCTGACGGTCGCCTTCATCAGCCACGATCTGTCGGTCATCCGGCGGCTGTGCCGGCAGGTGATCGTCATGCGCGAAGGCAGCATCGTGGAAGCGAGCGCCACGGACGCGCTGTTCGACATGCCGCGGCAGAGCTACACGCGCGACCTGCTCGCCGCCATTCCGCTGCCGGAAATCGATCCGGACTGGCTGAACATCCCAACGGCAAGGGTCCCGACATGAAAACAACCGCACGCCGAAAAACGGGCTTCGGACGTGCGATCGAAGGCTAACCAAGTCCCGCCAAACGGAGGAGAACAAACATGAAGACAACAACACGATTTGCGGTGCTCGCCGCCACTGTTCTGGGCAGCGCCGGCATGGCCTCGGCGAGCTCGATCCCCGGCATGCGCGGGCACGACCATACCGGCATCACGGTTCCCGACATGAAGCAGGCGGTCGACTTCTTCACCGAGGTCGTCGGCTGCAAGAAGGCGATGTCGTTCGGCCCGTTCGCCGACGACAAGGGCACCTTCATGCAGGACCTGCTCGGCGTCGATCCGAAGGCTGTCATCGAGCAGGTCACCATGGTGCGTTGCGGCTATGGATCGAACATCGAGCTGTTCAAATATACCGCGCCCGACCAGAAGGATCTGACACCGAAAAACAGCGACATTGGCGGTTTTCACATCGCCTTCTATGTCGACGACGTCGCGGCGGCGAAAGCCTATCTCGACGCCAAAGGCGTCAAGACCAGATTGGGGCCGCTGCCGGTCAAGGAAGGACCCGCCGCCGGCCAGACCATCCTCTATTTCCAGGCGCCCTGGGGATTGCAGCTGGAGGCGATCAGCTATCCCGACGGCATGGCGTACGAGAAGAGTGCCGAAACGGTGCTGTGGAGCCCAAAGAACCCGGAAAAGTGACCCCCGGGCCGCGCGCTTGCGCCGATGCGCGAGCGCCCGGCCCGCTATTTTGCATAATCATTTCGGCATAAAACTTTAAGCTTGAAATATCTTGGCCCCGGCGCGATACTGAACTCCAGCAAGCGAAGAGGAGATCGCACAGATGAAGGTTGCGGTTCTCGGCGGCGGACCAGCCGGCCTTTACTTCGCCATTTCGATGAAGCTTAGGGACGCCGCGCACGACGTGACGGTTTTCGAGCGCAACCGCGCCGACGACACGTTCGGCTGGGGCGTGGTCCTGTCGGCCGAGACGCTCGAGAACCTTGCTGAGAATGATCCGGTCAGCGCCGTCTGGATCAAGAAGCATTTTGCCTATTGGGACGACATCGCTGTCATCCATGACGGCGTGCGCACGGTCTCGTCGGGGCACGGCTTCTGCGGCATCGGCCGCAAGCGGCTGCTGGTCCTCTTGCAGCGCCGCGCGCGCGAACTCGGCGTCAAGCTGATGTTCGAAACCGACATCGCCGATCCCCGCCCCTATATGGAGACGCATGACCTGGTCGTCGCCGCCGACGGACTGAACTCAAGGGCGCGCAACACGTTCGTCGATATCTTCAAACCCGACATCGACACACGCAAATGCAAATTCGTCTGGCTCGGCACCAACCAGAAATTCGACGACGCCTTCACCTTCATCTTCGAGAAGACCGAGCATGGCTGGGTGTGGGCGCACGCCTACCAGTTCGACAGCGAGACCGCGACCTTCATCGTCGAATGCAGCGAACAGACCTGGGCCGCCTTCGGCTTCGGCGCGATGTCGCAGCAGGAGTCCATCGCGGTGTGCGAGCGCATCTTTGCCAAGCATCTTGGCGGCCACGCGCTGATGACCAACGCCAACCATATCCGGGGCTCGGCCTGGATCAACTTCCCGCGCGTGCTGTGCGAGCGCTGGTCCTACAAGAATCTGGCGCTGATGGGCGACGCGGCGGCCTCGGCGCATTTCTCGATCGGCTCCGGCACCAAACTGGCGCTGGAAAGCGCGGTGGCGCTGGCCGATTATGTCGAGATCGAACCGGACCTCGAGGCCGCCTTCCGTAAATATGAGGACGCCCGCCGCACCGAGGTGCTGAAGCTGCAGTCGGCGGCGCGCAATTCGCTGGAATGGTTCGAGGAGGTCGAGCGCTATCTCGGCCTCGATCCGGTGCAGTTCAACTATTCGCTTTTGACCCGCTCGCAACGGATCAGCCACGAGAATCTGCGACTGCGCGATGCCGAATGGCTGGGCGGCGCCGAAGAATGGTTTCAGCGCCAGGCGGGTGCCGGTGGCAACAGGCTGCGCCGGGCGCCGATGTTCGCGCCGTTCAAGCTGCGCGACATGCGGCTGCAAAACCGTGTCGTCGTCTCGCCGATGGCGCAGTACAAGGCCGTCGACGGCTGCCCGACCGACTGGCATTTCACCCATTACGCCGAGCGCGCCAAGGGCGGCGCCGGGCTCATCTATATCGAGATGACCTGCGTCAGCCCGGAAGGGCGCATCACGCCCGGCTGTCCCGGTTTCTACGCGCCCGAGCATGAGGTGGCGTGGAGGCGACTGGTCGACTTCGTCCATGCCGAAACCGAAGCGAAGATCTGCGCCCAGATCGGCCATTCCGGCGCCAAGGGTTCTACCCGTGTCGGTTGGGAAGGCACCGACGTGCCGCTGGCCGCCGGTAACTGGCCTGTCATGGCGGCATCGGCCGTCGCGTGGTCGCCTGACAATCAGGTGCCGAAGGCGATGGATCGCGCCGACATGGATTTGGTGCGCGATCAATTCGTCGCCTCGGCCGAAATGGCCGATCGCTGCGGCTTCGACATGCTGGAGATCCATGCCGCGCATGGCTATCTCCTGTCGTCCTTCATCACGCCGGTCACCAACCGGCGCGCGGACGCCTATGGCGGCTCACTTGAGAACCGCATGCGCTATCCCCTCGAAATCTTCCACGCGGTGCGCGCCGCCTGGCCGGCGGGAAAACCGATCTCGGTCCGCATTTCGGCCAATGACTGGGTTGGCATCGAAGGCGTGACGCCGGCAGACGCCGTCGAGATCGCTGGGATGCTGCGCGAGGCCGGCGTCGATATCTGCGACGTCTCGGCCGGCCAGACGTCGGTTGCCGCCAAGCCGGTCTATGGCCGCATGTTCCAGACGCCGTTTTCCGACCGCATCCGCAACGAGGTCGGCATGGCGACGATGGCTGTCGGCAACATCTACGAGCCGGACCACGTCAATTCCATCCTGATGGCCGGCCGCGCCGATCTGGTCGCGCTGGCACGGCCGCATCTCGCCGATCCCTACTGGACGCTGCATGCGGCGGTCACGCTCGGCGACCGTGGCGTCAAATGGCCGGATCCCTATCTGCCCGGCCGCGACCAGATCTACCGACTGGCCGAGCGCGATGCCGCCGCGGGGTTGAACGTATGAGTATTTTTCGTTCGCCACGCTGCCCCTCATCCGCCTGCCGGCACCTTCCCGCAGCATGCAGGGGGGCGTCGCGCATGCATGGTCTTGCACTGCGCTGGTCGACCCCCACTCCGTCTCGGCTTCGCCGATCCACCTCTCCCCCGATCGACGGGGGAGAGGAACGGTGCGACCCCTCTGCCGCCGATGCTCGTCTCATGAGGCTCCCTTCCTTTCCCTCCGGAGGAGGGAAAGGTGGCGTTGCGAAGCAACGACGGATTGGGGGAACCACCTGGCAACCAAGCATCGAGCCAATCGCCAGTCCCAGAATGTCTGTGCATGCCATGGCTTCGATCTGGCGCAAGAGGCAGCGCCGACCTTCCAGGATTGCCACATGATCGCGGGCAAGCACGCACTGGTCACCGGCGGCGGCTCCGGCGTCGGCCGGGCCATCGCGCTCACCTTGGCTAGGGCTGGTGTCGATGTGACCATATGTGGGCGCCGCGAAGCTGAGCTCGCCAAGGTTGCCCGCGAAAACGGTCGCATCCATGGCATTGCCGCAGACGTCACCAATGAGGCGGCGATGGCGGCGCTCTACGCGCAAGCGGAGGCCGCGCGCGGACCGTTCGACATCGTCGTCGCCAATGCCGGCATGGCCGGCAGCACGCCGGCGCACAAGATCCCGCTGGCCGACTGGCAGCGGACGCTCGACGTCAATCTGACCGGCGCCTTCCTGACGGTGAAACCGGCGCTGGCCGGCATGGCCGCGCGCAAGGCAGGCCGCATCGTGTTCATCGCCTCCACGGCAGGTCTGAAGGGCTACGCCTATGTCGCGCCCTACGTCGCGGCCAAGCATGGCGTCGTCGGCCTGATGCGGGCGCTGGCCGCCGAGACGGCGAAATCCGGTGTCACCGTCAACGCCGTGTGCCCAGGCTTCGTCGAGACCGACATGCTGGAGGAGTCCATCCAGCGCATCGTCGAAAAGACCGGCCGCTCGGCAGAACAGGCGCGGGCCAGTCTTGCCTCGACCAATCCGCAAGGCCGTTTCATCCAGCCCCGGGAAATTGCCGAAGCCGTGCTTTGGCTGTGTGGCAACGCGGCGCAATCGATCACCGGACAGGCGATTTCGATCTCGGGAGGTGAAACATGGTAGCCGGCCCCCTGCCCCTGCCATCGGGACCCGGCAAGGACCGGCTGCGCCTGTGGATCAGGCTGCTGCGCGCGTCGCGCACGATCGAGGCCGAACTGCGCGAGCGCCTGAAGAAGGAATTCAACACGACGTTGCCGCGTTTCGACGTCATGGCAGCACTTTACCGCGCGCCGGAAGGCATGCTGATGAGCGACCTGTCGCGCTTCCTGCTGGTGTCCAACGGCAATGTCACCGGTATTGTCGACCGGCTGGTTTCGGAAGGGCTGGTGGCGCGCGCGCGCCGCAATGGCGACCGCCGCACCTCGATGGTTCGGCTGACCGAGGAAGGTACGAAGTCCTTTGCCACCATCGCCGCCGCGCATGAGGGCTGGATCGGCGAATTGCTGGGCAAGGTCAGCGAGGAGGATGCGCGCCGGCTGACCGGCATGCTGACCTCGTTCCGCAGCAACTGGGAGGGACGCGAATGACCGCAATGGCCGGCCTCAAGCCGAAGCATTTCCTGTGGGAGGTCGAGGGCAGGATCGCCAAGGTCCGGCTCGACCGGCCGGAGCGCAAGAACCCGCTGACCTTCGACAGCTATGCCGAGCTGCGCGACACGTTCCGCGATCTCGTCTATGCCGACGACGTCGACGCCGTGGTGTTCCTCTCCAATGGCGGCAATTTCTGCTCCGGCGGCGATGTCCACGACATCATCGGCCCGCTGGTCAAGATGGACATTAAGCAGCTCTTGGCCTTCACCCGCATGACCGGCGATTTCGTCAAGGCGATGCTGAATTGCGGCAAGCCGATCATCGCCGCGGTCGACGGCGTGGCGGTCGGCGCCGGCGCCATCATCGCGATGAGTTCGGATATCCGCATCGCCACGCCGGAAGCCAAGACGGCGTTCCTGTTTACCCGCGTCGGCCTAGCCGGCTGCGACATGGGCGCCTGCGCGATCCTGCCGCGCATCATCGGCCAAGGCCGCGCCGCCGAACTGCTCTACACCGGCCGAACCATGACAGCGACGGAAGGCGAGCGCTGGGGGTTCTATAACAGGCTGGTAGCGGCAGACGTACTTGAGGCCGACGCGCTCGACATGGCCGCCCGCATCGTCTCCGGCCCGACCTTCGCCCACGGCATCACCAAGACGCAGCTCAACCAGGAATGGTCGATGGGTCTCGACCAGGCGATCGAGGCGGAAGCACAGGCGCAGGCGATCTGCATGCAGACGCGCGATTTCGAACGGGCGTATCGGGCTTTCGTGGCCAAGGAAAAGCCGGTGTTCGAGGGGAATTGAGGATGGCTTGTTGCGTAGGCACCCCCCTCTGGCCTGCCGGCCATCTCCCCCGCAAGGGGGGAGATCAGATGTCACTCTGGCTTTCGCCAATTACCAGCTCTGAGGAAGGGGCGGCATCGGTGAAACCGCTAATCTCCCCCCTTGCGGGGGAGATTAGCGGCAGGCCAGAGGGGGGTGTGACGGAACGAGGCGTAACGGGAGATATCCATGCCTGACCGCTCCTTCCTCAACTGGCCCTTCTTCGAAAGCCGCCATCGCGAACTCGCCGGGCACCTGGACGCCTGGTGCGCGAAAAACCTGCCGGTCGACCACCATGACGTCGACGCCGCCTGCCGCGAGCTGGTCGCGAAACTGGGCAGGGACGGCTGGCTGAAGCCGACGGCGCTCGATACGGACAACCCTGCACCACTCGACGTGCGCGCCCTGTGCATCACGCGCGAGACGCTGGCCCGCCACGATGGCCTCGCCGATTTCGCTTTCGCCATGCAAGGTCTCGGCACCGGCGCGCTCAGCCTGTTCGGCACGTCGGAGCAGCAGCAATGGCTTGCGAGGACACGCGCCGGCAAGGCGATATCAGCCTTCGCCCTATCGGAACCGCGTTCGGGATCTGATGTCGCCAACATGGAGATGGCGGCGACCCGTGACGGCGACAGCTATGTTCTCACGGGCGAAAAAACCTGGATATCGAATGGCGGCATTGCGGACATCTATGTCGTCTTCGCCCGCACCGGCGAGGCGCCCGGAGCCAAGGGGCTCTCTGCCTTCCTGGTGCCGGGCGCTGCAAAGGGGCTCGGTATCGCCGAACGCCTGGAAGTGATCGCGCCGCATCCACTGGCGCGCTTGTCTTTCGACGGCGTGCGGTTGCCCGCCTCGGCCCTGATCGGCAAGCCTGGCGACGGTTTCCGCATCGCCATGTCGGTACTCGACGTGTTCCGCTCGACCGTCGGCGCGGCGGCACTCGGCTTTGCCCGCCGCGCGCTCGATGAAAGTATCAAGCGGGTGGCCGAACGCAAATTGTTCGGCGCGCCGATGGCCGAGTTGCAGATGGTGCAGGGCCATGTCGCCGACATGGCGCTCGACGTCGATGCCGCGGCGCTTCTGGTCTATCGCGCCGCCTGGACCAAGGACATGGGCGCTGCGCGGGTGACGCGCGAGGCGGCGATGGCCAAACTGTTCGCCACCGACAAGGCGCAGGAGGTGATCGACAAAGCGGTGCAGCTGCATGGCGGCGATGGTGTCCGCAAGGGCCATATCGTCGAGAGCCTGTATCGCGAGATCCGCGCGCTGCGAATCTACGAGGGCGCATCGGACGTGCAGAAGGTTGTGATCGCACGGCAAGTAATGGGCGCGGCCTGAACAGGTCGTGACCACGGACTGAAATGTTTTCGAGACGGATATTGCGGACCCGATATTGGACAGGCGGAGAGACGACATGCACGAGATCCTGCAGCCGGAAGGCTGGGCAAAACCGGTCGGCTACGCCAATGGCGTGGCCGCGCGCGGCAGGCTCGTCTTCGTCGGCGGACAGGTCGGCTGGAACGGGCAATGCCAGTTCGAGACCGACGATTTCGCCGGCCAGGTGCGGCAGACGCTTCAGAACATCGTCGCGGTGCTGGCCGAGGCCGGCGCGGAGCCACGGCACATCACCTCGATGACCTGGTATTTTACCGACAAGGCCGAATATCTCGGCAACCTCAAGGGGATCGGCGAGGCCTATCGCGAGGTGATCGGCCGGCATTTTCCAGCGATGGCCGCCATGCAGGTGGTGGCGCTGGTCGAGGACCGCGCCAAGGTGGAGATCCAGGCGACCGCCGTTATTCCGGAATAAACGCCCATCGCTTCGTCATCCTGGGGCGAAGCAAGGAGCGCAGCGACGCGGCGCAGACCCCAGGATCCATGCCGTGAAATCAAAGCGTTGCAGCGGTCCGGAATTCTGCTCCGCCGCACTCCGTCGCTAAGATCGCGGCATGGATCCCAGGGTCTCCGCGACGGAGCTTCGCTCCTGCTCCGCCCAGGGATGACGACGTTGAAATCCTGGCTAGGCCACCGATCATCCCCTTGGCATCGCTGCTACCCGCGAAGCCCGGCCTGCCTGAGCAACGGCAGTACGTGGTCGCAGAAATAGGGCAATTCCCTGGTGTAGTTGACGAAGGACAGGGCGATGCCTTGATAGCCGTGCTCCGCAATGGCGGCCATTTCGGCGACGATCGTCTGCGGCGTTCCAACCAGCGGATAGGTGCCGGCCCCGCCGGCGAAACGCTGCCGGTAGCGGTCATAGGCATGCGGGTCGTGCGACTGCGAGAATTCCTTCTTGCCGGCCATATGCGCATCGACCGCCTCGTGATCGGCCATATCGACGGCATATCTGTTGTAATAGGCCTGCGCCTCTTCCATGGTCGGACGGCAGACGACATGGGCCACGGTGTAGACGCCGACCTGCCGGCCGACCTTGTCGGCTCGCTCGCTGATGTCGGCGACATGCTTGCCGGCATCCGCCATCTCGGAAAAGGTCGTGAACAGGTAGTCGCAATGGGCCGCGGCGAAATCGCGGCCGGGGCCGCCGAAAGCGGCGTTCATGGTCACGGGGCGCGGAACCTGCAGGCTGGCCGGCCGGCTGACCGCCTCCTTGAGGTGATAATAGGTGCCTTCGTAGTCGAGCGGCTCCGCCGATGCATAGAGCTTCTCGAGGATCTCGATCCATTCGGCCGCCTGGTCGTAGCCCTTCTCGACCAGCGGCGTGCCGAACATGCCGAATTCCTTCGGGTTCCAGCCGCAGACGATGTTCAGGCCGGCCCGGCCTTGGCTGATGTGATCGACCGTCGCCAGCGCCTTGGCGGCATAGAGCGGATGCACAAGCGGCACATGCACGGTCATGAAGAGGCCGATCTGCTCGGTGGCCATGCTGAGTGCCGCCGCCCAGGTGAAGGTCTCGAAGGACCGCTCGCGCACCTTGTTGCGGCCGCCAAAGCCACGCCAGCGCGCGATCGGCAACATGAACTCCAACCCGGCGCGATCGGCGATCCGGGCGGCCGTCAGATTGTCCTGCCAGCTCGCCGTCCAGCGTTCCGGCACATCCGATATGGCAAGGCCGCCATCGGCGTTGGTCGAGAAAACGCCAAGCTTCAGTTTGTTGGAGCCGTGCAGCGGATGTGCTTTGTTCATGTCGCGACCTCCCGGCGAAGATCGCACGCTACGGCTCCGCGAAAATATTTCAAGCATGAAATAGCTTCGCCCTGCGCCTGTTTGCCGATATGAGTTTGGCGGGATGAGAAAAGGACTAGGCATGAGCGAGTTCCGCCAGAATTGCATCGGCAAGGCCAACCTCGTCGGCTCCTTCGCTGCCATTCCTCACCCCGTCGCGGTTGAAGTGATGGCGCTGTCCGGCCTCGACTTCCTCTGCATCGACTGGGAGCATGCCCAGATTCCGCGCGACATCATCGAGACCATGGTGCGCGCCGCCGATGTCCACCGCGTGCCGGCGATGGTGCGCGTTCCCGGCCAAGCGCCCGAAGCCATCCAGGCGGCGCTGGACAGCGGCGCGCAAGGCGTGCTGGTGCCACGCGTCTCGACATCCGCACAGGCGGCAATGGCCGTGAAAGCATCCCGCTATCCGCCACGGGGCGAGCGCGGCGTCGGACCCGGCCGCGCGGCCGGTTATGGCTATCGCATTCCCGAATATCTGGCCGGCGCCAATGACCGGATCGTCGTGGCGGTCCAGGTCGAGACTTCAGAGGGATTGGCCAACATCGAGGCGATCGCTGATGTCGACGGCGTCGACGTGATCTTCGTCGGCCCCGGCGATCTCTCCGTGTCGATCGATGCGATCGGACCGAAGGGCGCCGACAAGCTCACGGACGCGATCCGCAGGATCATCGGCGTGGCGATCGCGCACGACAAGACCTCCGGCATATTCTGCGCCAGCCCGCAGGCCATCGGCCAATGGGCGGCAATCGGCGTCAGCTTCTTCGTCCTGGCCAGCGACACGATGTACCTGGGTGCGGGCGCCGCGGCCAATTATGCCGCCGCCCGGGCCGAACTGGCGCGGGAGGACCCGCGCTAGCGCCGGGTTGCACAAGCGATCAAGCCAGGAAACTTTTTAAGCTTAAAACTTTTGCCTTGAAAAGCGCCGCGCTTTGGATAAGCATTCAGGATGGATGGCGACTGTCGGCCTGGAGGGCTTTACGGGCAGTCATCATGGTGCTCCGGGTGGGAGGGGTTTCAGTCCTTGTCGTTTGTGCAGCCCCAATCATCGACCAGCGCGCGCTACGCTTTCGATGGTGCGCGCGCTCAGCTCCACGACCTGCGTACCGAGACCATCGCCAACCTTTCGCGCGTGAATGCGTATGCGACCGCGACAAAATCGCGGCTGCGCTCGAGCGCATGGCCGCCATCATGAATTGACGCCCCGCTGGGAGGCGGGACGGCAAGAACCGTGCGGGCCAGCCCGCCCGATCAACAACCAGAGGGAACACCCCAGAGGGACCACCAATGAAGCTCAACCGTCGCAATCTCATCCTTGTCGCCGCGGCAATCGGCATCGCGGCCGGACCGGCAACCGCCTATGCCGCCGATGTGCTCAATGTCGGCGCCTACCCGACCAATCCGCCCTTTGAATACAAGAACGAGAGCGGCACGTTCGAGGGTTTCGAAGTCGACATCGTCAACGAGGCGGCCAAGCGCGCCGGCATGACCACCGACATCGCCGATCTCGGCTTCCAGGCGCTGTTCGCCGCGACCACTTCGAAGCGCATCGACGTCGCCATCTCCTCGATCACGATCACGCCGGAGCGGCTGAAGTCGCAGTCGTTCACCCAGCCCTATTATGATTCCGACATGGGTATCGCGACCAAGACCGACAGCGCGGTCAACGCCGAGGCGGACCTCAAGGGCAAGATCGTCGGCGTGCTCTCGGGCTCGACCGGCGAGACCTGGGTCAAGGCGCATCAGGAAGCCGACGGCTTCAGCGATGTAAAGGGCTATGACACGCAGCAGAACCTTTTGCTCGACCTCAGCGCCGGCCGTATCGACGCCGCCGTCAGCGACATTCCCGGCATGGAATATTCCTTTACGAAGATGAAGGACCTGAAGGTCAAGCAGCGCATCAAGACCGGCGAGCAGTACGGCCTGATGATGACCAAGGATCATCCGCTGCTCGGCAAACTCAACGACGCGCTGACGGCGATGAAGAAGGACGGCACGTTGGCCGCGATCCACAAGAAGTGGTTCGGCAGCGACGCGCCGGCCGATTCCTCGACCGTCAAGGAAATGCCTATGCCCAAGGCCTGAGCGGCGGCCAGACGGAATGCGTGCCGGCCCCAAGGGGTCGGCACGTCCCGTTTTTCACGCATGACCTTCCCGGGACTGGCATCCGTTCGGCAAAGCCGATCTTGATGTTCCGGGTCGGGCTCTGGCGTCAGATGACGCAACACCGTTCGGGAATGCCTCGATGTCGCTGATCGACACTTTCTTCAACGCCGACGTCATCGCATCGAGCCTGCCGGCGTTACTGCGCGGCTTCCTGAACACGCTGCTGCTCGGCCTGCTCAGCATCGGCATCGGCATTCCCATCGGCCTGGTGATCAGCCTGTTGCGGCTCTATGCGCCGAAGCCGCTGCGCTGGCTGGCGGTCGGTTACACCGACATCTTCCGCGCCTTGCCGGTCCTGGTCGTGCTGATCCTGATCTATTATGCGCTGCCTTTCCTCGGCATACGCCTATCGTCCTGGGCGTCGGCGGTGACCGCGTTCGCCATTATCATGTCGGCCTATTCGGCGGAGGTGTTCCGTTCCGGCATAGAGAGCATTCCGCGCGGCCAGTTCGAGGCGGCGCAGGCGCTTGGCCTGCCGTTCCTTTTGACCTTGCGCAAAGTGGTGCTGCCGCAGGCGGTGCGCGTCGTCATCCCGCCGATGACCAGCAACTGCGTCTCGATGTTCAAGGACACGTCGCTGGCCTCCACCGTGGCGCTGCCGGAACTGCTCAAGGAAGCGACCAACGCACAGTCGCTCTACGCCAACCCCTCGCCGCTGATCGGCGCGGCGCTGGTCTATCTCATCTTCCTTTGGCCGATGGTTCGTCTCGTCAGCCTGCTTGAAGCCCGCTTCAAGACCGAGAAGACCCGCTGACCACTCACCACCCCGCAAGCACTTCGCAGGAGATATCCTTGAGCAATTCCCAGGTCACCGGCGGTTTTCCCGTCGACACCATCCGCGCCATGTTTCCCGCCCTGCAGCGGGCTGGCGATTTCATCTTCATGGACAACGCCGCCGGGGCGCAGATTCCGCAGAGCGTGCTCGACGCGGTGACCAACCATCTGGTCTCGCACAATGTGCAGCGCGGCGGCCGCTATGGCCGCAGCGTCACCGTCGACCAGTCGGTCGCCGATGCGCGGACAAGCGTCGCACTGTTGATCAATGCTTACAGCCCGGCGGAAATCTGCTTCGGCATGAACGCCACCTCCTTCATCCGCCTGGTCAGCCTCGGCATCGGCCAGATGCTTGGAGAACGCGACGAGATCGTCATCACCGACATGGACCACGACGCCAACATCGCCACCTGGCTGGCGCTGGAATCGGCCGGCGCCAAATTCAAGTGGTGGCGCATGCGTGAGGATGGCAATCTGCATGTCGACGATCTCAAGCCGCTGGTTTCGGACCGCACTCGGCTGGTCGCCTGCACGGTGACGGCGCACTCGATCGGTTCGATCGTCGACGTCGCGTCGGTGGCGCAAATCGCCCAGGCCGCCGGCGCCGAAGTGTTCCTCGACTGCGTGCATTACGGGCCGCATGGGCTGATCGACGTGCAGGCCTGGGGCTGCGATTATCTCGTCTGCTCCGGCTACAAGAATTTCTCGCCGCATATGGGCTTTCTGTGGGGCCGCTTCGAGACGCTGAAGCGGCTGCCGACCTTCCGCGAGGATTTCATTCCGGACGAGCCTCCCTACAAGGTGGAAGCCGGCACCTTCATCTACGAGAACGTGTCGGGCATGGATGCCGCCGTGCAATATCTGGAACTGATCGGCCGCAATCTGGCGCCCTCCAACAACCGCTCGCGACGCGAAAACATCGTCGCCGGCATGGGCGCCATCCGCGACTACGAACTCATTCTGGCGCGCGAGATGATGGGCGTGCTGAAGGGCTGCGGCGCAACCATCTACGGTGTCGCCGACGAGGCGCGCATCAACGAGCGTGTGCCGACCTTCTGCTTCAACATCGGCAAGCTGTCGCCGCAGCGGATCGTCGAGGAAATGGCCGAGATGCAGATCGGCATCCGCGACGGCCACATGTACGCGCCGCGGCTGATGAAGCGCCTCAACCTCAGCATGGACAGCGGCGCTATCCGTGCCTCGCTGGTCCACTACAATACGGTCGAGGAGATCCACAAGTTCGGTGAGGCTTTGCGCGCCATCATCGCCAAGCTGTCGTAATGAGTCAGGCTCGCGGCAATCGCACCGATCGATCCGGGCCGTCGCGCTGCCCCTCATCCGCCTGCCGGCACCTTCTCCCCGTATAGTGACGGGGAGAAGAGGCTGGCCGCACCCTCGGCACCCTGCTCGCAATCTTGGTGGTGGCGAAACCGGCCGTGAGAGCGTTTTTCTCCCCGTCACTATACGGGGAGAAATGTCCGGCAGGACAATGAGGGGCGGCGCTGACGTCGGCCATTTGCATGGCTTGCGACTTTAGGCCGCCTTCTTCTTCGCCAGCCTCGCCTTGATGCTCGCCACATCGGCGCGCGGCGTCGCGGCGAACAGCGTCCTGGTGTAGCTGTGCTTGGGGTCGGCGAAGACCTCGTCGCGCGAGCCGTATTCGACGGCCTCGCCGAAATACATCACCATCACGTCGTCGGCAATGTAGCGCACCACCGACAAATCGTGGCTGATGAAGACATAGGTCAGCTGGAATTCGTCCTGCAGGTCGGCGAGCAGGTTGAGCACCTGCGCCTGCACCGAGAGATCGAGCGCCGAAACCGGCTCGTCGAGCACCAGCAGGCTTGGGTTGAGCATCAGCGCACGGGCAATGGCAATGCGCTGGCGCTGGCCGCCCGAGAACATGTGCGGATAGCGGTTATAGTGCTCGTGACCGAGGCCGACCTTCTTCAGCATCTTCATGGCGAGGTCGCGCCGTTCGGCGGCCGGCTTGTCGGTGTTGATCAGCAGCGGCTCGCCCAGCACATCGCCGATCTTCTGGCGCGGATTGAGCGATCCGTAAGGGTTCTGGAAGACGATCTGCACCTTGCGGCGCATCTCCTTCGTCAATCCGCCTTTGGCGATGTCGACCTTGTTGCCGTCGATGAACAATTCGCCCGATGTCGCGGGATCGATCAAGGTGATGATGCGGGCGAGCGTGGACTTGCCGCA
This sequence comes from Mesorhizobium sp. BR115XR7A, assembly GCF_020165315.1. NCBI lineage: Bacteria > Pseudomonadati > Pseudomonadota > Alphaproteobacteria > Hyphomicrobiales > Phyllobacteriaceae > Mesorhizobium > Mesorhizobium sp. BR115XR7A. The sequence goes on from NZ_JAIUHW010000007.1 coordinate 312,305, forward strand.
GCCGCTTTCGCCGACGATGGCCAGCGTCTTGCCCTTGTCCACCGTGAAAGAGACGCCCTTGACCGCATGCACGGTGCGCGGCCCGGAGAACAGGCCGCCGCCGATGTGGTAGTCGCGAACGATGTTCTTGCCTTCGAGGACCGTGGTGCTCATGCCGAGGCTCCCGCTGCCGAAGGGGCAGGCTCGAACAGCATGTCGGACACAGTCGGCAGCCGGTCGCCGACGGCGTTTTCCGGCAGCGCCGACAGCAGCGCGCGCGTGTAATTGCTTTTCGGCGATTCAAACAGCGACAGCACGTCGGCCTCCTCCATCTTGCGGCCCTTGTACTGGACGATGACGCGGTCGGCGGTCTCGGCCACCACGCCCATATTGTGGGTGATCATGATCAGGCCCATGCCGTATTTGGCCTGCAGCGAGACCAGGAGATCGAGGATCTGCTTCTGGATGGTGACGTCGAGCGCGGTGGTCGGCTCGTCGGCGATCAAGAGTTTCGGATTGCAGGCGATGGCAATCGCGATCATGACGCGCTGGCACTGGCCGCCCGACATCTGGTGCGGAAACGAGCTCAGCCGTTCTTCCGGATCGGCGATGCCGACCAGCTTCATCAGCTCGATGGCGCGCGCGCGGCGCTGGGCGCGATCCATGCCCATGTGAAAGCGCAACACTTCCTCGATCTGGAAGCCGACGGTGAAGCATGGATTGAGGCTGGCGATCGGCTCCTGGAAGATCATCGAGATGTCTTTGCCGACAATCTTGCGGCGTTCGGACGGGCTGAGCTTCAACAGGTCGACACCATCGAAAGCCATGCGGTCGGCCTTGACCGTCGCGGTGTTGGGCAACAGCCCCATCACCGCCAGCATCGAAACCGACTTGCCGGAGCCGGACTCGCCGACGATCGCCAGCACCTCGCGCGGTTCGACCGAAAGGTCGATGCCTTGCACGGCCATGAACGGTCCGGCGGCAGTGTCAAAGGAAACGGTGAGATTCTTGATCTCGAGCAGGGACATGCTCACGACCTCTTCAGCTTGGGGTCGAGCGCGTCGCGCAGGCCGTCGCCGATCAGGTTGATGGCAAAGACGGTGATCAGGATGGCGAGGCCGGGAAAGGTCACCACCCACCAGGCGCGCAGGATGAACTCGCGTGCTTCGGCAAGCATGGTGCCCCATTCCGGCGTCGGCGGCTGCGCGCCCATGCCGAGGAAGCCGAGGGCGGCCGCCTCAAGAATGGCGTTGGAGAAGGACAGCGTCGCCTGCACGATCAGCGGGGCGATGCAGTTGGGCAGGATGGTGACCAGCATCAGCCTGAGATGGCTGGCCCCGGCGACCTTGGCCGAGACTACATATTCGCGGGTCTTCTCCGCCATCACGGCGGCGCGGGTGAGCCGGGCGAAGTGCGGCTGCAGCACGAAGGCGATGGCGATCATGGCATTGACGAGGCCTGGGCCGAGCACCGCGACCAGCACCAGGGCCAGCAGCAGCGACGGGAAAGCCAGGATGATGTCCATGATGCGCATGATCAGCGTGTCGACCCAGCCACGGCAGTAGCCGGCGAGCAGGCCGAGGATGACGCCGGAGATCAGTGCCGTGGTAACGACGACGAAGCCGATGGCGAGCGAGAATCGCGAGCCGTAGATCAGGCGCGAAAGCATATCGCGGCCGACGGCGTCGGTGCCGAGCAGGAATTGCGCGTTGCCGCCCGCCTGCCAGGCCGGCGGGGTCAGGAAGAAGTCGCGGAACTGGTCATCAGGCGAATGCGGGGCGAGCAACGGCGCGAAGATGGCGATCAGGATCAGCAGGGCGAAGACGAAGAGGCCGATCACCGCGCCCTTGTTGATCGAGAAATAGTGCCAGAATTCGGCGAACATCTGCAGCCGCGCATCCTGCGGCTTGACGACGGTCGCGGCTTCGATGGTGGCTGGGCCTTCATTGGTCATGTCAATTCGCCCGGATGCGCGGGTTGATGACGGCATAGAGCACGTCGACGATAAGGTTCACCGACATGACGATCAGCGCGATCAAAAGCAACCCGCCCTGCACGGTGAAATAGTCGCGCTTGGAAATGGCATCGATCATCCACTTGCCGATGCCCGGCCACGAAAAGATGCTCTCGGTCAGGATGGCGCCGGTCAACAGCGTGCCGACCTGCAGGCCGATCGTGGTGACGACCGGGATCAGCGCGTTGCGGAAGGCATGCAGGCCGATGACGCGCCGCGGCGCCAGGCCCTTGGCGCGCGCGGTGCGCACATAATCCTCGCCCAGCACTTCGAGCATGGCCGAGCGGGTCTGCCTGGCGATGACCGCCAGCGGAATGGTGCCGAGCACGATGGTGGGCAAGATGAGGTGCGACACCGCCGAGCGGAAGGCGCCCTTCTGGCCCGAGATGAGGGAATCGATGGTCATGAAGCCGGTCACCGGCTTGAAGAAATAGAGAAGGTCGATGCGGCCCGAGACCGGCGTCCAGTGCAGCGTGCCGGAAAACACGATGATCAGCAGCAGCCCCCACCAGAAGATTGGCATGGAATAGCCGGCGAGCGCGGTGCCCATGGTCAGCTGGTCGAACCAGGAGCCGCGGCGGATGGCAGCGAAAATGCCGAAGGCGACACCGAAGATGACGGCGAAGATCATGGCGAAGATGGCGAGTTCGACCGTGGCCGGGAACCGCACCAGGAAATCCTTGAGCACCGGCGTCTTGGTTGAAAACGAGGTGCCGAAATCGCCGCCGAGGATATTGGTCAGATAGGTCAGATACTGTTGCCAGATCGGCAGGTCGAACCCGAACTGGTGCATCAGCGCCGTATGGCGTTCGGGCGACAGGCCACGTTCGCCCGCAAGCACCAGCACCGGATCACCGGGCAGGATGCGCACGAAGCCGAAAGCGAGGATGGTTATCCCGATGAAGGTCGGGATGATGAGGGCGAGCTTGCCGAGGATATAACGCAGCATGGCGGGCGAGGTGGGGGGGGGCCTTGTGGCGCCGCCCCGTTTCGCGAACCTTATTCGGCGATATCGACGCCGTCAAAGCGATGGATACCGAGCGGATCCATCGCAAAGCCGGAGACGGTCTTCTGCATCGGCATGAACACCTTGGAGTGGGCGAGCGTCGCCCACGGTGCCTGCTCCTTGAAGATGACCTGTGCCTGTTCGTAGAGCTTGGTGCGCTCGGCCTGGTCGGAAACCGTCTTGGCCTTGTTGATGAGCGCATCGAAGTCCTTGTTGCACCATTCCGCGCGGTTGTTCGAACCAACGGAAGCGCAGCTCAGGAGCACGCCGAGGAAGTTGTCCGGATCGCCATTGTCGCCGGTCCAGCCGACGATGACGGCGCCGTCGTGATCGACCGCGGAAGCGCGCTTGAGGTATTCACCCCAATCGTAGCTGACGATGTTGACGGTGACGCCGACCTTTGCGAAGTCCGCCTGGATCAGTTCGGCGGTGCGGCGCGCGTTCGGCATGTACGGACGCGAGACGGGCATCGCCCAGACGTTCATCTTTAGGTCCTTGACGCCGGCCTCTTCAAGCATCTTCTTGGCCGCGTCCGGATCGTACGGGTCGTCCTTCACGTCCTTGTTGTAGGACCACATGGTCGGCGGGATCGGGTTGATCGCCACCTGGCCGGCGCCCTGGAACACCGCGTCGATGATGGCCTTCTTGTTGATGGCCATGTTGAGCGCCTTGCGGACACGCACGTCGTCGAACGGTTTCTGCTGGGTGTTGTACATCAGCGCGCCGACGTTGAGGCCTTCCTGCTCCGCGACCGTCAGGTTCGCATCAGCCTGCAGGCCGGCAATGTCGGCCGGTGCCGGGTAGGACATGATGTTGCATTCGCCGGCCTTCAGCTTCTGCGCGCGCACCGCCGGATCGGTGGTGATGGCGAAGACCAGATCGTCGATCTTCTGCTTGCCGCCCCAATAGTCCGGGTTGGCCTTGTAGCGGATGGCGGCATCGGTCTGGTAGTCGACGAAGATGAACGGCCCAGTGCCGACCGGCTTCTGGTTGAACAGTTCAGGCGTCTTGTCGGCCTGCAGCTTGTCGGCATATTCCTTCGAGACGATCGAGGCGAAATCCATGCCCAGGGTCGGAATGAAGGTGATTGCCGGTTCCTTGAGGGTGAACTTCACCGTCAGGTCGTCGACCTTCTCGACCTTGGTGATGTTGTCGCCGAACTGGTCATTGTAATACTGGTAGGCGATGCCCGGTATGTACTGGAACCAGGGGCCATTCTTGTCGACCTGGCGCTCGAAAGAGAACACCACGTCGTCGGCGTTCAGGTCGCGGGTCGGGGTGAAGTAGTCGGTGGGCGCGAACTTGACGCCCTTGCGCAGCTTGAAGGTATATTCCTTGCCGTCGTCGGAAATGGTCCAGCTGTCCGCCAGGCCGGGCGAGACCGAGGTCTTGCCGTGATCGAATTCGACAAGGCGATTGAACACGGTGCGCGAGGACGCGTCGAATGTCTGGCCAGCGGTATACGGCGCCGGGTCGAAACCCTCCGGCGACGCTTCAGCGCAATAGACCAGAGTTTTCGCGTTGGCCACGCCGCCCAGGACGCTTGCAGCCAGCAACGCGGCTGCAAAAGTCAATTTCTTCTTCATTGAGCACTCCCTGATGTTCTTCCAAGCCCCTCTATCAGGCTCGCGAAGCGCGCATATAAGCACCGTTTTTCCGGGTTTGGAACACCCCGTTTGCTTACCCCGCGGGAAGCAGGAAAAAAATCCGCAATTTCGCTAAATGGCAGAAAAAATTAGCACTTTTTTCTATTCACGATATTATTAACGACCGCATTTTTTTATTGATCAGACGTCCGGCGACAAGGGTGCCGCGCCCTGTATTCATCCGCCGCCGGTGCGGAAAGATGCCGTTCCAGCCGTGGCCGGCGGGAAAGGTTTTCGGCGGCAAATCTTTCGGCATCCTGCCGCTAGGGCAAGACTTGCACCGCCGCCGATAGAGGCAATACATAGATAGACAGCTGGCGGCAGCGGAGGGACGTCTCCATCAATCTGGAGGCGGCGCGGTAGGGCCCAGCGAGAGCAGGCGACCAGGGTTGTCGAGGAGGAACGGGTGGCAAAAGCATCGAAGGCCCCGGTGAAAGCGTCGGCCAAGGCGGGGCCTAGGCCAGCCGCCGGCGGCGACGGGCAGGGCAAGGTCGCGGGCAAGGCAGCGACCGCGAAGGCGGCCGCCGGCAAGAAAGCACCCGCGGCAAAAGCCGTGGCCACCGCCAGGACCGCCGCGAAGCCGGCGACGAAGGCCGCGCCGGCAAAGGCGCCCGCGACCAAGGCCGGATCGGGCAAGGCCGGAACGGGCAAAACCGCGACGACGAAGAGTTCGCCACCAGTGAAGGCTGCACCGGTCTCGAAGCCAGCGACAGCGGCCAGCCAGCGGCTGCCGAAGGCGCTCACCGAACTCGCCGCCGGCCTGCCGCAAAAGCCATGGCTCAACAGCTATCCCAAGAACATGCCGGCCGAGATCGGCGCCCTTCCCTACGGTTCCATCGGCGACTTCCTCGTTGGCGCCTGCAAGCAGTTCGCCGGCCAGCCGGCTTTCACGTGCATGGGCAAGTCCATCACCTACGCGCAGCTCGAACAGTCTTCGGCGGCCTTCGGTGCCTACCTGCAGTCCACAGGATTGCAGAAGGGCGCCCGTGTCGCCCTGATGATGCCGAACGTGCTGCAATATCCCATAGCGATGATGGCGGTCGCCCGCGCCGGCTTCACGGTGGTGAACGTCAATCCGCTCTACACGCCACGCGAACTGGAGCATCAGCTCAAGGATTCCGGGGCGCAGGCCATCGTCATCCTCGAAAACTTCGCCAACACCCTGCAGGCGGTCGTCGCCAGGACCTCGGTCAAGCACGTCGTCGTCGCGGCAATGGGCGACCTGCTCGGCGGCCTGAAGGGCTCGATCGTTAATCTGGTCGTGCGCCGCGTCAAAAAGATGGTGCCGGCCTGGTCATTGCCTGGCCATGTCAAGTTCAATGCGGCCCTCAAGACTGGCCGCGGCATGACGTTTAAGCCGGCCACGGTGGCCGCCAGCGATGTCGCCTTCCTGCAATATACCGGCGGCACCACCGGAATCTCGAAAGGCGCGACCCTCTCGCACAGCAATGTGCTGGCCAATGTCGCGCAGAATGCGCTCTGGCTGCAGGACGCCTATACCGCCAAGCCAAAGCCGGCGCATCTCAACCTAGTCTGCGCACTGCCGCTCTACCATATCTTCGCGCTGACGGTGAATGCACTGATGGGCATGCAGATGGGCGGCCAGAACATACTGATCCCCAATCCGCGCGACATTCCCGGCTTCGTCAAGGAAATGGGCAAGTATCCGATCCATATCTTTCCGGGCCTCAACACGCTGTTCAACGCGCTGCTCAACAATGAGGACTTTCGCAAGCTCGACTTCAAGCCGCTGCTCTTGACGCTTGGCGGCGGCATGGCGGTACAGAAGGGTGTCGCCGAGCGCTGGAAGGCGCTGACCGGTTGCCCCATCAGCGAAGGCTACGGTCTTTCGGAGACCTCGCCGGTGGCGACGGCCAACAAGTTCAGCTCCGGCGAGTTCACCGGCACTATCGGCCTGCCGCTGCCCTCGACCGAAATCGCCATTCGCGACGACGACGGCAACAACGTACCGCTCGGCGAAGTCGGTGAGATCTGCATCAGGGGACCGCAGGTGATGGCCGGTTACTGGAACCGGCCGGACGAGACCGCCAGGGTGATGACCAAGGACGGCTTCTTCAAGTCCGGCGACATGGGCTTCATGGACGATCGCGGCTTCACCAAGATCGTCGACCGCAAGAAGGACATGATCCTCGTCTCCGGCTTCAACGTCTATCCGACCGAACTCGAGGAAGTCGTGGCGGCGCATCCCGGCGTGCTCGAAGTGGCGGCGATCGGCGTGCCGGACGAGCATTCGGGCGAAGTGCCGAAACTGTTCATCGTCAAGAAAGACCCGGCCCTGACCGCCGAGGCCATCACCGCCTTTTGCCGCGAGAACCTGACCGGCTACAAGCGGCCCAGATACATCGAGTTCAGGACCGAATTGCCGAAGACGCCGGTCGGCAAGATCCTGCGGCGGGAGCTGCGCGAATAGTGGGTCTCGCCAAGGACGATACGCCGGTCCGGCGCCCGCGCCTCGACCCGGCGGAATTCATCAAGGCGAACATGCGCCTGACATCGGTGCCGGCGCTTCCCGAAATCCGGCTTTATACCGCCCACCCGAGCAGCGGGCTGAGGCGCCTTGTCGAAGGCGATGACGCCGATTCGCAGGAGCCGCAGCCGCCCTATTGGGCCTATGCGTGGGCAGGCGGCGCCGTGCTGGCGCGCTATGTGCTGGACCATCCGGAGATCGTGGCGGGCCGCCGCGTGCTCGACCTTGGAGCAGGCTCCGGCATTGTCGGCATTGCCGCGGGAAAGGCCGGCGCGTGTGAGGTGATGGCCACCGAGGTCGATCGGAACGGCGTTGCCGCGCTGGCGCTGAATGCAGCGGCCAATGGCGTCACGATCACGATAATGGGGAACGACATCACCACCGGGCCACCGCCCGCCGTGGACCTGGTGCTCGCCGGCGACGTGTTCTACGGGCAAGGTGTCGCCTTGGGGATGATGCCTTTCCTCGACCGCTGCCTCGCCGCCGGCATCGAGGTGCTGGTCGGCGATCCGGGCCGGGCCTATCTGCCGCGCTCGCGGCTGCGGCTGCTTGCCGAATACAAGGTGCCGGATTTCGGCGAGGCGAAAGACGCCGCGCTGAAGCCGAGCGCTGTCTTTCGCCTCCAGCCCGAACAGTACGCCGCCCTGCCGATCAGACCGTCTCCTTGACCCGCGTCGAAAGGAAATCCGGCAGATCGGCAACCGAATCCAGGATGACATCGGCGATCTCGGCCAGCGATTCGCGCGTGCCGGTGCCGGAGAGCACGCCCACCGCCAGGCCGCAGCCGCCGGCACGCGCCATTTCGAGATCGTGCCTGTTGTCGCCGACCATGGCGATCTCAGACGGCTTGAGCCCCGTAAGATCGCAAAAGGCCTGGATGGTGTCGGGAGCGGGCTTGGGGTTGGCCACCGCGTCATAGCCATAGGCGGCTTCGAACAGTTGCGCGACACCCAGCGTGACAAGCGTCTTTTCCGCGCCGCTGGTCGAATCGTTGGTGGCGACGCCAAGCCGGTAGGATCGCCTGTGCAGCAGAGCCAGCGTGTCGGCGATGCCCGGCAGCGCCACCGCCATCGTCGAGCCCTGCACCGAGGTGATCTCGTTGAAACGGGCAACGGCCAGCATCTGGTCTTCATTGGACAGGCGCGGGAACCACAGTTCGACAACGTCGAGATTGGTGCCGGAGGCAAAGATGGAATCGGGCTTGAAGCGCCGGTTGGCGAAATCGAAGCCCGCGGCCGCGAGCAGCCTGTCGGCTTTCCAGCGGTCGCCGTCGGCCGCGTCCATGGCCATGAAGTCGGCGACGCCGAGCCAGGTCGCGTTGAAGTCGACAAGCGTTCCGTCCTTGTCGAACAATATCCCCTTGATGTCAGCCAAGCGCTTCACTCCGAACCACGCAATTGGTGGATGCGTTCCACAAGGCCCCTGGTCGAGGCGTCCCGGTTTGCGGCGCTTTCCTTGCCTTCCACGACAGGCAGGAGGCCGGTGGCCAATTCCTTGCCGAGTTCGACGCCCCACTGGTCGAAGGAGTTGATGTTGAACAGCGTGCCCTCGACGAAGACGCGGTGCTCGTAAAGCGCGATCAGCCGGCCGAAGGTGCGCGGGTCGAGCTTGCGGTAGAGGATGGTCACCGAGGGCCGGTTGCCGGAGAAGACACGATGCGGCGCGATACGGTCGACATCGGCCGGCTTCATGCCCTTGGCCAGCATCTGCGCGCGCGCCTCTTCCAGCGTACGGCCCTTCATCAGCGCTTCCGACTGCGCCAGGCAGTTGGCGAGCAGCAGGTCATGCTGATGCTTGAGATCAGGCTCGTGGCCGACGGCGGCGGCCAGGAACTCGACGGGGATCAAATCGGTGCCCTGGTGCAGCAGCTGGAAGAAGGCGTGCTGGCCGTTGGTGCCTGGCTCGCCCCAGACCAGCGGCCCGGTCGGCGTCGTCACCGGCGTACCGTCAAGGGTAACGCTCTTGCCGTTCGATTCCATGTCGAGCTGCTGCAGATAGGCCGGCAGTCTGGACAGGCGCTGATCGTAGGGGATGACCGCGCGGGCCGGATAGCCGCAGATCACGCGGTGCCACCAGCCGACCAGCCCGAGGAGCGCCGGCAGGTTTTTCTGGAGCGGCGCGGTGCGGAAGTGTTCGTCCATTTCGTGCGCGCCGTCGAGGAAAGCGCGAAAGTTCCTTGGGCCGATGGCGATCATGACCGGCAGGCCGATCGCGCCCCACAGCGAATAGCGGCCGCCGACCCAGTCCCAGAAGCCGAAGACGCGATCCGGCTCGATGCCGAACTTGGCCACCAGGTCGAGCGCGGTAGAGACGGCGGCGAAATGCTTGCCCACGGCCTCCTTGCCGAGCGCCTTCTGCACCCAGTCGCGCGCCGTCTGCGCATTGGTCATCGTCTCGACCGTGGTGAAGGTCTTGGAGGCGATGATGAACAGCGTGGTTTCGGCGGACAGCCCCTTCAGCGTGTCGTGGATGTGAGCGCCGTCGATGTTGGAGACATAGTGGGCGCGCGGGCCGTCATGATAGGGGGCGAGCGCCAGTGTCGCCATGGCCGGACCAAGGTCGGAGCCGCCAATGCCGATGTTGACGATATCGGTAATCTTCTTGCCGGTGGCGCCTGTTGCCTTGCCGGAGCGTATGGCATCGGCGAAGGCGCCCATGGCGTCGAGCACGGATATGACATCCGCCTTGACGTCCTGGCCGTCAACCGTGATGCCCTTGCCGCTCAGGTTGCGCAGCGCCGTGTGCAGAACGGCGCGGTCTTCGGTGATGTTGATCTTCTTGCCGGCGAACATGGCGGCGCGACGGCCTTCCAGATCGGCTGCGGCGGCGAGCTTCTCAAGGAAGTCCATGGTCGTCGCATCGACGGCGCATTTCGACCAGTCGAGCAGGAGGTCGCCGTCAGCGGCGGAGAATGTCTTGAAGCGCTGCGGATCGGCGGCAAAGGCCTGGCGCATGTCGCCCGGGGCCGCGGCGCGATGGTCGCGCAGGGCGGCAAGCTGTTTCTGGAAGGCTGACTGATCCACTGGCGGGGACTCCTGGCTTTTTCGACGCACCATATCAGACCGGATGTTTCCGGCGCGTGTCGTCGCGCCCCAACTATTGAGCCGAAATCCATCCGGTCAATACGCGGCGATGACGCAGCACATCACGATGCGATGACACAATGTATCGAGCAAGGAGGTGGGTATCGAGGAGCGAGGTGGTGTCGAGAGCGAGGGGCCGCGCCTTATTTCGAGCTTGAAGGATCACTGGCATAAATCCCAAAGATCAGAAAAATTGATTGGCGCAACCCCTTGTGCCACGGTTACGTTCGGCTGGTCCAGCCAAGCGAAAAAAGCTGGCCATCGAGGAACATCTTCCATGCCACAGAGAAACGACACGGCGATATGGTCCGGCCTGTTCCGGATTTCGGCCGAATCCGGCCAGACCCTGCAGGCGCAGATCCGCCAAGCCATCGTGGCCGCGATTCTCGACCGCCAGATCGCCGCTTCGATGCCGCTGCCTTCCTGCCGTATCCTGGCCGAAAAACTCGGCGTCGCACGCGGAACGGTGGTGCTGGCATTCCAGCAGCTCGTCGACCAGGGTTTCCTGGTGGCGCGCGAGCGGCGCGGCCATTTCGTCAATCCGGACGTGCTGGCGACACCCGCCAAGCCGCACCAGAAAGCACCCGACCAGGCCAACGAGATCGACTGGAAGGCGCGCCGGCAGATCGCGGCAAGCGACATGCCGCCGCCCGCCAAGCACGAGAACTGGATCAAGTCCTCCTACCCCTTCGTGTACGGCCAGTTCGACCCGGCGCTGTTCCCGACCGCCGAGTGGCGCGAGTGCAACCGCATGGCGCTGGCCGTGCTGGAGATCCGCAACTGGGCGTCCGACATGGTCGACCGCGACGATCCGCTGCTGATCGAGCAAATCCAGGCACGGCTGCTGCCCCGGCGCGGCATCTTCGCCAATCCCGACGAGATCATCGTCACGCTGGGCGCCCAGAACGCGCTCTATATGCTGGCCTCGCTGCTGATGACCAAGGGCTCGAAAGTGGCGATGGAGGATCCAGGCTATCCCGACGCACGCTCGATCTTCCGGCTCGCGGGCGCCGACATCGAGCCGGTGCCAGTGGACCAGTCCGGTATCGTAACCTCTTCTATTCCCAATGATTCCGGCTTCGTCTTCGTCACCCCCAGTCATCATTGCCCGACCATGGTGCCGTTGTCGGCGGAGCGGCGGCAGGATCTTCTGGCGCGCGCCAACCGGCACAACCAGATCATCATCGAAGACGGCTATGACAGCCAGCTTCTCGACGAGGCGCCGCAGCAGGCATTGAAGAGCCTCGACCGTTCCGGCCGCGTCGTCTATGTCGGCTCGATGTCGAAGACGCTGGCCCCGGGGCTGCGGCTTGGCTACATCGTGGCTTCCGCTGGACTGATCGCCGAACTCAGGGCGCTGCGCCGCTTCATGCTGCGCCATCCGCCGGCCAACAATCAGCGCGCCGTGGCGCTGTTCCTGTCGCTCGGCCATCACGAAGCGCTGGTGCGGCGGCTGTCGAGCGCCTTCGACGAGCGGCGCAAGCGGCTGGTCCATGCGATTTCGGCCTTCCTGCCGGAATGGCGCTCGACCGACTCGGCCGGCGGCACGTCGCTGTGGCTGGAAGGGCCCCGCGGCACCGATTCCCGCGGTTTGGCCGAAGCCGCGGCCTCGCGCAGCGTCATCATCGAGCCCGGCGACCGCTTCTTCGACCGCACCGAGAAGCCTTCGCGTTTCATGCGGTTGGGCATTTCCTCTATCGCTCTGCAGCACATCGAGCCCGGCATCCGGGAACTCGCCACCGCAGCCGGACGCAGGCCGGCCGCCGCCTGATCCATCAAGCCGATTTCGTGACCGGAGCCGCTTCTCAGCGGCTCCGGTTTGTTTTAGGTCTGGCACATGTAGCTGGGCCAGCTGGCTCATAGGATGGGCCAGTGCCGGCGGCATAGTCGGCGTCAGAGAAGAAGCAGGTTGATGGTGGACCAACCGCCACGAGCTCCTGCCGGTAGAGGTGGAGTGCTTCCATGCCAGTGGCTGTCGAAAAGCAGGACATGCCGGCGAACCGTCGTCCACAACGCTCCGGCGACCGCGAAAAGGGACGTGCGGTGAAATCAGCCATTCCACCAAACGGGCCACTACACCAAGCCATGGAAGGCGGCAGTTACGGGCCATTGCGCGGAAACGACTGCGAGCGCATTCATGAGGGCGTGCTGACGCTTCTGGAAACGGTCGGCTTCGCCAACGCCATCCCGTCCTGCATAAAAGTCCTGACCAAGGCTGGCGCCATCCATGGCGACGATGGCCGCATCCGTTTCCCCCGTGCGCTCGTACTCGACACCATCAAGCGAGCCGCGCGGCATTTCACGCTGCATGGCCAGGACCCCAGGCACGACATGGTGATCCAGGGCAAGCGCGTCCATTACGGCACGGCGGGTATCGCCGTGCATCTGGTGGATCTCGAAAAACGCGAGTATCGCGAATCGAAGCTGCAGGACATCTATGACGCCGCCCGCATCGTCGATGGACTGAGCAACATCCATTTTTTCCAGCGGCCGATGGTGGCGCGCGACATCGCCGACCCGCTCGATATGGATTTCAACACGCTCTACGCCTGCGTGATGGGGACGTCGAAGCATGTCGGCACGTCCTTCACCGTGCGCGAGAATGTGAAGCCGGCGCTCGAAATGCTCTATGCCATCGCCGGTGGCGAGGAGAATTTCCGCGCCCGGCCGTTCGTTTCCAACTCCAACTCCTTCGTCGTGCCACCGATGAAGTTCGCCGAGGATGCCTGCGGCGTGCTCGAGGCCTGTGTCGAAGGCGGCATCCCCATCCTGCTCCTCTCCACCGGCCAGTCCGGAACAACCGCTCCGGCGGCGATGGCCGGCGCGGTCGCGCAGGCAGTGGCCGAAGTGCTGGCTGGCCTGGTGTATGTCAACGCACTCAAGCCGGGACATCCGGCGATCTTCGGCGCCTGGCCGTTCATGTCGGACCTGCGCACCAACACCATGGCCGGTGGCTCGGCCGAACAGGCGGTGGTAACGGCGGCCTGCGCGCAGATGGCGCAATTCTACGACCTGCCCGGCGGCTCGGCCGCCGGCATGACAGACTCGAAACTGCCCGATATCCAGTCCGGCTACGAGAAAGGCATCACCAATGTGATGGCCGGCCTCTCGGGCCTCAACCTCGTCTACGAATCGGCCGGCATGCATGCCTCGCTGCTCGGCTTCTGCCTGGAAAGCCTGATCATCGACAATGACATGCTTGGCCATTGCTTGCGCTGCGCACGCGGCATCGAAGTGACGGACGAAGCGCTGTCGATCGACACCATCGCCGATGTCTGCCTCAAGGGTCCGGGCCATTATCTTGACAACGAGCAAACGCTCAAATCGGCCCGGGCAGAGCGTTTTTATCCCGCCTTCGGCGACCGTTCCTCACCGAAGGAATGGAACGAAAAAGGCCGCCCTGATATATTGGCCCGGGCGATCGACGAAAAGAAGCGCATCCTTGCGGAACGATTTCCGCGGCACGTGCCCAAGCTGGTCGACGACAGATTGCGCGCCCGCTTCGGCAACCTGATCCACCTGCCGCGCGCGAGCATGGGCGGCTAGCCAGAAGACCGACATACAGATAGCCACCGACAGAACCAACCATTGGGCAGAACGACAAATGAGCGTCTATCCTATCCAGCAAGCCGCAAATACCGAAGATGCCATCGATCGGCTGGTGGCCTCGCACCGGCCAGGCTACGGCCTGACGCGCCCATTCTACCACGACCAGGATATTTTCGAGCGGGACATGGAACGTCTGTTCCGCCGCCATTGGCACTGCCTGGCGCATGCCAGCGTCATTCCCAATCCCGGCGACTTCGAACTGTTCAAGCTCGGTGACGAGGCGGTCATCCTGTCGCGTGGCATGGATGGCACCGTGCATGCCATGCTCAATGTCTGCCGCCATCGCGGCGCCGAGGTCTGCACCAAAGAGAAGGGCAACGCGAAAGTGTTCGTCTGCCCGTACCATGCATGGACCTATTCCAATGACGGCTCGCTGCGCGCCGCCAGGCTGATGCCGAAGGATTTCGACCGCACCGCGCACGGGCTGAAGAAGCTCCATGTCCGCGTCGCGACCGGCCTTGTCTTCATCTCCTTCGCCGAGACGCCACTCGATTTCGATCCGATCGAGCAATCTTTGCGCACGAGTTGCGGACAATATGGGTGGGGCGATGCCAAGGTGGCGTATCGCCAAAGCTACCCGCTCGAGGCGAACTGGAAGCTCGCCGTCGAAAATTATGTCGAATGCTACCATTGCGGACCGGCGCATCCCGAATATTCGCAGACGCACGCGCTGGAAAAGCCCGCGGAGATGATCGAGCAGCTCAATGCCGCGATGGAACAGCGGACCTGCGCTCTCGGCATCGAGATCGGCAGCGGCGATCGCTGGCAGAATTCGGCCGCCGGCCAGGAGGCGATCCACACCTTCCGCTATGCGCTCTATGACGGCGTTTCGAGCGGCAGCCGGGACGGCTCCCCCGTCGCGCCACTGATGGGCCGCTTCACCGACTATGACGGCGGCGTCACCTCCATCCATCTTGGCGGCACGACTTTCCTCGTCTGCTACCCCGACCATGGGATGATCTACCGATTCATCCCGAAAACGGCTCAGACCTGCGAGATGGAACTGATCTGGCTGGTGCGCGGCGACGCTGTCGAAGGCCAGGACTACGATCTGGAGAAACTGACCTGGCTGTGGAAGGTCACCACGGACGAGGACAAGAAGATCATCGAGCATACGGCGCGCGGCGTACGCTCGCACTATTTCGTGCCCGGACCGATCGCGCCGATGGAGTACAACGAGCTGCGTTATATCGGCTGGTATCTCCAGGAGATAAGCCGGGCTTAGAGCGGTTTCAGCGTTTCACGAAAGCACTCAGCCAGCGCTCAGTCGGCGCCCAGCCCGAAGCGCTCAACCACCTCGGCGTTGATCAGCTTGGCGTGCAGTGCCATCAGCACGATCTGGGCATCGAGATCGTCGCCGGTTTCGAGAGCGGCCTCGATCCGGCGCTCCGCGTCGAGCCGCTGCTGTGGGCCTTGCGCACGCTCGAAGGTTTCCGGTCCGGCGATGCAGTAGCTGAACAGGTTCGCTACCCGCGGATAGGCCTGCGGCGGCGGCTCCTCGGGCCAGTGGTCCTTCATCAGATTGACGATGGTTAGTTTCACCCCTTCGGGCACGAGGGCGGGATGCAGGTCGGCGCCACGCAAGGCGGCATCGAGCTGCCGCAAATCACCCGAGCGGCCGAACATACCGAGAAAGCCGAGGGAAGAGCGTCGTCCCGCCATTGCTGGTCCAATCCGTTTTCCACCAGTTAGGGGGTTCGGAAGCGGAATACAAAGGAGCCGGAAAATCTAAAGCGCGTCGCGTCGAAACGGATTCATGCGACGCGCCTTAGATCTTGTTTCGATGCATGTCGTTTTCCCGAACCGAAGACACTTCCGGGCGACATCCACTAGCCGCCCGTGGCGAGCAGCAACACGCCGGCAAGAGCGCATCCCGCAAGCGTCGGCAGCACACCGGTTTTCCACTTCAGGATGGCGACCATGGCGGCGACCGAAAGCAGCGCGGCTCGCCAGTCGATCGACAAAAGCACCGGCACGTTCATGCCCAGGCCCGTCATGCGCACTTCGCGGAAGACGACGTGCAAGGCGAACCACAGAGCAAGGTTCATGACGACGCCGACCACGGCGGCGGTGATCGCGCCCAGCGCGGCCGACAGGGCCTTGTTGCCGCGCAGGGCCTCGATGTAGGGCGCGCCGAGGAATATCCAGAAGAAGCAGGGTGTGAACGTAACCCACAGCGTCAGCAGCGCTCCAAGCGATCCGCCAAGCAGCGGATCCAGCGAGCCGGCGTGGCGAAACGCGGCGATGAAGCCGACGAATTGCAACACCAGGATGAGTGGACCCGGCGTGGTCTCGGCAAGGCCGAGGCCATCGACCATTTCACCAGGGGCGAGCCAGCCGAAGGACTGCACGGCTGCCTGCGCGACATAGGCAAGAACCGCGTAGGCGCCGCCAAAGGTGACCACCGCCATGAGGCTGAAGAAGCCGCCAATCTGCGTCCACACGCTGTTTGTCCCGGTGAGCGCCCAGAGCAACAGAACCGGCCCGAGCCAGATCGGCAGCCAGATCGCGATGGTGCGCGGCGCATGCCATCGTGTCGGTCTGGTATGGGCCAGTTCGCCGCGTTCGAACATCAGGTCGACCGCGCCCCTGATATCGGGAGCGTCGTTCTTGCCGTGCGCCGCGCCGGAAAACAGGGCTGGCGCGACACGGTTTCCCACCCATCCCACCGATCCCGCAATCAGGACGATGAGCGGGAACGGGATGGCGAGCACATAGATGCCGAGAAAAGCGCAGAGCGCGATCGCCACCATCAACCGGTTCTTCAAGGCGCGGCGGCCGATGCGGATCACCGCCTCGACCACGACCGCGAGCACGGCGGCCTTGACCCCGAAGAACAGCGCCGCGACCAGCGGGACATCACCATAGAGCGCATAGAGAATGCTCAGGGTGAGCATGACCAGTGCGCCGGGCACCACGAACAGGACACCGGCGACAAGGCCGCCGATCGTCCTGTGCAGCAGCCAGCCGATATAGATGGCGAGTTGCTGGGCCTCGGGACCGGGCAGCAGCATGCAGTAGTTCAGCGCATGCAGGAAACGCTGTTCGCCGATCCAGCGCCGGTCCTCGACCAATTCCTTGTGCATGAGCGCGATCTGACCGGCCGGCCCGCCGAAGCTCAGCAATCCGATCTTCGCCCAGAGTTTCGTGGCTTCGCGGAAGCTCGGGACCGCCGGCGCCTCGACGAGGTCTGCATCATTGCCCGAAATGAGGCTGCTCATGACGGCTTTGCCCCGCCCGGCCAGTTGTGCGTCTCGTCAGTGGCGTCGCGACACCAGCGGAAGAACGCGTCATAGAGCATCGTGCCGGCGTCCAGCTGCTCCAGATCGTCGCGGAACATGCGCGACAGGCCAAGCGAGGCGGCCAGAAATCCGGCTGCCTGGGGAACGAGATCCAGGCGTGCGGTGTCGGCCGCGCGCACGATCGTGGCAAGCCGATCGAGTGCCTGGGATTCCAGCCCGAACTCCTCGATCATCGTGTCGAAGGTGCAGCGCTCGCCGCGATGACTCCAGAACACATTGTCGATGTCGAAAGGCACGGCCTGAAAGCGGTCTGCGACAGCCGGAACTTCAGCGGGTTCGACGAAGAGAAACACCGCGTCGGGATCGATGAAGCGCCGGATCAGCCATGGGCAAGCGATGCGATCGACCTTGGGACGAGCCCGCGTTACCCAGACGGTGCGGCCCTTTTCATCGCGGGACGGTATCTTGTCGGCGCGGACCAGAAGCCCGCCGGCATCGCGCCAGGCTTCGAAGCCGCCTTCGAGGGATTCGGCGGCAATGCCTTCATGCCGCAGCCACGCGGCAACCCCTTGCGAAAGCTTTTGCCCCTTCTGGCAAAGGACGGCCACTTGGCTGCCGGCAAGGTCGTGTGCCCAGGCCGAGACCGTTTTGAAATTGCGCCGGTGAGAGGCCGGCAGCAGGCGCGGGTCGGCGTCGTAGTCTTCATCGATACGGACATCGACGATCAAAGGTGCGCCCGGCAGACCAATCAGACGGGATAGTTGCTGTACGGTGATAGCAGTTGTTGACGGCATGGCGTCCACCTCCTGAAGAAGCCTGGACGCGAACATTGGGCTGACGCCTCACGGGGTCGTCGCGATACACCCCTTGCGATGATGGTGGAATTGTTGGGCTGGCTTGTCAAGGACGGAGCGTTTCCCGGCCTGTGGCGTTGAGAACGGCGGCCTGATCGATCAGGCCGCCGGTCGTCGTCATCCATCATCGCTGATCAGCCAGGAATAATCGATGACTATTCCCGGGAATAATCAATGATTGTCGCGAGGCACTCCCATGGTGTGGGCGACATCCTGATATTTCACCGCCGGCTTCAGCACCATGCCGGTCGAGAACTGGTCGACCATGCCGCGCTGGATCTCCTGCCAGGGCGTCTGGTGCTGGGGATAATGATAGCCGCCATCCTTCTGCAGCTCGGCGCGTCGCCGTGCGATCTCGTCATCGCTGACGAGGATGTTCGCCGTGCCCTTCCGCAGGTCGATGCGGACGCGGTCGCCGGTCTTGAGCAGCGCCAGGCCACCGCCGACCGCGGCTTCCGGCGAGGCGTTCAGGATCGACGGTGAGCCCGACGTACCGGACTGGCGGCCGTCGCCGATGCAGGCCAGCGCGTGGATACCCTTCTTGATCAGATAGGCCGGCGGCTGCATGTTGACGACCTCGGCGCCGCCGGGATAGCCGACGGGACCAGCGCCGCGCATGAACAGGATGGTATGCTCGTCGATGCCTTGCGCCGGATCGTCAATGCGGGCGTGGTAATCCTCGGGGCCGTCGAAGACCATGGCGTTGCCTTCGAAGGCTTCCGGGTCGTTCGGGTTCGACAGATAGCGCTCGCGGAATTCCGGCGAAATGCCGCTCATCTTCATGATCGCCGAATCGAACAGGTTGCCCTTGAAGTTGATAAAGCCGGCATTGGCCTTCAGCGGCTCGGCCACCGTGCGGATGACGTCGGTATTCTCGTTGGCGACGCCCTCGCAATTGGCGCCGATCGACTTGCCATTGACGGTCAAGGCATTGGGATGCGGCAGCATTCCGGCCTTCATCAGTTCGGCGACCACGGCAGGCACGCCGCCGGCGTGGTGATAGTCTTCGCCCAGGTATTCACCTGACGGCTGCAAGTTGACGATGAGCGGCACTTTGAGGCCGATGGTCTGCCAGTCGTCATTGTCGAGCGGCACGCCGAGATGGCGGGCGATGGCGTTGAGATGGATCGGCGCGTTGGTCGAGCCGCCGATCGCCGAATTGACGACGATGGCGTTTTCGAAGGCCGCGCGGGTCATGATATCGGACGGTTTCAGGTCCTCGTGCACCATGTCGACGATGCGCTTGCCCGTCTCGTAGGCGATCTGGCCGCGCTCGCGGTAGGGCGCGGGAATGGCGGCCGAACCGGGCAGTTGCATGCCGAGCGCCTCGGCCAGCGAATTCATCGTGGTGGCCGTGCCCATCGTGTTGCAGTAGCCGGTGGACGGCGCCGAGGACGCGACGATGTCCATGAACTCGTCATAGCCGATCTCGCCGGCCGATAGGCGCTGGCGCGATTCCCAGACGATGGTGCCCGAGCCGGTGCGCTTGCCCTTATGCCAGCCATTGAGCATCGGGCCGACCGACAGCGCGATGGCCGGGATGTTGACGGTCGCCGCCGCCATCAGCAAGGCAGGCGTGGTCTTGTCGCAGCCGATGGTGAGCACGACGCCGTCGAGCGGATAACCGTAGAGCACCTCGACAAGGCTGAGATAGGCGAGGTTGCGGTCGAGGGCCGCGGTCGGCCGCTTGCCGGTCTCCTGGATCGGGTGACAGGGGAATTCGAAAGGAATGCCGCCCATCGAGACGATGCCTTCGCGCACGCGCTTGGCGAGTTCGATATGGTGCCGGTTGCAAGGCGAAAGGTCAGAGCCCGTCTGCGCGATGCCGATCAGCGGTTTGCCCGACATCAGTTCGGCGCGTGTCAGCCCGTAATTCAGGTAGCGCTCGAGATAAAGCGCCGTCATTCCCGGATTGTCGGGATTGTCGAACCACTCCTGCGAGCGGAACTTTTTCTTGTTCGTGGGGGCGCCGGCCATCATGGTCTCCGTATTTGTATGACAAATCGATATGACAACGCGCGGATGCAGGCAAGGGGCACGCGTGATCTGAATCCGGACTTTGGTGCGATAGACAGCTATCGAGCCGCACGCTACGACCAATCCGACATAGGCGATGCGGGAGGTTTAGATGGCTTTGGTGATCGAGGGCGAGGAACGTATCGCCGCACCCGTGCAGAAAGTGTGGGAAGCACTGAACGACCCAACCGTCCTGAGGGGCGCCATTCCGGGCTGCCAGAGCCTGGAAATGAAATCGGCGACCGAGATGGCGGCAACGGTGGTGCTGAAGATCGGGCCGATCAAGGCCACCTTCAACGGCGAAGTGACGCTCAGGAATCTCAAGCCGCCGCATGCCTACACCATCCAGGGCGAAGGCAAGGGCGGCATCGCCGGCTTCGCCAAGGGCGGCGCCGACGTCACGCTCACCGCCGACGGGCCGGACGCGACGGTCCTCAAATATGCGGCCAAGGCAGAAGTCGGCGGCAAGATCGCGCAACTCGGCAGCCGGCTGATCGAATCGACGTCGAAGAAACTGGCCGGACAGTTCTTTTCGGCTTTCGGCGAGAAAGTGGGCGGCTGACGCACTCCCCGTGAGGGTTCACTCAAAGACGATACTCGGCACGGCCGCTTCGGCCGCGCCGCGTTCCTCGTTGACCCTTTCCCAGACCTTGGAAGCGATATCGCGATAGATTTTCGCCTCGGCGCCATCCGGCTTCGAGACGACCACGGGCGTGCCGGCGTCGGAGCTCTCGCGGATGCCCATTTCAAGCGGCACCTCGCCGAGGAAGGTGACGCCGAGCCTCTCCGCCTCGCGGCGCGCGCCGCCATGGCCGAAGATGTCGTATCGCTTGCCGGTATCCGGGGCGATGAAGTAGCTCATGTTCTCGACGATGCCGAGCAGCGGCACATCGACTTTCCTGAACATATTGAGGCCCTTGCGGGCATCGATCAGTGCCAGGTCCTGCGGCGTCGAGACGATGACGGCACCCGCCAACGGCACCTGCTGGGCCATGGTCAGTTGCGCATCGCCCGTGCCGGGCGGCATATCGACGACGAGCACGTCGAGCCGCCCCCATTCAACCTCGCGCAGCATCTGCGTCAGCGCCGACATCACCATCGGCCCGCGCCAGATCATCGGCGTCTCCTCATCGACGAGGAAACCCATCGACATCACCTTGAGGCCGTAGTTCTCCATCGGTTTCAGGATCTTGCCGTCGACCGTCTGCGGCCGGCCATGGATGTTAAGCAGCCTGGGCATCGACGGGCCATAGATGTCGGCATCCAGCACACCGACCCGCAAGCCATTGGCGGCAAGGCCGAGCGCCAGGTTGACGGCCGTGGTCGACTTGCCGACGCCACCCTTGCCTGAAGCAACCGCTATGATCGCCTCGATGCCGGGCACGCCGCGCTTGCCCTGGCTCTGCGAAGCGGGAGCATGCGGAGCCGCCCGTGGTGCCGCAGCGACCGGAGCCGTCGGCGCCGGCCTGGGTGCGGGACGCGATGGAACCGACGCCTCCATGCCGCCGCCTTTCTTTTCAGCCGTCAGCGCGACGACCGCACCGGCGACGCCGGGAATGGCCTTCACCACCCGCTCGGCGGCGGCGCGCAACGGCTCCATCTCCTGAGCGCGCGCGGCGGGAACGGTGATCGAGAAGAACACTTTCGAATCGGCGATGAAAATCTCCGAAACCATGCCGAGGTCGACGATGTTTCCGGTAAAATCCGGCCCGTTCACCGTCTTCAGGCGCTCGGTGATGATTTCCTTGGTGATGGACATGGCTGTTGTTCCCTGGCGTTCGGCTGCAGCTCACATAGTGCAGATCGCGGACCGCTCCAAGCGCCAGGCATGATGGGTCGTCAAGCGGCCTGGGCGACCTATTTCCATGACCAGAGGGAATGACAACCAGGGAAGGAGACGATCATGCTTGCAAACAGCAACGCATCGGCAAACCTCGCCGTGAAGGATCTGGCAAAGGCCAAGGCCTTCTATGAGAGAACACTCGGCCTGGAACAGGTGCACGATGAGGGCGGCGAATTGATCGTCTACAAAAGCGGCGATACCACGATCAATGTCTATCGTTCCGAATTCGCAGGGACCAACAAGGCGACGGCGGTAACCTGGAGGGTCGGCGACACCATCGCCGATGTCGTCAACGCCCTCAAGTCGAAGGGTGTCGCCTTCGAGCATTACGAGATGCCCGGCCTGACGATGGAGGGTGACCTGCATGTCGGCGGCGGCATGAAAGTCGCATGGTTCAAGGATCCGGACGGCAACATCCTCAATCTCGTGGATCGGTAGATCCCGGCGATCGAGGCAGCGCGGCGCGATCGCTTTTTTATGCATGTCGTTGTCCCAAAACCGAAGTCACTTTCGGGCGACATGCATTGGAGGATTGAGCGCGACACCATCTGGCGCGACGCCACCGCGCCGGATAGCTTCCGCCAATGATCGACAAGCTGGAATTCTTCATCGCGCTGGCCAAGGAAGAGCACTTCGGACGGGCGGCCGAGGCGTGCGGGGTCACGCAGCCGACCTTGTCGGCCGGCATCAAGCAGCTCGAGGGCCAGCTCGGCGTCATGTTGGTCAATCGCGGGTCGCGGTTCCAGGGGCTGACCCCGGAGGGCAAGCAGGTGTTGGTCTGGGCGCGCCGCATCGTCGGCGACTCCAGGACCATGCGCGAGGAGATGCGCGCCGCCCGGTATGGCCTTTCCGGCCGCATCCGGATTGCAGCAATCCCGACGGCATTGGCGATGGTCGCGAGATTGACGACGCCCTTTCGAGACAAGCACCCAGGCGTCACCTTTTCGGTGCTGTCGCGGACCTCGATCGAAGTGCTGTCGCTGCTTGGCAATTTCGATGTCGATGCGGGCATCACCTATCTCGACAACGAACCGCTGGGACGGGTGACCAGCGTGCCCCTCTATGACGAGCGCTACCAATTGATCACCGCAATCGGCAATCCCTATTCCGACCGCGACAAAGTGACATGGTCCGAGATCAGCCAGTTGCCGCTGTGCCTTCTGACGCCGGACATGCAGAACCGCCGCATCATCGACCAGCACCTGGCGGAAGCCGGCGTGCAGGTGCGGCCGACGCTGGAATCGAATTCGATGATCGTGCTGTTCTCGCACATCCGGACCGGCAAATGGTCATCGATCATGCCACTCAACCTTGCGGAAACATTCGGGTTTTCCGAACCGATCCGGGCCATTCCGATCGTCGAGCCCGATGCCAGCCACACAGTCGGGCTGGTCGCCGCGCCGCGCGAGCCGCACACGCCGCTGGTGCAGGCGCTGCTGGACGAGGCGATGGCGCTGGCAGACGATTTCCGCGCCCACCGCTAGGCTAGACAATGCTGAGCGAAGCTCATCGATAGAAGATTTCTATCGAGCAACGAAACAGCTTTATTGATTTCGCGGGTTTCCTCTGATTTTGTAAAGACTTAGCGATAAAAGCTATCGACCAGGGAGGGCGCTGCATGACGATGCAGCCTGCAAGTACCGAGATCGCATCGCGCACGGCGGCGATTATCCAGGAGTTGAAGGACCTCGAGGGTCCGCTGCTGCCGATCCTCCACGGCATCCAGGAAGAATTCGGCCACGTCCCGCAGGATGCCGTCCCCATCATTGCCGACGGCCTGAACCTGTCCAGGGCCGAGGTGCATGGTGTCGTGACTTTCTATCATGATTTCCGCGCGCGCCCGGCCGGGCGGCACGTGCTCAAGCTCTGCCAGGCGGAAGCCTGCCAGTCGATGGGTTCGGACGCGGTCGCCGCCAAGGTCAAGCAGTTGCTCGGCATCGACTTCCATGAGACCACGCGTGACGGATCGGTTACGCTGGAACCGGTCTATTGCCTCGGGCTGTGCGCCTGCTCGCCGTCTGCGATGCTGGATGGCGAGGTGATCGGTCGGTTGGATGACGACAGGATCGACGAGATCGTCGCCGAGGTGCGCTCATGACCCCCCGCATCTATATTCCCGGCGATTCCGGCGCACTGGCGCTGGGCGCGGAAAAGGTCGCGAAGGCCGTCGCCAAGGAACTCGCGGAGCGCGGCATCGAGGCCAAGATCGTGCGCAACGGCTCGCGCGGCGCCTATTTCCTCGAACCGATGGTCGAAGTGGCGACGGCCAATGGCCGTGTCGCCTACGGGCCGGTGAAACCGTCGGACGTGAAGAGCCTGTTCGACAGCGGTTTTCTCACCGGCGGCCATCACAAGCGCTGGCTCGGCGCACCGGACAAGATTCCGTTCCTGGCCAAACAAACTCGCTTGACGTTTGCACGTTGTGGCATCAACGACCCGCTGTCGCTCGATGCCTACAAATCGCTCGGCGGACTGAGCGGCCTGCGGAACGCGGTGGCCATGGCGCCCGCCGACGTCGTCAAGCAGGTCACCGACTCCGGCCTGCGCGGCCGCGGCGGCGCCGGCTTCCCGACCGGCATCAAATGGAAGACGGTGCTCGATACGACATCGGAGCGCAAATACATCGTCTGCAACGCCGATGAGGGCGACAGCGCCACCTTCGCCGATCGCATGATCATGGAGGGCGACCCGTTCGTGCTCATCGAAGGCATGACCATCGCCGGCATCGCCACCGGCGCGACCAAGGGTTTCGTCTATATCCGCTCGGAATATCCGCACGCGGTGGCTGTCATGAACAAGGCCGTCGAGACCGCCCGCAAGGCCGGTGTGCTCGGCGTCAATGTGCTGGGTTCGCCTAACGCCTTCGACATGGAAATCCGCGTCGGTGCCGGCGCCTATGTCTGCGGCGAGGAAACCTCGCTCTTGAACAGCCTGGAAGGCAAGCGCGGCGTGGTGCGCGCCAAGCCGCCGCTGCCCGCGATACAGGGTTTGTTCGGCAAGCCGACGGTGATCAACAACGTCATTTCGCTGGCTTCCGTACCCATCATCATGGACAAGGGCGCCACCTTCTACAAGGATTTCGGCATGGGCCGCTCGCGCGGCACGATCCCGATCCAGATCGCCGGCAACGTCAAGCAAGGCGGCCTGTTCGAAACCGCTTTCGGCCTGACGCTGGGCGAGATCGTCGACGAGATCGGTGGCGGCACGTCCACCGGGCGTCCGGTGAAGGCAGTGCAGGTCGGCGGCCCGCTCGGCGCCTACTTCCCGCGCGCACTGTTCGACACGCCGTTCGACTACGAGGAATTCGCCAAGCGCGATGGACTGATCGGCCACGCCGGCATCACGGTTTTCGACGATACCGCCGACATGCTGAAGCAGGCACGCTTCGCCATGGAATTCTGCGCCATCGAAAGCTGCGGCAAGTGCACGCCTTGCCGCATCGGCTCGACGCGGGGCGTGGAAACCATCGACAGGCTCGCCGCCGGTATCGAGCCGGAAAAGAACCTCGCTTTGGTCACCGACCTCTGCAACACGATGAAGTTCGGTTCGCTCTGCGCGCTGGGCGGCTTCACGCCCTACCCGGTGATGAGCTCGATCACCCATTTCCCTGAGGATTTCAAGCCCGCGCCAGCGCGCGTGGCTGCTGAATAGGAGCTGGCAGATGAACATCAAGGCCGGCTTCCCAACGCTGATCGAAGAGGTTGACTACGGAACTCCGGAGTCGAAGGCGCAAAAACAGGTCACGCTGACCGTCGATGGCCGCAGCATCAGCGTGCCGGAAGGCACGTCGATCATGCGCGCGGCGATGGAGGGCGGGGTGGAGATCCCCAAGCTCTGCGCCACCGACATGCTGGACTCGTTCGGTTCCTGCCGCGTCTGCCTCGTCGAAATCGACGGGCGCGGCGGTACGCCGGCTTCCTGCACGACGCCTGTCGGCGAAGGCATGGTGGTGCGCACGCAGTCGGACAGGCTCGACGCCATCCGCCGGGGCGTCATGGAACTCTACGTCTCCGACCATCCGACCGGCTGGCACGAGAAGGCCGGAACTGGCGCCAGCGAGTTCGATGTGGTGGCGAAGTCTGTCGGCCTGACCGAAAATCGCTACGGCGTTGAGGGCCGCAACCACGTCAAGGAAGAAAATGGCGTCGCGCCGGGCCATGGCTCGCTCGCGGTCGACTACATCGCCCGTGATGAGTCCAACCCCTATTTCACCTATGATCCGGCGCAGTGCATCGTCTGCTCGCGCTGCGTGCGCGCCTGCGAGGAGGTGCAAGGCACTTTCGCGCTGACCATCGAGGGCCGCGGCTTCGAATCGCGCATGGTCGCCGGCATGCACGAGGACTTCATTGCCTCCGAATGCGTGTCCTGCGGTGCCTGCGTGCAGGCCTGCCCGACCGATGCGCTGCGCGAGAAGACCGTGCTCGAAAAGGGCCTGCCGGAGCGCTCGGCCGTCACCACCTGCGCCTATTGCGGCGTCGGCTGCTCGTTCAAGGCCGAAGTGAAGGGCGACGAGGTCATCCGCATGATGCCCTACAAGGAGGGCATGGCCAACCACGGCCATTCCTGCGTGAAGGGCCGCTTCGCTTACGGTTATGCCACCCACAAGGACCGCATCCTGTCGCCGATGATCCGCGAAAAGGTCAGTGATCCCTGGCGCGAAGTGAGCTGGGAAGAGGCGATCGCCCATACGGCCAAGGAATTCCGCCGCATCCAGTACCAGTACGGACGCACCGCGATCGGCGGCATCACCTCCTCGCGCTGCACGAATGAGGAGACCTATCTCGTCCAGAAGCTGGTTCGCCAAGGCTTCCGCAACAATAATGTCGACACCTGCGCACGTGTCTGCCATTCGCCGACCGGCTATGGGCTCGGCCAGACCTACGGCACCTCGGCCGGCACGCAGGACTTCGATTCCGTCGAATTCACCGACGTCGCGGTTATCATCGGCGCCAATCCGGCTTCCGCGCACCCGGTGTTCGCCTCGCGGCTGAAGAAGCGGCTGCGCCAGGGCGCCAAGCTGATCGTACTCGATCCGCGCCGCACCGAAATGGTCAAGTCGGCCCACGTCGAAGCCGACTACCATTTGCCGCTGAAGCCCGGCACCAATGTCGCCGTGCTGACCTCGCTGGCGCATGTCATCGTCACCGAGGGCCTTTTCGACGAAGCCTTCATCCGCGAGCGCTGCGACTGGGCTGAGTTCCAGGACTGGGCGTCCTTCGTCGCCCTGCCGGAAAACAGCCCCGAAATCGTCGGCAAGCTGTCCGGCGTCGATCCGGAGTTGATCCGCGGTGCCGCCCGTCTCTACGCCAAGGGCGGCAATGGCGCGATCTATTACGGCCTCGGCGTCACCGAGCACAGCCAGGGCTCGACCACGGTGATGGCGATCGCCAACCTCGCAATGGCCACCGGCAATATCGGCCGGCCTGGCGTCGGCGTGAATCCGCTGCGCGGCCAGAACAATGTGCAGGGCTCCTGCGACATGGGCTCGTTCCCGCATGAGTTGCCGGGCTACCGGCACATTTCGGGTGACGCGGTGCGCGACATCTACGAAAGCCTCTGGGGCGTGAAGCTCGACGACGAACCCGGCCTGCGCATTCCCAACATGCTCGATGCCGCCGTCGACGGCTCGTTCAAGGGCATCTACATCCAGGGCGAGGACATCCTGCAGTCCGATCCCGACACCAAGCATGTCGCCGCCGGCTTGGCCGCGATGGAATGCGTGGTGGTGCACGACCTCTTCCTCAACGAGACGGCGAACTACGCGCATGTCTTCCTGCCGGGCTCGACCTTCCTCGAGAAGGACGGCACCTTCACCAATGCCGAACGCCGCATCAATATGGTGCGCAAGGTGCTGGAACCGAAGGCGCGCTACGCCGATTGGGAGGCGACGCAGGAACTCGCCCGTGCGATCGGCCTCGACTGGAACTATACCCATCCGTCCGAAATCATGGACGAGATCGCCAAGACGACGCCAAGCTTCGCCAACGTCTCCTTCGACCTGCTCGACCGGGTCGGCTCCGTGCAATGGCCCTGCAACGACAAGGCGCCGCTTGGCACGCCGATCATGCATGTCGACGGCTTCGTGCGCGGCAAGGGCAAGTTCATCCGCACCGAATATGTGGCGACGGACGAAAGAACCGGACCGCGCTTCCCGCTGCTGCTGACCACCGGCCGTATACTGTCGCAGTACAATGTCGGCGCGCAGACGCGGCGCACCGAAAATATCATGTGGCACTCCGAGGACAGGCTGGAAATCCATCCGCACGACGCAGAAAACCGCGGCTTGCGCGATGGCGACTGGGTCCGGCTGACCAGCCGTTCGGGCGAGACGACGCTGCGCGCGCTGATCACCGACCGGGTATCGCCGGGCGTGGTCTACACCACCTTCCATCATCCCGACACGCAGGCCAACGTCATTACCACCGACTTCTCCGACTGGGCGACCAACTGTCCCGAATACAAGGTGACCGCGGTGCAGGTCGGCGCTTCCAACGGCCCGTCGGAATGGCAACGCGACTATGACGAGCAGGCCAAGCAGAGCCGTCGCATCGCACCGCTGCAGGCGGCGGAGTAGTCTTGGCCGCGCGCCGCAAAGCGACGACGCAGATATCGCGACTGGCGCACCGCGCCAGCGGCACGGCTGCGGCCAACCGCATGGTGCCGGAAGAGACGCCGGTGGCGTTCTCCTTCGCCGGCACCACGCATGCGGTGATGATGGCGAGCCCCGCCGATTTCGAGGACTTCGCGCTCGGCTTCTCGCTCACCGAAGGCATCATCGCTGCGCCTGATGAGATCGAAGCCATCGAGGTCGAGGATCATGGCGCCGGCATCGACATCCAGATCCGGCTGAAGGACCAGGCCAATACGCGCTTCGAGGCGCGGCGGCGGCGGCTTGCCGGACCGGTGGGCTGCGGGCTGTGCGGCATCGAATCCATCGAGGAAGCGATGCGCTCGGTCGATCCGGTGGGTGCGTCGAAACTTACGCTTGAGGCCGACGATATCACCCGCTCGGTCAAGCTGCTGTCGAAGGTGCAGCCGCTGCATACCGAGACAGGCGCCGTGCATGCAGCCGGCTTCTACGTCCCTGGCAAGGGCGTCGTCATGGCGCGCGAGGATGTCGGCCGCCACAATGCGCTGGACAAGCTAGCCGGCGCGCTGGCCAAGGCCAATATCGATGGCGCATCGGGCGCCGTCGTAGTGACCAGCCGTGTTTCGGTCGAAATGGTGCAGAAGACGGCGGCGATCGGTTCAGCCTTCATCATCGCCGTCTCGGCGCCGACGGCCCTTGCCATCCGCACCGCGGAAGAGGCCGGCATGACGCTGGTGGCGCTGGTGCGTGGCGACGATTTCGATGTTTTTACCCACCCCGACCGGGTGATTTCGGGAGTTGCCCAGCATGTCGCATGACGAAGAGCACATCATGAGCACGGGGGAAAAGCTGGTGCGCATGGCCAACCAGATCGCCGCCTTTTTCCACTCCAGGCCACGCGAGGAAGGCGTTGCCGGCGTCGCCGAGCATATCAACAAGTTCTGGGAGCCGAGAATGCGGCGCCAGTTCTTCGAGATGCTGGACAGCGGCGGTGAAGGCTTCGACGAACTGGTCGTGGTCGCTTCGGCCAGGATCAAACGGCCGATCACGCCGGCGGAGGCCGATCTCAAGCTCGGCCTCGCGGCCTCGCCTGGCGACGTCGCCGCGTCGCAAAAGTAACCGCGTCGGCCGCCGGCTACATTCATTTCCGCTAAAATATAAGCTGCCGCAACCGGCGCGGCTCTGCTATGGTTGGCGATCAGAAATCGTCAGGCCGGGCGGACACCCTCGTGAGGCCGATCGAGACCCGATACGCCCTTAGCGGCGAGGTGCGGATCGCCTATCAGGTGGTCGGCCAGGGGTCGTTCGACCTCGTCTTCGTCCCCGGCTTCATCTCCAACCTCGACCTGCACTGGGAAGACGAGGGCTATACCAGGCTCCTGAGGCGGCTTTCGGCCTTCTCGCGGCTGATCCTGTTCGACAAGCGCGGCACGGGTCTTTCCGACCGCGTCGATGTCCATCACCTGCCCAGCCTCGAGACCCGCATGGATGATGTGCGCGCGGTGATGGATGCGGTCGGCAGCGGCCGCGCGTCGATCCTTGGGGCTTCGGAAGGCGCGCCGCTGGCGATGCTGTTCGCCGCCACCTATCCAGAGCGGACGCGGGCACTGGCGCTCTATGGCGGCTACGCGCATTTCCACAAATGGGTGATGCCGCCGGAGCGTCTGGAAGCCTTCATCGCGACGGCCGAGACGGCCTGGGGCACAGGCGCCACCTTGCCCAATTTCGCACCGGGCAGGGTCGACGATACCCGCTTTTCAACCTGGTGGGCGCGCTTCGAGCGGCTGTCGGCAAGCCCTACCGCGGCGGCGACGCTGGCGCGGATGAACGCGGGGATCGATGTGCGCGGCATCCTGGCGGCAATCGGCGCGCCGACGCTGCTGATCCATCGCCGCAACGATGTGCGGGTCGACCCCGACGCCAGCCGCTTTCTGGCCAGGAAAATCCCCAACGCGCGGCTGGTCGAAATCCCTGGACGCGACCACCCGATCTGGACCGGTGATGTCGACCGGGTCGCCGACCTGATCGAGGAGTTCCTGACCGGCGAGCGCGCCGTGGTGGAAGCCGAACGCGTTCTGGCTGCGCTTCTCGTGACTCGGATCTACGACACGGCCCGCCTCGGAGACCGGATGTGGAGCGAACGCAGCCAGCATTTCCATGAGACATGGCGGACCCTTGTGACGCGCCATGGCGGGCGCTGCGCGGACATGCACTCCGAGATGATGATTTCGCGCTTCGACGGCCCTGGGCGTGCCTTGCGTTGCGCGGCGGCGTTGCGGGACGCGGCGCAGCAAATCGGGGTGGCAAGCGCGCAAGGGGCGCATGTCGGCGAGATCGAGTCGCGCGGCCCTCCTGCAGGATTGACGGGCCGCGTGACGATACAACTCGCCGCTCACGCCGGGCGCGGCGAGATATTGGCGTCGAGGCTGGTCGCCGATCTGGCCGTCGGCTCGGGTCTTCATTTCGTCGATCGCGGGCGTGTGGGCATCGACGAGCTGGACGAGCCGCTGGCGTTTGTGCTTGCGATGTCCGAACAGCACCTGGAGCCGGCCTGCCGGCCCAAGACCAAAGCGGCCGAACCGGCTTGCCTGACCGCGCGCGAGAGCGAAGTCGTGAATTTGATCGCCGGCGGCAAGAGCAATGCGGCAATCGCCGCCGAACTCAGGCTGAGCGAGCACACGGTCAAGCGCCACGTCGCCAACATACTGCTGAAGCTCGACCTGCCGTCGCGAGCGGCCGCGGCGGCATTTTCCGCCAGGCAGACTGGCCCGGACGGGCCATGAGAGCCATGGCGCTTTCGGGCGAAGCAGGCACACTGCCATAGGCGCTATCAATTCCCCCATGCAGGCCAAGGCGGATATCGCCGGAAAGGCGCTGCGAACGGAGGATGAAATGCCCAAGTCAAAACTGAATGTCAGGTCACTCGTGATCGCGGCGGGCATTGGCGCGCTGTTCACGATCACTCCGGCGAAAGCCGAGGATGCGTCGGCGGCGACAGCCTACAAGGACATCGAGGCGACGCTCGGCTCGGTGCCGGATATGTTCAAGACACTGCCTGACGTCGCCATCGCCGGCGCCTGGGCCGAGATCAAGGGCGTCCAGCTCAATCCCAAGACCGCGCTCGACGGCAAGACCAAGGAGCTGATGGGGCTGGCGGTCGCGTCGCAGATCCCGTGCCAGTATTGCATCTATTTCCACACCGAGGCGGCCAAGCTCAACGGCGCATCGGACGAAGAGATCAAGGAGACGATCGCGATGGCCGCGATCGTGCGCCATTGGTCGACGATCCTCAACGGCAGCCAGGTCGATCTGGCCACCTTCAAGAAGCAGACCGACGGCGTGTTTGCGGCAGTTAAGGCCAAGTCACAGTGAAAGACACCGCCCGTCGGCGAGCGCCGGGCGACACCTCAAACGTCAAACGCCCGATCTTGAAGACGGGCATAGGGAGGATAAAATGCTGACCAAGACCCAAGCCGTGGATGGCGCGGCGATCAAGAAAGCGATCGAAGGCCGTGACGGCAAGATGCTGTCGAGCTTCTATGCCGATGATGCGCTGGTGCGGGTGATCGACCGCAACAATCCGCCGAGCAAGCCGCGCGAAATCCGCGGGCGCGCGGCGATCACGACGTTCTGGGACGACATCTGCAGCCGGGCGATGACCCACAAGGTCGACACCACCATCGCCCACGGCGACAGCCTGGCATTCACCCAGGCATGCGCCTACCCGGACGGCACCAAGGTGTTCTGCGCGGCAATGCTGGAGCTGAAGAACGGCCTGATCGCGCGCCAAACCGTCGTGCAGGCCTGGGACGAGTAGATCAACCCGCGGCCTGAGCCGCAAGTGATGGAGGAGAACCAACATGTTCAGCGCCAGATGGCAGATCGATGCCAAGTTCGGGCACAAGCAGACGGTGCTCGAGCTGATGCGGAAATGGGAACGCGAGATCGGCTCGCAGGTCGGCCTCACCGAGCTCAAATTCCAGATCATGACCGGATCGATCGGCGCCCGTGAAGCGACGGTCGAGTCGCATCACCAGGTCGAAAGCCTGGCCCAGTTGGAGGCGATGTTCGCCAAGATCGGCAAGATCGACGCGCACGCCAAATGGGGCAAGGAGATGGAGCCCTATGTCGTGTTGGGCACCAGCCTGTGGAACATCTATCGCATCGTGGAGTAGCGGCTGGAGTTCTTCTCCCGTTCACGGGAGGAGATGCCGCAGGCAAATGAGGGGCAGCGCCGGCATCGCAGAAGCTTGCGCTGCCCCTGATCCGGCGTCCGCCCTTCGCTATGGCTCCGGGCGTTCATCGCTTTGATCGACAAATCGTTGTCGATCGATCGCCAGCCGCGACCGCTTCTCACCCATGCGCAACCATCACATGGCGCACGGCGGTATAATCCTCCAGCGCATAGAGGGACATGTCCTTGCCGTAGCCGGATTGTTTCAGGCCGCCATGCGGCATCTCGTTGGTCAGCATGAAATGGGTGTTGATCCAGGTGCAGCCATATTGCAGCCGCGCGGCGGTCGCCATGGCGCGCGAAACATCCTTGGTCCACACGGATGACGCCAGGCCGTAATCGCTGTCGTTGGCCCAGGTCACCGCCTCGTCCACTTCCGTGAAGCGGGTTATTGAAACGACGGGGCCGAACACTTCGCGGCGCACGATCTCATCCTCCTGCAGCGCGCCGGCGACGACGGTCGGCTGGTAGTAGAAGCCGGTGCCCTCGCCCGGCTTGCCGCCGGTGGTGATCTCGATGTGCTTCAGCTCCGAAGCACGTTCCACGAAGCTCGAGACGCGGTCGCGCTGGCGCCGCGAGATCAGCGGCCCGATTTCGTTCTCGGCGTCGTCTGATAGATTGTATTTGATGGTCGAGACGGCGGTGGAGAGATCGGCGACAAGCTTGTCGTAGATCTTCTTGCCGGCATAGATGCGGCAGGCGGCGGTGCAGTCCTGGCCGGCATTGTAGTAGCCGAAGGCGCGCAGGCCTTTGACGACGGCGCCAAGGTCGGCGTCGTCGAAAACGATGACCGGCGCTTTGCCGCCGAGTTCCAGATGCGTGCGCTTGACCGATTTGGCGGCGGCCTGCAGCACCTTCTTGCCGGTGGCGACGTCGCCGGTGATCGAGATCATGTTGACCTTGGGGTGATTGATCAGCGTGTTGCCGACGCTGTCGCCCCGGCCAAGCACGACATTGACGACGCCCTCGGGCAGGACATCGGCCAGGATCGTCGCCAGCTTCAGCGCCGTCAACGGCGTCTGCTCCGACGGCTTGAAAACCACCGTGTTGCCGCCAGCGATAGCCGGCGCCAGTTTCCAGGCCATCATCATCAGCGGATAGTTCCATGGCGCGATCGAGGCGACGATGCCGATCGGGTCGCGCCGGACCATCGAAGTGTGGCCGGGCAGGTATTCGCCCGCGACCACACCTGGCATAGAGCGCACCGCCCCGGCGAAGAAGCGGTAGCAGTCGACGATGGCCGGGATTTCGTCATTGAGCACCGCATTGATCGGCTTGCCGCAATTCAACGCCTCCAGCGTCGCGAACTCCTGCGCCTCGGTCTCGATGCGGTCGGCGATCTTCAGGAGGTAGCCGGAGCGCTGTGCCGGCGTGGTGCGCGACCACAAGGCGAACGCCTTTTCGGCGGCGCTCACCGCCGCCTCGATCTGTGCCTGGCTGGCCTCGGGCAGATTGAGGATGGTCGCCCCGGTCTTCGGGTTGAGGATCGGCTCCTCGGTCTCGGTGCCCTTCTCGAATTTCGAGCCGATCAGCATCTGGGTGTCCATGGTGTCTCCTTGGGGCAGAAACGAATGGGGTAATTAGTGACTAGTGAGTAGTGAGTAGTTAAAGAGCGGACCAAATCTACTCACTACTCACTACTCACTACTCGCTACTCACTACTCACTACTTTCATTTGCCCGAACCGGCGATCTGGTCGCCGTCGCGGGTCAGGTAATAGGCAACCAGGATCGGCAGCAGCGTCACCAGCACAACCACCATGGCCACGACATTGGTGACCGGGCGCTGGCGCGGGCGGATCAGTTCCTCCAGCATCCAGATCGGCACGGTCTGCTGCTGGCCGGCAGTGAAGGTGGTGACGATGACCTCATCGAACGAGAGGGCGAAGGCCAGCATGCCGCCGGCGAGCAGTGCGGTGGCGATGTTGGGCAGCACGACATGGCGAAAGGTCTGGAAGCCATCGGCGCCGAGATCCATCGAGGCCTCGATCATCGAACCGGAGGTGCGGCGGAAACGAGCGACCGCGTTGTTGTAGACGACGACCACGCAAAAAGTGGCGTGGCCGAGCACGATCGTCCAAAACGAGAACGGGATTTCGGCCAGCGCAAAGGCCGAGCGCAGCGCGATACCGGTGATGATACCGGGCAGCGCGATGGGCAGGATGACCAGCAGCGAGATCGTCTCGCGGCCGAAGAATTTCGTCCGTGACACTGCGGCGGCACAGAGCGTGCCGAGCAGCAGCGCGATCGCGGTCGAGATGGCGGCGACGCGCACCGACAGCGACAGCGCTTCCCAGACATCGGGCCGGTTCCAGGTGACGGCGAACCATTGCGTGGTCAGCCCGGGCGGCGGCCAGACGAAGCTCTTCTCTTCCGTCGTGAAAGCATAGACGAAGATCAGCAGGATCGGCAGATGCAGGAAGAGCAGGCCGCTGGCGGCGGCGATCTTCAGGCCGAGGGGAGCGGATTGACCACGGTCAGAGCGCATCGAAAGCCCCCATGCGCTTGGCGCCCCAGAGGTAGAAACCCATGATGACGATGGGCACCACGGTGAAGGCGGCGGCGAGCGGTATGTTGCCGGCGGTGCCTTGCTGCGAATAGACGGCCTGGCCGATGAAGAGGCGCGAGGTGCCGATGATCTGCGGGATGATGTAGTCGCCCAATGTCAGCGAAAAGGTGAAGATCGAACCGGCGACGATGCCGGGCAGCGCCAGCGGGAACAAGACGTTGCGGAATGTCTGCCCCGGCGAAGCACCGAGATCGGACGAGGCCTCGACCAGATTGCCAGGCACCCGCTCCAGGGCTGCCTGAACGGGGAGGATCATGAACGGCAGCCAGACATACACGAACACGATGAAAGTGCCGGTGAACGACACCGACAGCGAATTGCCGCCGACCACCGGCAGCGACAGCCAGGCGTCGAGCAGCCACAACAGGTTGAGCTTGGCGAGCAGCCAGGTGAGGATGCCTTCCTTGGCCAGGATCAGCTTCCAGGCATAGATCTTGACCAGATAGCTCGACCACAGCGGCAGCATGACCCCGAGATAGAACAGCGCCTTCCAGCGGCCGCGCGCATAGCGCGCCGCATAGTAGGCGATCGGGAAAGCGATTATGGCGGAGGCAAGCGTGACCAGTGCGGCCATCGTCACCGTACGCAGGATGATGTCGAGATTGGCGGCCTGGAGCAGGTCGCCATAGGTCTTCAGCGTGAATTGGCGATTGATCAGGCCCGAGAACTCATCGATCGAGAAAAAACTCTGGGCCAGCAGCGCGAACAACGAGCCGATATAGACGATGCCGAGCCACAGCACTGGCGGAACTAGCATCAGCAGCAGCAGGACTTTTGGCCGGCGCCAGAAGAGGTCTGAGAGCGCACCGCGCATGCCGCCGCTGCCGGGCAGGATGGCGGGCGCCGTGGCACGCGGCATGGTAGCGTCGAGGCTCATACCGGCTCGTCCATCAGGTGCAGATGCTCGCGGTTGAAGGTGAGCATGACCGCCTCACCTTCGGCCGGCAGGGGCGTTCCCGCAGGCACCACGGCGTGCAGTTTCAACCCGTCGGCATCGAGCGCCAGCCTTGTCGTGGCGCCGAGATAGTTGGTCGAGACGAGGCGCGCGGCGACGCCTTCGCCGCTCGCCGCGCGGCCGACACGAATGGATTCAGGGCGCAGGCTGCCCCAGCGGCGCTGGCCGCAATAGCGCTGCACGAAATCGGGCGGCAGCACGTTGGAGGAGCCGACGAAATCGGCGACGAAACGCGTGCTCGGCCGCTGGTAGATATCCTCGGGCGTGCCGATCTGCATGATCCTGCCATCGTTGAAGACGGCGACGCGATCGGCCATCGACAGCGCCTCGCCCTGGTCGTGAGTGACGAAGACGAAGGTGATGCCGAGCGCCTTCTGCAGCGATTTCAGCTCTTCCTGCATGTTTTCGCGCAGCTTGAGGTCGAGCGCGCCGAGCGGCTCGTCGAGCAGCAGCACCTTGGGCTGGTTGACCAGGGCACGGGCGAGCGCGACACGCTGGCGCTGACCCCCGGAAAGCTGGCCGGGCCGGCGCGCGCCATAGCCGGGCAGCCGCACCAGCGACAGCGCTTCTTCCGCCGCCTTGTGCCGCTCGGCCTTGCCGACACGCTTGACCATCAGCCCGTAGGCGACGTTGTCGAGCACGTTGAGATGCGGGAACAGCGCGTAGTCCTGGAACACGGTGTTGACGTTGCGGCGGTAGGGCGGCACGCCCTCGGCCCGCTCGCCGAAGATCGAGATCGAACCCGCCGTCGGCTGCTCGAAGCCGGCGATAAGACGCAGGCACGTGGTCTTGCCCGAACCGGACGGCCCGAGCATGGCGAAGAATTCGCCTGGCGCGATGTCGAGATCGACAGCGTCGACAGCGCGAACGCTGCCGAAATGGCGCGAGGCTTTTTGAAAGGAAACGGCTGATATCATGGGGTGTCCTGCAATGTCCCAGGCTCTTCAATTGAAGCGTCTGCGCTGCCCCTCATCCGCCTGCCGGCACCTTCTCCCCGTATAGTGACGGGGAGAAGGAAGCTGGTCGCGATATTGGCGCTTATTCTGCAACGTTGGTAGTTGGCGAAACCATTGATAACAGCGTCTTTCTCCCCGTCTCTATACGGGGAGAAATGTCCGGCAGGACAATGAGGGGCAGCGCCAAGCTCTCAGCAAAGCGCGATTACCGTCCGCCGATGACGCCGATATAGTCCGATACCCAGCGATAATAGGGCACGCACTGGTCGTTCTGCGTGGCGCATTTGGAAACCGGCGTCTTCCAGAACTTGATCTTGTCGAAATTGTCGTAGCCGTTGGTCTTGCAGCCTTCCTCGCCGAGCAGCTCGTTGCCCTTGCAGGCGGCCGGCACGACCGGCAGCGAGCCGAACCAGGCGGAGACATCGCCCTGCACCTTCGGCGCCAGCGAATGCTCGAGCCACATATAGGCGCAGTTCGGGTGAGCGGCGTCGGCTTCCATCATGGTGGTGTCGGCCCAGCCGGTGACGCCTTCTTCCGGCACGGTCGAGGCGACCGGCTTCTTGGCGGCGACCAGCGTGTTGACCTGGTACGGCCACGAGCCTGATGCAACGACGCCTTCGTTCTGGAAATCGTCGACCTGGATGGCGGCGTCGTGCCAGTAGCGGCCAACCAGCGTGCGCTGGACGCGCAGCAATTCGAGCGCCGCCTTGTACTGGTCCTCGTTCAATTCGTAGGGATCCTTGATGCCGAGTTCCGGCTTGTGGAACATCAAATAATTGGCGGCGTCCGCTATATGGATCGGTCCGTCATAGGCCTGGACGCGGCCTTTGTTGGACTTGCCATCCGGCAGCTTCATCTCCTCGAAGACGACGTTCCAGCTCTTCGGTGCTTCCTTGAAGACCTCGGTGTTGTACATCAGGATGTTGGGACCCCACTGATAGGGGACGCCGTAGTGCACCTTGTCGACGGTGAACCAGGGCGCGTCCTTCAGCCGGTCGTCCACCGTCTTCCAACTCGGGATGAGATCGGTGTTGATCGGCTGCACGCGCTTGCCGGCGACGAGCCGCAGCGAGGCATCGCCCGAAGCCGTGACGAGGTCGAAGCCGCCCTCGTTCATCAGCGAGACCATTTCATCCGAAGTGTTGGCGGTCTTGACGTTGACCTTGCAACCGCTCTCCTTCTCGAAGGCGCTCACCCAGTCATAGCCCTTGTCGGTCTCGCCGCGCTCGATGTAGCCCGGCCAGGCGACGATGTTGACCTGACCTTCGCCCTTGCCGAGTTCCTTCACCTGGGCGATGGCCTGACCGGAGAAGGTCAGCGCGACCGTCAAGGCAGTGCACGACTTCAGGAATGAATGCATTATCGATCTCCCATTTTGGCACGTGATCCTGAAACCGCTCCGGTTGTCGCCAGATCACGCGCGGACTGAAAAACTTGTCAGCTCGTCCGTTGGACTTGACGCCACTCTGATGGCAGCTTTGGTCCTTCCAACGGAAGGTGCTTTGAAAATCCCGGTTTCGCAAATTCATTTATCAGAAGGCCGATATCGGTTTTTCCGATATACTCCCTCAGGCCAGCGCCGTCACCAGCCAGCAGGCGGCGTTGAAACGAGCCTGACCATCCTTTACGAAAGGGGCGAAGGCAGCAGGCAACACCGTGATAATTTTTTCGGCCGTCGCCTGGTCGACCTCGCGCAGCGCGGCGGCGAGCGGCCCTAGCCGGGTGGCATACATCATCAGATCCCCTTCGGCGATCTTACATGGTAAGTTCGCCTGTCTGACGTCGATTGACGACCAGCCGCTCGCTTCAAGTATCCGCTTCACCTTGGCGCCGTCGGCAAAGGCAAACTGCCCCGGCGCATCGGGGTCTGGCGCGGGTGCGGTCGGCAGGAAAGGCGCAGCCGCTCGCGCGGCGGTCGTCATGAAATCATTCTCCGCCGGACTGCGCCAGGCAACAAAGGCGAGTTTACCACCGCGCCTCGCTGCCTGTCTTATGTTGGAGAACGCGGCCACGGGATCATCGAAGAACATGATACCAAAGCGCGAGACAACAGCGTCGAAGCGGCCTGATTCGAACGCATACGTCTGGGCATCGCCCACTTCAAAACTTGCGTTTGCCACCTCTTCCGCCTGCGTGCGTTCTGTCGCCAGAGCGATAAGCGGCTGCGAAATGTCCAGCCCAACACAACGTCCGTTGTTGCCGACGCGACGCGCCATCGCCAGAGTTGTCGCGCCGGCGCCGCAGCCGATGTCCAGGACGTTGCCCCCTTCCCCGGGATAGCCGGCATCGACTACCAGCCGCTCGAACGGCGCCAGAATCTCGTCAAGGATCGGCTGCATTTCGACCCAGGCCTTTCCGCTGGCGTCGTTCCAGAGCGCGGCTTGCCGTGTGTTTGGCTGTGCGGATCGCGACATAACGGACCTCACTTTTCTGTTGCTCTCACCAACCGTCGCCATCACTTTACGAGTTCAAGCCGACTTGAGGTCAAGCATGAAAGATATGGACATTGCCGAAGTGTCGCGCCGCACCGGCGTACCCGCATCGACACTTCGTTACTACGAGGAGAAGGGCCTAATTGCTTCGACCGGCCGTCGCGGCCTGCGCCGCTTGTTCGATCCGGCTGTCCTGGAACGGCTCGCCTTGATTGGGCTTGGACGCGCCGGCGGATTCGCACTGGACGAGATTTCCGCGATGCTGACGCCCGACGGCCTGCCGAAAATGGATCGGGCGCGCCTGGATGCGAAGGCCAACGAACTGGACCACACCATCCAGCGCCTGACCGCGATCCGGGAGGCTTTGCGTCACGCCGCCCGATGCCCCGCCGCTCGGCCGATGGAGTGTCCGACGTTTCGCCGCGCCGTCAGGCTTGCCGGCGCCGGCCGCTTCGAGGTTGCTCCGCTCGGGCCTTTCAAAGCGGAGCCGGTTCCCGCCACAAAGCGCAAGCGCAAGACTGGCGGCGTCGCCGGGAGCAGACCACACTAGCGGCGCACCGTCCGCTGCGACTGGGCAAGACCCACAAAATCGCGCGCCGCGGCGGCCAAGCCAGATCCCCGCCGCCAGACCATGCCAACCTGCACCACCGGCAAGGAACCGGAAATGTCGCGCGATTCGATGCGGTCGCCCTCCAGCGACCAGGGTCGATAGACGAGGTCAGGCAGCAGCGCCACGCCGGCCCCGGTGGCGACGAGGCTGCGAACGGCCTCCACGGAACGGGTGCGGAAGGCGACATGCGGCCTGGCGCCGATCGCCGTCAGCAGCTTGCCGGTGTTTTCCTCGATCTCGTCAACGGTCAGCATGATCAGCGGTTCGGAGGCGATATCGCCGATGCCGATAATGTCGGCGCCAGCCAGAGGATGGCCGAGCGGCAGCCACAGCCGGTAAGCCGAGACTTCGAGGATTTCCGATTGCAGTGCAGTGCGGTCGCGCAAATTGGAGGTGACCATGACGGCAATGTCCAGCTTGCCGCCGATCAGGAGATGTTCGAGGTAGTCGCCATTGTCCTCGATGGCCGAGACCTCGACGCCGGGATAGGCGCGGCGGTAGCGTGAGAGCAGATCCGACAGCACATAGCCGGCGACCAGCGAGGTGACGCCGAGTTGCAGCCGCCCGCCCGCCACGGCCTGCTCGCCGGAAAAAGAGCGGCGGGCGTCGGACACGTCGGCGAGAATCTTTGTCGCGTGACGCAGGAACTGGTGACCCTTGTGGGTGATGTTGAGGCCGCGCGGATGGCGCTCGAACAGTTCGACGCCAAGATCGCTTTCAAGTTCCTTGATCGCCTCGGTGACCGACGATTGCGAGATGGAGAGGTTTTGCGCCGCGCGCGATACCGTGCCTTGCTCGGCGACGGCGATGAAGAACTGCAACTGCCGGATGGTGAAGGCCATGGCCGGACTAAACACCGCCGCAACCGCGAAGAAAAGCCGATGGCGACGCTTATCCCATGGCTGGATGCGTGGCCCTGGCTCAGCCCGGCATCGGTCGGATGCGCCGCCAGCATGCCGGGCCGTAGCGCAAGGCAAGCATGAACGCCGTTTCCAGCGCCACGACAATAGCGATGATGCGAAAGCCGACGGCGAGCGGGCTCTGGCCGCTGCCATGCAGCGCATAGCCTGTAAGCAGAAAGCCGGCATTCCAGAGCGTGGCTCCGGCTACCGTCGCGACCACGAAAGGTAAGGCTGGCAGGCAGAGCGCGCCGGCCGCGATCGGCAAATAGTTGCGCACCGTCGGAATGAACTGCGCCAGCAGGGAAACCCTGACATGGTTGCGGCGATAGGCCTGGCCAAGCTTGCGGTAGGTCTCGGGGCGCAAGAAGACATATCTGCCGAACCGCTCGACCAGCCTGTCGGCGCGATCGATTCCGATCCGGCGGCCGACAGTGTACCAGACGAGACAGCCTGTCGTTGAGGCCAGCGTGGTCACGCCAAGCAGGATTGCCAGCGTCGCATCGTCAGGCGCCGCCGTCATGCCGAGGAACAGCAGCAGCACATGCGAGGGCGGGATCGGCAGAATCTTCTCGGTAAAGGCGAGGCAGAAGACGCCGAACAGGCCGAAGCCAAGAATGGCCGACAATGGTCCCGTCATGCGAAGCGCCAGTCGTAGGTTCCTGACGTCTTGAGCCTGGCGATGCGATAGACCGTCGCCGGCGGGAAGTTGCGAAAGGTGTGGCCAACCCGCATAACCCCGAGATCGAGCCTGTCGAGCAGCGACTGGTCGAATGGGCAGCGCCGTCCGAGCGTGAACTGGTAGAGCGCTGCGCCGGGGCGAAGGTTGGCGAAAACAGCTTCGAGAATGGCAAATGTCCTGCGCGGCGAAATCAGCCGGAAAGGCAAGCCGCTGACGGCGGCGCCAATCGCAGGCCGTTGGAAGAGCGAGAGATGGCGCAGACCGACGGCGTCCATTTCGAAAATCCGGGCAGCAGGAAAACGACGCATGAGCAGTGCGGCGAAATCCGGATCGGATTCGATCAGCGTCAAATCTTCCTCCTTCACCCCGCGCGACAGCAGCGCCCTCGTGAACGGCCCGGTTCCTGGGCCGAGTTCCAGCACGGGTCCGGTCTCGGGTCCAATGTCACGGGTCATCAATGCCGCCAGGCTGGAACTGGACGGCGTGACGGAGCCGACCCTGAACGGCGCGACGGTCCACGCCATGAGAAAAGACAGAGCATCATTTGCGGGCATGGTAACCTCAATCCCGGACAACATCACGCCAACCAGTTTGGTGTGGCCACGTGGTTTCGTTTCAGCGTCATTGGTTTCGAGCGTCAGGCCCGACCTGTTGCATATTCGGGCCTGACGCCTTCACGTCGGCGCGACCGATTCGTGCCGACCCGGCGTTGTTTGCCGCGACTGGGTTGCATAGACATTGCGCAATCTCGCTGAGGCTAAGAAAGTGCCTGTCGACCGCAGTCCTTCGGCTTTGCCATGTTCACGCAATGTTGGCGCGGTAGCGCCCGACGCAGTGTTCTGAGGGATTGTCGATGCGTATCTTGCTGGTCGAAGACGAACCCGAGATGGTCTCGGCCCTGCGTGCCGCGCTGAAGCGCCACGACATGGTGGTCGATCACGCCGGCACATTGCTGGAGGCGGAGGGGTTCGTTGCCGTCGACAGCTATGACGCCATCCTGCTCGACCGCCAGTTGCCGGATGGCGACGGGCTGTCGCTGGTGCCGAGACTGCGTTCGGCCAGGAACACCTCGCCCGTGCTGGTGCTGACGGCGAGAGGCGACACGTCGGACAAGGTCGATGGGCTGGACATGGGCGCGGACGATTATCTGGCAAAGCCATTCGCGTTCGAGGAACTGCTTGCCCGGTTGCGCGCGCTGCTCAGGCGCCCGGCGCCGCTGCAGTCGCAGTTCATCCGCGCCGGCGATCTGGTGCTCGACGTCGGACATCGCGAAGCGTCGATCCGTGCCGAACCGCTCAGCCTGCCGCGCCGCGAACTCCTTGTGCTGGAGGCTCTGATGCGCCGCACCGGCCGCATGGTGCAGCGCGAGGCGCTGATGGAGGCGGTGTTCGGCCTCGACGACGAGATCCAGTCCAACGCGCTCGACACGCATGTCTCGCGCCTGCGCCGCAAGCTCGCCGATGCCGATGCCGGGGTGACGATCAACGGCATTCGCGGCGTCGGCTATCTCCTGCGCGAGACGACATGAGCGCCAAGCGATGAGCCTCAAGCGCCCGCATTCGCTGAAATGGAGCTTGGTGCTGCGCATCGCCTTGCTGCAATGCGCCATGCTGACCCTGATCATCGTCGGCATTCTCGGCGCCATGCTGGCCACCGGCCTTATCCCGCACGATTACGAGGACGGCACGATGGACGTGCTGGCGGATGCGGTGACACGCGATGCCGGCGGCAAGTTGGTTCTGCGCGAGACCTCGGACCTGACGAAGCTGCGGTCGGGTGTTCCCGACCTCTGGTTCATCATTCGAGACAAGCAGGGCAAAGGCTGCAAGAGGGGACCGTGCCGCCCACCTTCCAGCCTTTCACCGGACTGCTCGACACGATCAGCGACGCCCGTATCGACCATGCAATCGGACAAGCCGCGCCGCCGGAGGGAAAGATCCGCTGGACCGACACGATGGCCGGCAACGTCCAGATTTTCAGCGGCACCAAGGGCGGGCTTTCGCTGCTGCGTCTGCTCGGCCAGGCGCCGCAATTCTTCCTGCAGGGCATATTGCCGCTCGCCGGGCTGATGGCGCTGGCCACGCTGTTCGCAACGCCATGGGTGGTGCGTGGCGCTTGTCGGGACTTGGCCATGCGGCGGCCGAGGCTGAGCGCATCGACATCGACCAGCGCGGCGTGCAGCTGCCGCTGAAGGACGTGCCGACGGAAG
The DNA here is from genome assembly GCF_020165315.1 of Mesorhizobium sp. BR115XR7A. NCBI lineage: Bacteria > Pseudomonadati > Pseudomonadota > Alphaproteobacteria > Hyphomicrobiales > Phyllobacteriaceae > Mesorhizobium > Mesorhizobium sp. BR115XR7A. Next base: position 356,219 of record NZ_JAIUHW010000007.1, read on the forward strand.
TGACGCCGCTGGTCAAGGCCGTGAATGCCGCCCTTGCGCGCCTCGACAAGGGCTATGAGCGCCACAAGCGCTTCCTCACCGACGCCGCCCATGAGCTCAGGACACCGGTAGCCATCCTCAACACGCGCCTCGCCTCGTTGCCGCCGACACCGGAGCGGGCACGGCTGCTGCAGGACGCGGCCAGGCTTTCGACGCTGACCGACCAGTTGCTCGACCTGCAGCGCCTCGACCGGCAGGCGTCGCCGTTCGAAGCGGTCGATCTCGTGGCGACCGCGCGCGGCGTCATCGTCGACCTCGCGCCGATGGCGTTTTCTGCCGGTTACGAAATGTCGTTCGAGCCGGAACGGGACACGATTTTCGCCACCGGAGACCGCACCGCCATCGAGCGCGCGGTCACCAACATCGTCCAGAACGCCATCGAGCATGGCGGCCGCGCTGGCAAGATCACCGTCGGCGTCGCAACGCCCGCCATCATCGAGGTCCGGGACGAAGGCGACGGCGTCCCGCCGGGCGAGCGGGAGCGCATCTTCGAGCCCTTCTATCGGCTGCGCCCGCAGGATCATGGCGCCGGCCTCGGCCTCAATCTCGTGCAGGAAATCATGTATCTCCATGGCGGCCGCATCGATATCCTCGGTGGCAAGCCCAGCGGCGCCTGCTTCAGGATGAGTTTTCGCGCTTTACCCGTTTAGCCTTGCCGCCAACCTCGCAAGGCCGCTGGTGCGTTTGACATTGCGACAAATCGTAACTAACTAAGTTACATGAAGCGTAATAGCCGACTGTCCTCCACTCTGCACATCCTCGTTCACATGGCCGAGAAGCCCGAGCAGGCTCTGACCTCCGAGCAGCTTGCCACCTTCATCCATACCAATCCGGTGGTGGTGCGCCGGACCATCGCAGGCTTGCGCGACGCCGGCATCGTCACCTCGTCACGCGGACATGGCGGCGGCTGGCTGCTCGGGCGCGCGCCCGAGAACATTTCACTTTCCGAGATCAGCCTTGCCCTTGGCGAGACGCTGCTGCCGTTCAGCACCGAACCGGAAAGCCCGGGCTGTCTCGTCGAGCAAGCGGTGATCGCCGTGCTCGACGATTTTCGCATCGCGGCCGAGAAGCTGCTGGCGGAGAAGCTCAGCCGCATCACGCTGGCCGACCTGACAGCCGATTTTCGCCGTCGTTTCGACCTCGTTGGAGTTTCCAGCCATGCAGTATGATCTTGCCGTTATCGGCGGCAGCTTCGCCGGCCTGTCCGCCGCCATGCAGGCGGCGCGGGCGCGGCGCACCGTGCTGGTGATCGACGCCGGCCAGCCGCGCAACCGCTTTGCCGCGCATTCGCACGGCTTTCTCGGCCAGGACGGACGCACGCCTGGAGCGATCCTGGACGATGCAAGGCGGCAATTGCTTGCCTACCCGACGGCCAGGCTTGCGACCGCACGGGCGGACAAAGCCATTGCCAACAGCAGCAGCGATTTCGAAATCACCACCGATGGCGGCGAGACATTCGGCGCCGCACGACTGGTGCTGGCAACCGGCGTGCGCGACATCCTGCCGGAGGTTCCCGGGCTTGCCGAGCAATGGGGCAGAACCGTGCTGCATTGCCCCTATTGCCACGGCTACGAGGTTTCCACCGGGCCGCTCGGCGTGCTCGCGACCGGCCCGATGTCCATGCATCAGGCGCAACTGATTTCCGATTGGGGCGACATCACGCTGTTCGGCAACGGACTGATCAAGCCCGATGCCGACGAGATGCATGCGCTTGAGAGCAGGAATGTAAGGTTCGAGCCCGCGACGGTCAACGAACTGAGCGATGATGGCTCCGGGGGATTGGTTGTCCATCTCGTCGATGGCCGGAAGGCTGGCGTCAAGGCGATATTCACCGCGCCACGCAACACGATGGCGAGCCCGCTGGCCGAACAGCTCGGCTGCGGCCTCAAGGACGGCCTGCTCGGCCCGATGATATCAGTCGATGACCGGCAGCAAACGACGGTTCCCGGCGTCTATGCCGCCGGTGACGCGGCACGCGCGATGCACAACATCGCCTTCGCCGTGTCGGGCGGCACCTTCGCGGGCGTGTGCGCCCACCAGTCGCTGGTCTTCGGCTAACTTCCGCCGGCCACGCTGAGGCGCGCTCCGGCCTGCGCCAGTGCCGCGGCTATGTCGTGCGGCGGCGCGCGGTCGGTGGCGAGTTCGGAAAAGCCGTCGAAGCCGCAGACCTGGACCAGGCCCTGGCGGCCGAACTTCGTGTGGTCAGTGACGACCAGCGAGCGCTGGCCCCGCGACAGCACCATGCGGGCGAATTCCGCCTCGTCCAGATCAAAGTCCATGACACCGGTCAGCGCATCCACGGCGCCGGTGGAGATGATGGCGTGGCTGACCGAGAAGCGGCTGACGAACTCGATGGCCGACGTGCCGAACGCGGCGCCTGAATCGCTGCGCAGCTCGCCGCCGGCCATATAGACCTTGTTGCCGTTGATGGTGGCCAGGGTGCGGGCGATGTCGGACGAGTTGGTGACGACCGTCAGGCGCCGGTGGCCGAGCAGTTCGCGCGCCAGGAACGAGGTCGTGGTGCCGGTGTCGAGCATGATCGATTCGCCGTCGCGGATGGTGGCCGCGACCGCGCGGGCAATGCTTCGCTTGGCGTCGGCATGCTCGCGCATGCGCCGTTCGAACGGCGCTTCGCCGACCATCGACGGCAGGCCGACGGCGCCATGCATCTTCAGAACCGAGCCGTCGCCGGTGAGCGGCTTGACGTCGCGGCGTACGGTCTCGAGCGAAACGCCCAACCGGTCGGCCAGGCTGGCGATAGTGACGGTTCCCTCTTCCTGCAGCAGCCGCAGGATCTCGCCATGTCGTTTCGAGTGGTTCATATGGGCATCCCGAAAATGACCGATTCTAAGGCATTCCTAGCGCTTTTAAAGAAATTGCCCATGTTTTCGGACAAAACACCCAAAAAAAGTCACATCTTTTTATTGACAGAAGAGCAACCCCGGCGTGAAATCCATCCTCAACAGGGTTCGGAACTGCAGCGGGATGTAATTGGCAGAGCTGCAATTCACTGACCCCAGGCAGCCTGTAACGAGTGTGGCGCAAGGAATTTTCAGATCCGCGGGGGCGGATGCCGGGCTCATAAACCTGGCCAAGGGGCTCGTCGGTGCGGTGCGGGATACCGATCCTGGCATCCCGCACCGACGAGATTGTTTGCGTTTCACCCCGCCGTCGTTGCGCCGCCCATGGCGCCATATAGAAGCCCAGCAAACCAGGCCTGCGAACCAGGGATGATCCCGTGATTGCCGAAGACCGCATCCACGCCCTGCCGTGCTGGACGGGCGCCATCGAGATCGCGCCGCTGCCCGGCGGCCTAAGCAACGCCAATTATGTGGTCACCGATGCGGCCGGCAAACATGTGGTACGTTTCGGCCAGGATTATCCGTTCCACCATGTCTTCCGCGAACGCGAGGTGATGACCGCGCGGGCGGCTCACGCGGCGGGCTTCGCACCGGCGGTACGTTACGCCGAACCGGGGATCATGGTGACGGCGTTTCTTGGCGCCAGAACCTATCTGGCCGAGGACGTGCGCGCCAATCTCGGCCGCGTCGCGACGCTGATGCGCGGCTTTCACCGCGAGATGCCCAACCATATCTCCGGCGCCGGCTTCATGTTCTGGGTGTTCCACGTCATCCGCGACTATGCGCGCACGCTCGACGAGGGCAACAGCCGTAAGCGCGGCGACCTGCCGCGCTTTCTGGCGTTGGCCGACGAACTGGAGCGCGCCCAGAAATTGCTGCCGATCGTCTTTGGTCACAATGATCTTTTGCCGGCCAACATTCTGGACGACGGCGGCAGGCTTTGGCTGATCGATTTCGAATATGCCGGCTTCAATACGGCGATGTTCGACCTTGCCGGCGTCGCCTCGAACGCGGGCATGAGCGACGAGGAATCCTTCGCCTTCCTGACCGCCTATTTCATGAAGGAACCGGACGAGGCGATCCGCCGCTCGCACGCCGCCATGCAATGTGCCTCGCTGCTGCGCGAGGCGATGTGGAGCATGGTGTCGGAGCTCTATCTCGACGCCCCCGGGATCGATTACGTCGCCTACACCGAGGAAAACCTGGCGCGGCTCGACGCGGCGCTGGAAAACTACCGGATAAAATACGGGATCCTGAAATCATGACCTTGCCTAGCCAGGCCGAGATCGTCGTCATCGGCGGCGGCATCATCGGCTGTTCGACGGCCTATCATCTGGCGCGTGACCACAAGGCCGACGTGGTGCTGCTCGAACAGGGCAAGCTGACCTCGGGCTCGACCTGGCATGCAGCCGGCCTGGTCGGCCAGCTGCGCTCGTCGGCCTCGATCACGCGGGTACTGAAATACTCGGTCGACCTCTACAAGGGGCTGGAAGCCGAAACCGGTCTTGCCACCGGCTGGAAGATGACGGGGTGCCTCAGGCTCGCCACCAGTGCCGACCGCTGGACCGAGTACAAACGGCTGGCGACGACGGCGAAAAGCTTCGGCATGGACATGCAGCTGCTGTCTCCGGCGGAGGTCAAGGCGATGTGGCCCTTGATGGAGACCGGCGATCTCGTCGGCGCCTCCTGGCTGCCGACCGACGGCCAGGCGAGCCCTTCCGACATCACGCAGTCGCTGGCCAAGGGCGCGCGCATGCACGGCGCCAATCTCTACGAAGACGTGCGCGTCACGGGTTTCGAGATGAAGGGCGACCGCATCACGGCGGTGAAGACCAATCAAGGCGACATCGCTTGCGACAAGGTGGTGAACTGCGCCGGGCAATGGGCGCGGCAAGTCGGCGCGATGGCCGGCATCAACGTGCCGCTGCAGCCGGTCAAGCACCAGTATATCATCACCGAGAAAATCGCGGGGCTGGCAACCGACGCGCCGACGCTGCGCGACCCCGATCGGCGCACCTATTTCAAGGAGGAGGTCGGCGGGCTGGTGATGGGCGGCTATGAGCCGAACCCGCAGGCCTGGACGACCAATCTTCCCGGGGGCGACGTGCCCAATGATTGGGAGTTCCGGCTGTTCGACGACGACTACGATCATTTCGAGCAGCACATGGCACAGGCGATCGCGCGGGTGCCGACGCTGGAAACCGTTGGCGTCAAGCAGATGATCAACGGGTCGGAAAGCTTCACGCCGGACGGCAATTTCATCCTCGGTGTGGCGCCCGAATGCCCCAACATGTTGGTCGGCGCCGGCTTCAACGCCTTCGGCATCGCCTCGGGCGGCGGGGCCGGCTGGGTGCTGGCGCAATGGGTGGTCGACGGCGAGGCGCCGCTCGACCTTTGGGTGGTCGACATCAGGCGTTTTTCCAACCTGCACCGCGACCGGCAATGGGTGAGCGAACGTACGCTGGAAGCCTATGGCAAGCATTACGCGATCGGCTTCCCGCACGAGGAATACACCAGCGGCCGGCCGCGCATCGTCTCCCCGCTCTACGACAGGCTGAAAGACCATCGCGCCGTGTTCGGCTCCAAGCTCGGCTGGGAACGGCCGAACTGGTTCGCGCCGGAGGGCGTCGAGCCGAAGGACATCTATTCGATGGGCCGGCAGAACTGGTTCGCCGCCGTCGGCGACGAACATCGGCACGTGCGCAAGCGTGTCGGTATCTTCGACCAGTCGTCCTTCGCCAAGTACGAGCTGAGCGGGCCCGACGCGGCGAGGGCCTTGGACTGGATCTGTGCCAACGATGTCGGCAAGCCGGTCGGCCGGCTGACCTACACGCAACTCCTCAACTCGCGCGGCGGCATCGAGGCCGACCTGACCGTGTCGCGGCTGGCCGAGGAAAAATTCTACATCGTCACTGGCACGGGTTTCCGCACCCATGATGCCTCGTGGATCAGCGACCATATTGGCCACGGCCTCGATGCCCAGCTCGCCGATGTCACCGAGGATTTCGGCACGCTGTCGCTGATGGGACCGCGCGCCCGCGACGTGCTTTCAGCGGTCACCGATGCGGATGTGTCGAATGCCGGCTTCCCGTTCGGCCATGTGCGCGAGATCACAATAGCCGGTCACACAGTCCGGGCGCTGCGCGTCACCTATGTCGGCGAACTGGGCTGGGAACTGCATGTGCCGATCGCCGCTACCGGCGAAGTCTTCGACGTGCTGATGGCGGCCGGCGGGAAGCACGACATCCGGCCGGTCGGTTACCGCGCGCTGGAATCGCTGCGGCTGGAAAAGGGTTATCGCGCCTGGGGCTCCGACATCACGCCCAACGACACACCGCTGGAGGCTGGGCTCGGCTGGGCGGTCAAGCTGCGCAAGAACACCGACTTCGTCGGACGGCGCGCACTCGAGAAGGTTGGCGGCGCCTCGCTGAAGAAGTGCTTTGCCGGTTTCACGGTCTATGATCCGGAGATCGTGCTCGTCGGACGCGAGACCATCCTGCGCGATGGCCAGCCGGTCGGCTATCTCACCAGCGGCGGCTATGGCTACACGGTGGGAAAGAACATCGGCTACGGTTATGTGCGCAACGCCGACGGAGTAAGCGACCATTTTCTCGCCTCGGGCAGCTATGAACTTGTGGTGGCGATGGAGAGGACGCCGGCTGAAATTCATCTTGAGCCGCTATACGACCCGGCAATGGAGCGCGTGAAGGCTTAACTCACGCGCAAGGCGAGGCCACGGCTGGGGACGGTATCGGCCTCGCCTGGCATTGAGACATATGGTCGTGTTTCCTCGACCCGCGTGACCAGGCCTTGTGCCTCGAGTTCGGCGATGCGCGCGGCAAAACCGTGATCCCACAACGTGTTCTTGACCGTCAGCACGATCACCCCACCCGGCCGGCAGATGCGGATCAGTTCGTCCAGTCCCTCGGCGCCGACATGGCCGGAGGTAAAGACGCCGGCCGAGATGATGCCGGCATAAGTGCTGTCGGCAAATGGCAAGGCGCCGCCGAGCGCCAGGCAATGCAGCGCCGAATAGACGCCCTTGCGCGCGGCTTGATCCAGCATGCCTTGCGAGATATCCAGCGCCTCGACCTGGGGATAGCCGGCAATATCGAGCCACTCGCCGATCAGCCCGGTACCGGCCCCGGCGTCGAGCAGCGGGGCTGACCCGCGCGGCAGATGGCGGGCGAGCAAAGCAAGGCAGATGGTCGGGTGGCGGTAGCCGGCTGCCGACATGTCGGCGTCGTAGGTTTGCGACCAGCGGTCGTACAGTGCGGCCACCTCTTCCGGGCGCTTGGCCGCGTAGACCTCGCCGAGCGCGCCTTGATGTTTGCTGTCCGCCACTGTCCACCATCCCTCGTCTCGCCGCGATGATAGCCAAACGGCGAAAATTGTGGAACCGTGCAGCCGAGAAATAACGCGTGGGGACGCAGGCATGGGGACAGACGAGGCGCGGGCAAAACTTGCCGCCATTCCGGTACTGGCCGGCTATACTGGGCCGCTGGAACGGCTCGGCGGCTTGACCAACCTCGTCTTCAAGGCCGGCGATTACTGCCTGCGTATTCCAGGCAAAGGCACCGAGGAATACATCAACCGCGCCAACGAGGCGATTGCCGCGCGTGAGGCGGCAATCGCGGGGGTAAGTCCTGAAGTGCTGCATGCCGACGCCGCCAGCGGCCTGATGGTGACGCGCTACATTGCCGGTGCGGAGACGATGTCGCCGGAGAAGTTCAAGGAGCGGCAGGGCAGCCCGGCCCGAGCGGCCGAGGCCTTCCGCAAGCTGCACGCGTCCGGCGCGGTGTTCCCCTTCCGCTTCGAACTGTTTTCGATGATCGACGACTATCTCAAGGTGCTGTCGACCAGGGATGTCGCCCTGCCCGCCGGCTATCATGACGTGGTGCGCGAGGCCGGCAGCGTACGCTCGGCCTTGGCCGTCCGCCCCTTGCCTCTCGTCGCCTGCCATTGCGACCCGCTGTGCGAGAATTTCCTCGACACGGGCGAGCGGATGTGGATCGTCGACTGGGAATATTCGGGGATGAACGACCCGCTCTGGGACCTCGGCGACCTCAGCGTGGAAGGCAAGTTCGACGCCGCCCAGGACGAGGAGCTGATGCGCGCCTATTTCGGCGGCGAGGCGAGGCCGGCGGAGCGCGGCCGCATCGTCATCTACAAGGCGATGTGCGACCTGTTGTGGACGCTGTGGGGGCTGATTCAGCTTGCCAACGAAAATCCCGTCGACGATTTCCGCGCCTATGCCGACGGCCGCTTCGCCCGCTGCAAGGCGCTGATGGAGACAGAGGAATTTTCGCGGCACCTGGCGGCGGTACGCAAGGGCTAGGCACCAGAAATCTGGCCCCTAGTTCACACCTTTCGGCACGTTCTCCGGCGGCACCGTGGTGTCTACCACCTTCTGGCGGTGGAAGATGAACAGGCCGGCCAGGACGATGATGCCCGAGCCGATCAGGATGCCCGGACCGGGGACGTCGCCGAAGAACACCAGCCCGAACACCACCGCCCACAAGAGCAGCGTGTAGTGCAGCGGCGCCAGCGTCGAGGCCGGCGCCAGTTTCAGCGCCCTGGTGATCATCAGATGCGCCCCGCAGGAAACGATGCCGAGCAGCAGCATGGCGCCGAAATCAAGCGCAGACGGCGTCTTCCAGGCCCCGATGGTGAGGGCGCCGCCGACCGCCAGCGTGCCGATCGTCTGCCATGTCACCAGATTGGTGTCGCTGGTGCCGCGCAGGCGTCGGTTGAGGATGATGGCGAAGGCGAAGGCAAGGCTGCCGACAAGTGCGAAACTCGATGACAGCGAAAACGCGGCAGAGGACGGTTTCAGCATGATGACCACACCGCAGAAGCCGAGCAGGATCGCCACCCAGCGGCGCCAGCCGACCTTTTCGCCAAGCAGGAAATGTGACAGCGCCGCCACATAGATCGGCCCGGCCATGTAGAAGCTCATCACATCGGCGAGTGGCAGGTAGACGACGGCGGCGTAGAACAAGGCGGTGTCCAGTGTCGTCGCCACCACGCGCAGGATCTGCAACCCTGGCCGCTCCAGCTGGAACAGTCTGCCGGCGCCCTGGTTGGCGATCATCGGACCCAGCACGAAGAAAGCGCCGATCGAGCGGATGAGCACCACCTGGCCGACGGAGAAACTGGCGACCAGCCACTTGCCCATCGCATCATTGAGCGCAAACAGGAAGTCGCCGGCCAGCATCAGCAGGATGCCGGCCAGGAGGACATTCTTGATTGTGGAATTCCGCGCCACGGGTTGCGTCATGCCTGCCCCGATTCCTCCCTCGCCCGAGCCGCGTCGTAGACGGAAGCGCCGGCTTTGACGAGGAGAAATCGGGAAATAGGTAAGACCAGCGTCGGGAATCGGCTGTATCTAGGTGGATATATGTCTGCGGTTCACCTGCGACGGCCTGCCGGAGATCGAAAGCCTGGTATCCTGCCTCACCCGCTCCGCCACCACCTTGCCCCTGGCAATGACGCAGATGCGCTCGGCGCGCAGGCGCAGAGCCTCGATCGGATTGCCGGCATCGAGGATCACCAGGCTGGCGCGCTTGCCGACGCCGAGGCCGAGATGGTCGAGGCCCATGATCGCGGCATTGACGTTGGTGACCATGTCGAAGCAGCGCGCCATGTCGGCGGGGCTCGACATCTGGGCGACATGCAGGCCCATGAAGGCGACGTCGAGCATGTCGGCGGTGCCCAGCGAATACCAGGGATCGAGCACGCAATCCTGACCCCAGCCGACACGGATGCCCAGCGCCAGCATCTCCTTGACCCGCGTCATGCCACGCCGCTTCGGGAATGTGTCGTGGCGGCCCTGCAGCATGATGTTGATCAGCGGATTGGGGATCGCGGAAACGCCGGCTTCGGCGATCAGCGGCAGAAGCTTTGAGACGTAGTAATTGTCCATCGAATGCATCGAGGTGAGGTGCGAACCGGCCACCCTGCCCTGCAGGCCGAGGCGCTGCGCTTCATAGGCGAGCTGTTCGATGTGGCGCGACAGCGGGTCGTCGGTCTCGTCGCAATGCAGGTCGACCATGAGCCCGCGTTTTGCCGCGATCTCACACAGTTCGGTAACCGAGCGTGTGCCGTCGGCCATGGTGCGCTCGAAATGCGGAATGCCGCCGACGATGTCGACGCCAATGTCCAGCGCGCGAATGGTGTTTTTTCGTGCCGTCGGCGAGCGATAGAAGCCGTCCTGCGGGAAGGCCACCAATTGCAGATCGATATAGGGTGCGACGATTTTCTTGACCTCCAGCAGCGCCTCGACGGCCAGCAGCCGGTCGTCGCAGACGTCGACATGGGTTCGGATGGCGAGCAGCCCCATCGACACCGCCCAGTCACAATAGGCGAGCGCCCGGTCACGCACGGCCTCGTGCGTCAGGAGCGGCTTCAGTTCGCCCCATAGCGCTATGCCTTCGAGCAGCGTGCCCGACGCGTTGATACGCGGAAGGCCGTAGGAGAGCGTCGCGTCCATGTGGAAATGCGGATCGACGAAGGGCGGTGACACCAGATTGCCATGGGCGTCGACCTCGGTCCGCGCGGAACCGTCGAGCTTCGGCTCGATCGCGGCGATCGTCTCGCCGCTGATGCCGATGTCGGCGATGCCGCCATCCGGAAGCGTGCCGCCGCGCACAATAAGATCGAAATCCATCTGTCATCATCCTGCTTGAAGAATCACTGCCGCATCGTGTCTCAAAAGACACCCCGCCGCAGCGGTTTCTTTCCATGGCGGCGAAAGGTTCCCTCCGGCGGCATCTCCCTCTATAAGCCGCCTTCGTCATCCCGGCATCAAGGATCAGCCGTTGTTTCGCTTCTTCCGCTCGACGGAGAACCAGCGCCTCGTCGCAAGGCTGCTCCGGGAATCGTTCCGGCAACACAGGGCCGGCTACGCCGCCGCCATCCTGTCGATGCTCGTGGTGGCCGGCATGACGGCCGCCAGTGCCTGGATCCTGCGTGAAATCACCAATGAATTCGTCATCGATAAACGGGTCGACCGCGTCAATATGATCGCCGTGGCGGTCGCGGGGATCTTCATCGTCAAGGGCATCGCCAATTTCGTCCAGGCCTACTTCATGAGCCGCGTCGGCAACGCCATCATCGCCGAACGGCAGCGCAAGATCTATGACCGCATCCTGGCGCAAGGCATCGAATTCTACCATTCGACCTCGTCGTCCGACCTGATCACCCGCATGACCAACAATGCCCAGGCGGCGCGCAACGTGCTCGACCTCATCGTCACTTCCTACGTGCGCGATCTGGTGACGCTGGCTGCCCTGATTGGGGTCATGGTCTGGCAGCAGCCGGCGCTGTCGCTGATCTGCTTCGTCGTCGGTCCGTTGGCCATCTATGGCGTCAACCGCATCCTGAAGCGCGTGCGCAAGTTCGCCGCCATGGAGTTCCGGTCGGTCGGCCAGATCGTGCAGGTGATGCAGGAAACCGCGATCGGCGTGCGCGTGGTCAAATCCTTCAACCTCGAAGGCCTGATGCGCAAACGCATGTACAGGGCGGTGGCGGACGTCGAGGATCGGGCCAACAACATCGCCGCGCTGGAAGCGGTGACCAATCCGGTGATGGAAACGCTGGCCGGCCTGGCGATCGCCGGCGCCGTCATGGTCAGCGGCTTGCTGGTCCTGCAGGGCGGCCAGATGCCTGGCAACATCATGGCCTTCATCGCAGCGCTGCTGCTTGCCTATGAGCCGGCAAAGCGCCTCGCGCGGGTGCGCATATCGCTGGAAAGCGGCATTGTCGGCGTGCGCATGATGTTCGAGCTCGCCGACCAGCCGCTGACATTAGCCGAGAAGCCGGATGCGAAGCCGCTTCGGGCCGGACCGGGCGAGATCCGGTTCGATGCCGTCAGCTTCGCCTATCAGAACGGTCCGCCGGTGTTGGACCGGTTCGACCTGACCCTGGCGCCCGGCAAGATGACGGCGCTGGTCGGCCCCTCCGGCGGCGGCAAGTCGACGATCCTGAACCTCATCATGCGCATGTATGACCCGAAGAGCGGCAGGGTGCTGCTTGACGGCCAGGATATTTCCCATGCCACGCTCGCCTCGCTCAGGGAAAAGATCGCCTATGTCAGCCAGGATACGTTCCTGTTTGCCGGCACGATCATGCACAACATCCGGCTTGGGCGCGAGGATGCGACCGACGACGAGGTGATCGCCGCGGCCAGGGCTGCCAACGCCCATGACTTCATCGTCGCGCAGGCGAAAGGCTACGAGACGGATGTCGGTGAGAATGGCGGCCTTTTGTCGGGCGGCCAGCGCCAGCGCATCTCGATCGCGCGCGCCATGCTGCGCAATGCCGAAATCCTGCTGCTGGACGAGGCAACCAGTGCGCTCGACGCCGAGTCGGAAGCGCTGTTCCGCGACGCGCTGCAACAGCTGACGGAAGGGCGCACCACAATCGTCATCGCACACCGCCTCTCGACCGTGCACCAGGCCGACACGATCGTGGTGCTGGAAGCCGGCAAGGTGGTGGAAAGCGGGCCGCACAAGGTGCTGCTCGGGCAAGGCGGACTTTACCAGAAGCTGTATGAATATCAGCTGATGCCTTAATGTGGAGCGGCGCAAGTCGAGGACAGGTAGTCCTGCGGAGTTTGTGCCGCAGCGCCTGCCTGACGAGATTCGAACTTTACTCCGGCACGTGCCTTACCGCCCCCTTATCGGCGCTGGTGGCGAAGGCGGCGTAGGCGCGCAGCGCCGTCGTCACCTTGCGCTTGCGCTTTTCCTGCGGCTTCCAGGCGTCCGCGCCCCTGGCCTCCATCGCCGCCCGGCGCGCATCGAGTTCCGCGTCATCGACGGCAAGGCGAATGGTGCGGTTCGGGATATCGATCTCGATCGTATCGCCCTCCTGCACCAGTCCGATCAGCCCGCCTTCCGCCGCTTCCGGCGAAGCATGGCCGATGGACAGGCCCGAGGTGCCGCCGGAGAAGCGCCCATCGGTGACCAGCGCGCAGGCCTTGCCGAGGCCTTTCGACTTCAGATAACTGGTGGGATAGAGCATCTCCTGCATGCCGGGGCCGCCGCGCGGACCCTCATAGCGGATGACGACGACGTCACCAGCCTTGATCTCATTGGCAAGGATCGCCTTGACCGAAGCGTCCTGGCTTTCGAAGACACGAGCCGGTCCGGTGAATTTCAGGATCGACTCGTCGACGCCGGCTGTCTTCACGATACAGCCATCGAGCGCCAGATTGCCTTTCAGGACGGCAAGGCCGCCGTCTTTCGAGAAAGGCGTATTGGCCGAGCGGATGACGCCTGTCTCGCGGTTCATGTCGAGCTCGTCCCAGCGGCGGTCCTGGCTGAAGGCGACCTGCGTCGGCACGCCGCCGGGCGCGGCGAGGAAGAAGTCGCGCACATTCTGGCTCGAGGTGCGCGAAATATCCCAATGGTCGAGCGCTTCGCCGAGGCTCGCCGTATGCACGGTCGGCAGGTCGCGGTTGAGCAACCCGGCATTGTCGAGCTGGCCAAGGATCGCCATGATGCCGCCAGCGCGGTGGACGTCTTCCATGTGGACGTCGGACTTGGCCGGCGCCACCTTGCATAGCACCGGCACCCGCCGCGACAGCCGGTCGATGTCTTCCATGGTGAAATCGACCTCGCCCTCGTGCGCGGCGGCCAGAATGTGCAGCACGGTGTTGGTGGAGCCGCCCATGGCGATATCGAGCGTCATGGCATTCTCGAAGGCGCCCTTCGAGGCAATGCTGCGCGGCAATGCACTCTCGTCATCCTGCTCGTAGTAGCGCTGGGCGAGATCGACGATGAGATGGCCGGCCTCGACGAACAGGCGCTTGCGGTCGGCATGCGTGGCCAGCGTCGAACCGTTGCCGGGCAGCGACAGGCCCAGCGCCTCGGTCAGGCAGTTCATGGAATTGGCGGTGAACATGCCCGAACAGGAACCGCAGGTCGGGCAGGCCGAGCGCTCGATGACCTTGACGTCCTCGTCGGAGATCTTGTCGTCGGCGGCCGCAACCATGGCATCGACGAGGTCGAGCGCCTGCGTCTTGCCGGCCAGCACAACCTTGCCGGCTTCCATCGGGCCGCCGGAGACGAAGACGGTCGGGATGTTGAGGCGCAATGAGGCCATCAGCATGCCGGGCGTGATCTTGTCGCAATTGGAAATGCAGACCATGGCGTCGGCACAGTGCGCATTGACCATGTATTCAACGGAATCGGCGATCAGCTCGCGCGACGGCAGCGAATAGAGCATGCCGTCATGGCCCATGGCGATGCCGTCGTCGACGGCGATGGTGTTGAATTCCTTGGCGACACCGCCGGCCTTCTCGATCTCGCGCGCGACGAGCTGGCCTAGGTCCTTCAGATGGACATGGCCCGGCACGAACTGGGTGAAGGAGTTGACCACCGCAATGATCGGCTTGCCGAAATCGCTGTCCTTCATGCCAGTAGCGCGCCACAGGCCGCGGGCGCCGGCCATGTTGCGGCCATGGGTGGTGGTGCGGGAGCGATAGGCGGGCATGAATTTTCCTTGGCTGTCTGGCTGCGCTCGATGCGGAGCGTGGCGGCGCTGAATTTTGATCGCAGGGTTTATAGACCGCCAAGTATGGTCTGGCCACATTTTTGCAATGCGCCAGGTTCTCCTGAAAAAACGAGCGTCTCAGAAAAATTCGATGTCTATGTCGGGTCGGGCGTATCAAGGCCGTCCTTGGGCAGACGGCAAGAAATGGCACCATTCTCGGAGTCAGCCGTTTCATTGTAACAGCAGGAAGCAACCTAGGAGCACGACATGCAAAAGATCACCACCTGCCTGTGGTTCGACGGCCGGGCAGAAGAGGCGATGAATTTCTACGTCTCCATCTTCAAGAATTCGAAGGTTACGAGCGTTCTGCGTTGGCCCGAGGGTCACGCCGATGCGGGCAAAGTGCTGATGACCACGTTCGAGCTCGACGGCGTGCCGTTCCAGGCGCTCAATGGCGGACCGCAATTCAAGTTTAACGAGGCGATGTCACAGTCGATCGACTGCAAGACGCAGGAAGAGGTCGATTACTTCTGGGAGAAGCTTATCGAAGGTGGCGGCGAACCTTCGCAATGCAGCTGGCTGAAGGACAAATTCGGTGTGTCTTGGCAGGTCGTGCCGGAGCAGCTGCCGCGCCTGCTTCTGGATCCGGACAGGGCCAAGGCCGGCCGGGTGATGTCGGCAATGATGCAGATGAGCAAGATCGATATCGCTGAGATCGAAGCGGCGGCCAAGGGGTGATCATAAGAGTAGAGTAGTGAGTAGTTGCTAGTGAGTAGTGCGATGGGAGAACGAGGCGTACCTACTCACTACTCACTACTCACTACTCACTAGAATCACGCCGCCTTGTCTCGCACCTGATAATCCTTGATCGTGGCGAAGCGGATCGCCTTCCAGCGTTCGGCTTCGTAGTTCAGCGAGAAGGCATGCTGGGCGAGGAAGACCGGGTCGTTGTCGAGGTCGCGGGCGATGTCGCCGCGATGCGCCTCGATGAAGCGAAGCACCTCGCCCTTGTCGTCGGCCGATATCCAGCGGCAGATGGAAAAGCGCGACATCTCGAATTCGACCGGCAGCGTATATTCGAAGTTCAGCCGCTCTTTGAGCACATCGAGCTGGAGGGCGCCGACGACACCGACGATGGCCGGCGAGCCGTCTTCCGGCGAGAACAGCTGGACGACGCCCTCCTCTGCCATCTGGTGCAGCGCTTCCTTGAGCTTTTTCGCCTTCATCGCGTCGCCGAGACGGACGCGACGCAGGATTTCCGGGGCGAAGTTGGGCACGCCGCGAAACAGGATTTCCTCGCCTTCGGTCAACGTGTCGCCGATGCGCAGCGTGCCGTGGTTGGGAATGCCGACGACATCGCCGGCAAACGCCTCGTCGGCGGTGACGCGGGTGCGGGCAAAGAAGAATTGCGGCGCCGAGAGTGACATCGGCTTGCCGGTGCGCACCAGCTTGGCCTTCATGCCGCGCTCGAGCTTGCCCGAGCAGACGCGCACGAAGGCGATGCGGTCGCGGTGATTGGGATCCATGTTGGCCTGGATCTTGAAGACGAAGGAAGTCATTTTCTCCTCCGTCGCCTCGATAGTGCGGGTATCGGCCTCCTGCGCGCGGGGCGGCGGGCCAAAGGCGCCAAGCGCCTCGATCAGATCGCGCACGCCATAATTGCGCAGCGCCGAGCCGAAATAGACCGGCGTCAGATGGCCCTCGCGAAAGGCCTCGATGTCGAGCGGACGGCAGGCTTCTCGCGCGAGCTCGAGTTCCTCGATGAAGGCCTCGCGCTCGTTTTCCGGCAGAAGGCCGGCAACGCGGTTGGAATCGGGACCGTTGACGGGGGTGCGTTCCTTCTCGTCATCGCCCTTGCGCACGGCGTTCAGCGCCAGGTGATAGGTACCGGAGAAGGTCTTGCCACGGCCGATCGGCCAGGTGATGGGCGCGATGTCCAGCGCCAGCTTCTGCTCGATTTCGTCCAAAATCTCGAACGGATCGCGGCTTTCACGGTCCATCTTGTTGACGAAGGTGATGATGGGGATGTCGCGCAGCCGGCAGACCTCGAACAATTTCAGCGTGCGCGGCTCGATGCCCTTGGCGGCGTCGATGACCATGACGGCCGAGTCGACCGCCGACAGCGTGCGATAGGTATCGTCGGCGAAATCCTCGTGGCCCGGCGTGTCGAGCAGGTTGAAGACGTTGTCCTCATATTCGAAGGTCATCACCGAGGTGACGACCGAAATGCCGCGCTCGCGCTCGATCTTCATCCAGTCAGACCGGGTCTGGATACGGTCCTTCTTGGCCTTCACCTCGCCGGCAAGCTGGATGGCGCCGCCGAACAAAAGCAGCTTTTCGGTCAGCGTCGTCTTGCCGGCGTCGGGGTGGGCGATGATCGCGAAAGTGCGGCGGCGCGATACCGCCTGTTCGATGTCTTCAGCCAATTTTTCGGATCCTGTCTGTGGCGCGGGCTTCTAGCAGCGCTTTCCCGGCCTGTCGACGGTTTTAGCCTGACCGGCCCTGTCCGCACTTGAGCTCCGGCAGCGGCAATGGCATCAGGGATGCCAGTCCGACGGAGATCAAGCATGAGCGAAACCAAGCAAATTATCGTCATCGGCGCCGGCATCATCGGTGCCTCCATCGCATGGCATCTGACCAAGGCCGGGGCGCGGGTGACGGTGATTGCCGACAGCAAAATCGGTGGTGTCGCAACGCCGAACTCGTTTGCCTGGATCAATGCAAGCTGGGGTAACCCGGAGCCGTATTTCCGGCTGCGCACCCGCGCCATGGCTGAGTGGGCTCGCCTAGCGCGGGACCTGCCCGGCCTGCCGCTCAATTGGTGCGGCGGCCTGTGCTGGGATCTGCCGCCGGCCGACATGGAGAACTATGCAGCGGAGCATTCTGAGTGGGGCTACGGAATCGAGCGCGTCGACCGCGGCGAGGTGGCGCTCATCGAGCCCAATCTCACCGAGCTTCCCGATTTCGCCCTGCATGTCGCAGAAGAGGGTGTCGCCGAGCCTGTCGCGGCCACCAAGGCACTGCTGGCCGATGCCGAACGGCGCGGCGCGCGAATCCTCTTCAGCACGGTGACGACGCTTGTCCAAAGCGTCGGCAAGATTACCGGCGTGGACACATCGCATGGACTGTTTGCCGCCGACGAGGTGGTGATCGCGGCCGGCGTGGGTTCGCCAGACATTGCCGCGACCGCCGGCATCAACCTGCCGATCGAGACACCGCCCGGGTTGATCGTCCACTCGCGGCCTTACAAGAAACTGCTCAACGGGCTGGTGCTGGCCGAGCGCCTGCACATGCGTCAGACGGCCGAGCGTCGGATCATCGCCGGCTCGGATTTCGGTGGCGCCGATCCCGGCATGGACGCCGAAGCCACGGCGCGTGAATTGTTCGCAGCCATGAAAGCCATGCTGCGCGACAGCGACGGGCTGGAGCTGGATTTCCACACCGTTGGGTACCGGCCGACACCGATCGACGGCTTTCCGATCATCGGCCGCGCCAAAGGCAAGGAGGGTGTCTATATCGCGGTCATGCATTCCGGCATCACTCTGGCGCCAGCCATCGGCCTGTTCGCCACGCGCGAAATTCTTGATGGCAAGCGCGACACGCTGCTGGCGCCCTATGGATTGGATCGCTTCGCTCAATAGCCGGGCGGACGGCGAAAGCCGCTGGTCAAGGGCATCATCGCCCTGGCGATGCCGAGCAGCCGCGGCTCCGACCAGCGTTTGCCGACCAATTGCAAGCCGATCATCACGCTGCACGCCATGATTGAGGTCGTCACTCTACGGCGCCCCTCTTTGTCCTGCCGGACATCTCCCCCACAAGGGGGGAGATCGGATGCCTCAATGGCTTTCGCCAATCCCCAGCGTTGCAGG